>DAIRTI010000047.1:0-26153 GCA_036803965.1 Propioniciclava sp.
TTCAATGGCAGAACATCAGCTTCCCAAGCTGACAGTGCGGGTTCGATTCCCGTCGCCCGCTCGGATGCGCCAGGCCGGTCGTGAGGCAGCGAGCGGTTCTGAGGCTGCTCCGGCGTAATGCGCTCCCGGCACCGATTCGGGTGTGTCAGAGGAGGTCGCGCTTCACGAGTCGCCAGTAGTAGCGACCCGGACGGTTCAGGCGGATCACCCAGCCGAGCGGCTCGCGTTCCTCGGACTTGGCCAGTCGGGCAGCGTGCAACTCGGCCAGCATGAGCTGATCCGTGGTCGCCTCGGCGTGCGCGGTCAGCCACTGCGGGTCGAACAACAGCTCCGCGTCCTTGGTCGGGAACAGCCGTGGCAGCTGCCGGAAGGTCTTCAGGCGCACCCACGCCTCCGACGTGCGAAGGATGGGCAGGGCGGCACAGTTCGCCTTGAACTGAGGTTTGGCGTTGCTGCCCATCATGGCTGACCAGGCGTGCGCGTACAGTCCCAGGGCCGTGACGCGTCCGCGCTGATCGCACGCCCCGCCGAGCAGCCCATCGACGAGCAGGTCGGTGAAGACGCTCAACTCGCCCGCCGGCTCGGAATTCCCGTTCGGGTGAGCCGAGGCGAGGATCACCACATCCTCCCGCAGGACCGACCGGTCCTGGTCCGCGAGGCCCAGGCCCTCCCCGGGCAACTCCGTTCCGAGGTCGCCCGAGTAGCAGCAGTCGAGGATGACGGTGATCGAGTGGGCGGGTGAGGTGTTGATCATCGTCATGAGGCTGCTGAACGACATCCCCGCCCCCGGTCGGAGGCCGTCCTGCGTGGCCAATTCCGGGCCCCAGGGCGTCCGGATCGCGTGTCCGGAGAAGTAGAACAGAACGTCGTCGTCCTCGGCGGTGAGCAACTCCGACAACTCCCGCAGGAGGTCCGACCGGGTGACGACCGGCGCGCGATGGTCCCGGGCGAGCAGCGAGTCGACGATCCAGTTCAGGCTTTCGTCCGCGTTCAGGCCCAACACGGACGCCATGTGTGCGGCATCGTTGCAGCAGGTCCGCAGCGGTCTGCAGGGGTAGCCGTCGATGCCGACGACCAGGGCGCGCCGAGCCATCACCCCTCCGCGGGCGGGTTCGGCAGGTCGACGGCCAGGGCGACGAGGCGTCGTCCGAGGCGCGGGAGGCGTACCTCGACGAGTTCCCGGGCGGTCAGCTCGACGTCGATCGCGTCCACGGTCTCGTCGTCCCAACGGGCCAGGATCCGGCCGCCCCCCTCAACGCCGACCTCAGGCACGAAGCGGATGTCGTAGGCGTCAGCGCGAGTCAGCACCACGATCAGGCACCGCAGCGGGTCGCACCGCAGTGTCCAGCGATCTGTCTCGGCGAACGAGTCGCCCTTGGTGGACGCCGCCTGCGGTGCTTCGTCGAGCAACAGCCACAGGAACCGCTCGAGCTCGTGCTGGACCCCGGGAACGGGGTGGGGATAGCCGCAACTCGCCAGCAGGGCCGCGTGGCGGCGTCCGATCTCATCGTCGCCGGCCGCGAGCCGCCACAGGACCTCGTCGACGCCTTCGTCGTCCCAGTGCTTCCGGACCAGCGCGCGAAGGCGGGGATCGCTCTCGACGGCGTCCAACTGTCCCGGCGTGAGGCCCAGGTGGAGCCCCGTGAGGATCTCGATGGGGTCGGTGCCGGGCAGGACGCCGCGGGCGTAGCGGCCGGCGAAGGAAGCCGCTTCAAGGAGGAGTTGGGCGTCGTCATCGTTCAGTTCGTCGTCGCCACCGTTGATTTCTTGATCGTTCATTCTCAGAACTCCGTTGTGCGATCGGGGATGGGATTGTGCTGGGCGCACCGAGCGGCGCAGTTCGGGTAGCAGTTGCCGAGCGCTCCGGCGCAATCGGCCTCCTGGCCGTGGACGAGTTCGGCGCGCTCGGCCGCCTGGTCCGGAGGAAGCGGGGGCAAGAGGTCGAGCCGGGCTCGAGTGCCGGAATTGGCGTCGGTCCGGACGGACCGTGCCAGATCCCGGAACAGGATCACTGAAGGCTTCTGCTGGGGTGCGATCCAGTCGTCGTAGGCACGGAGTGCCGCCGTGACGGTCGCTTCCTGCCGGAGGGTCTCGGCTGGACCCAGCACCCCCGCGACGTAGCGCGTCATCTGAAGCATGGTGAGGATCGTCCGCATGTGCTGGCTCACCGTCGCCGGCGCCAGACCCATGCTGCGCGCCACTTCGGCCTGAATCCCACGCACGTGGTGTCCCTGCTGGGTCAGCGTGTGGAGAACCTGGAGGATTCTCCACTGCTCGGCCGTGAGGTGGGGGTGCCGTAGTTGGTCGGTGGCGTTCGCGAATCTCCGGTCAGGGCTGGTCAGTGCCAGGAGCGCGTTCCACAGGGCCTTGTGGCGGCCATTCTCGGTGATCCCGTCGGTCGTGTCGTCCGCGGTGGGGTCGCCGGGCAGGCGGTGGTACGTGCCCCCGTCGTCCGGCGACTCGTCGGTCGTGAGCTCCTTCTTGGTCTTGTCGTGCTGGTCGTGGCTGACGTTGCGCATCGCGGTGTACCAGTACTGGCGGTGGAGCATCGCGGCGAGGTGCCGCTCCAGATCGTCGGGCGTCTTGGCGCGGGACAGGATGCCCAGAGCCTTCGAGAACGCGGTGTGGAGCAGATCCTCCGGATCCAGGTGGGTGTACTGGCGGGCGACCCAGAGCAGAAGGCGCCGGTTCTCCATGACGTACTCATCGAGTCGTTCGAAGGCCGTCGCCCTCGCGCTGGCGTCCATGGATCCCCCCGGCTCGACGCGTCATTGCGAAGCGCAATCTTGCCGCAGCGACGCACGGGCGTCCGGAATGTCGCATCCCGGACGCCCACCGCACGGGAAAACGGTCGGCACGTGAAGTCGTTCGGGAGGACGTGTCGGTGCGCGGCGTGGACCTCCTCCACCCCCGAGGACCGCGATCGCCCTACTGTGACCTTGTCGGCATCTGCATGGGGGGTCGCGGTGGAGGTGAGTGTTCAATCGGTCGCCAGCGAACTGGCGAAGATGCAACGCAATCGCGGGCTCCAGGCGGGCGACATCGGGTCCAGGGTGGGTCCGAGCCTGACGCGGCTGACCGGCTTCAGCCCCTCGCGCGGCGCCGAGGGACGTCAGTCGCTGACCCGCCAACTGGTGCGGGCGGCGCACACGCTGCCTGCCGATCAGAGGATGATCTTCCTGCGTGCCTGCGCCGTGCGTCCCACGGATGCTCCGACCCTTCAGGAGCGCCTGAACGGGGCGACCGTCGCGATCGACCGGAGCCTCAAGGTGGTCCGGCGCAGGCTCTCAGAGGCCAACCTGGCCGTCGCCGAGCGACTGGTCGCCGCCGCGGTGGACGACCGCGGCTGGTTCCTCGCCGAACTCAGGGCGACCGTCGACTTTCGCGAGGAGCGACCCATCCACCGGGCCCGCCGCACGCTCGTGGTGACCGCGCCGACGCTGGAGCGGGTCACCGAGATGATCAGCCTCCCCGGGTTCGGCGACGAGGCGCCAGACCTGCGGGTGAAGGGCGCGGCCCGACTGGAGGAGGTCAACCAGACCGGGCCCCAGACCTGGGAGTTCGTCCTCCGCCTGGACGCCCCCCGCGCGTGTGGCGACCTCGTCGAGTACGAGACCGCCCTGCGCCTGCCCTCACGCCGCGAGGGCGACCCCCTCTCGGTGATGGCGCCGCGGCGCGACTGCTGGCGCTTCGAAACCCAGGTGCACCTCGGTGGCCTGGCCGACCGGGCCTGGGTGCTGGACGGGGTGACCGCCCCCACGGCGCTCTCCGAGGATCCGAGCGGGACGCCCATCGATCTCGAGGCCGACCCGTCGCCGAGCGTCGCCTTCCGTGACCTCACGCCCGGCCTGGTGTACGGCATCAAGTGGCACTGGGCCGACCCCGACTTCACCGACCAGGGGACCGCACCGAAGGCGTCCGGGCTCTACAGCCAGAATTGACGAAGGGGGCCCCGGGTCGATGCCCCGGAGCCCCCTCACGTTTGTCAGCCGTGGTACCAGATCAGCGCGATGATCGCGGCCAGCGTGTCGAACAATGCGGTCACCTCCATCTCCGGACTCCGGCCGCCCCGTCCGCGCCAGTGGCGTTTCCAGGGAGTGACCGGTTCCGAAGAGGAAGACGAGTCGAGCGAGAAGTTGTTCGGTACCACCTGGCACCGCGCCTGCGGGCGTCCGAGATCCGGAGAACAGCCCGAGGCAAGAGAGCGGCCCCACGCCCGGGGGGAATGGGCGAGGGGCCGGCGACAACGCTACTTGCGCCGCGAACTCGCCCGCAAGATCAGAATCGGAGGCGTTCTACGGCGCCGCCGCCAGGAAGACGTAGGCGGCGAGGATCACCAGGTGCACCGCGGCCTGGAGCCGCTCGGCGCGTCCGGGGACGACGGTGAGGATCGACACGATGCCCGTCAGCGCCAGCAGCGCCAGGTGCTGCGGCGCGAGCCCGAGGTGCAGCGGCTGGTTCAGCAGCACGGACGCCAGCGCCAGGGCCGGGATCGACAACCCGATGGACGCCACGGCCGACCCGTAGGCCAGGTTCAGGCTCGTCTGGACGCGGTCCCGCTGGGACGCCCGCACGGCGGCCATCGTCTCGGGGGCCAGCACCAGTACGGCGATCACGATTCCCACGAACGACGCCGGCAGCCCGAAGAAGGCGAGGGCGTCCTCGATGGCGTACGTCTCGACCTTGGCCAGGCCGACGACCGCGACCAGCGACCCGAGCAGCAGCGCGACGCTGATCAGCGCCTCGCGGTTCGACGGCGGCTCCGCGTGGTCCTCCTCCGGGTCGACCCGGTTGCCCTGGGAGTCGACCGGCAGGAAGAAGTCGCGGTGGCTGCCGGTCGCCGTGGTCACGAACAGCACGTACAGCAGCAGGGACGCCACGGAGGCGAACGTCAGCTGTGCGCCCGTGTAGGTCGGCCCGGGGACCGCCGTGTAGTTGGGCAGCACCATGGTGACCGCGGCCAGGGTCATGACGGCGGCGAGCATGCCGCCGGACCCCTTCGCCCGGAACAGCGCCTGACCCTGGCGTCCGGCGTTGACCAGCAGCGACAGGCCGACGATGCCGTTCAGGGTGATCATGACCGCGGCGAAGATCGTGTCGCGCGCCAGAGTGGGCTGCGCTTTCGGCCCGGTCATCGTCATCACGATGAGGCCCACCTCGATCACGGTCACCGCCAGCGCGAGGATCACCGAGCCCAGCGGCTCGCCGACCCGGGCCGCGACCACCTCGGCGTGGTGCACGGCCGCCAGCACGGACGCCGCCAGGATCACGCCCAGCAGCAGCGACACGAGCCCGCCCGGGTGGGTGCCCCACGCGAAGGCCAGCGCGACGAGCGCGATCGGGGGCACGATCGTGTGCCAGCGGCCGGTCAGGATTCGGATGACGTTCATCGCCGGCGATCCTAACGACAGCGGACGCCGCGGCACGTCAGCCCGCGCCAGCCGCTCTCCTGTAGCGCGGCAGGGGACCGTACGCGACGGCGTCCGGCAGCGGCGGATACTCGACGGCGGGGTGCCTGTGTTCGCTCCACGCGGTGGAGAACCGGCGCATCGGCGGCAGCCACAGCACAGCAGCCCCCAGCACGATCGGCACCAGCGCCCACGGGGCCAGCCAGTGCCCGAGGAACGACAGGCAGCCGACGGCCACGGCGACGAGGCCGCCCCAGCGGGTCCAGCGGTAGCCGGCCCACGCGTAGTAGCCGACGGTCGAGGCCACGCCGCCGACCAGCACCGCGGCGGCCCACGTCGCCACCGTCAGCACGACCCGGAACGGATCGCCGAGCTCGGTCGGCACCGCGCGGTTGAGCCAGGTGGCGTCCGCGAAGTGGCGCACGGACAGCCACATCCCCCACAGCAGCGCCACCAGCGTCACCCCGGCGCCGGCGAAGAAAAGAGCGAGCGCGGCCCAGGCCAGCCACGGACGTCGCGGTTCGCCGGTGCTCGGGTCGATCGGGGACGCCGTCGGCGCGAGCGCCGGCATCACGTCGGTGTCGACCGGAGGGGCGGGAGCGGGCGAGGCTTGGGATGACGCAGCCAGGGATGGCGCTGCGGGCGCGACGGCGTCCGGCGTAGCGGGCTGGACCTCCGACATCCGCGATCTCTCCTGACTCCGGGCCCCGCCAGTCTAGATGGAGGCCGGAAGTCGCGACCGAAGCGCCTACCAGTCCTCGACCAGGTACAGCTGCAGGACCTGGCCGATCGGATGGGCCAGGCGCCTCAGGCTCGTATTCGACAGGGCGCTGAACTGCAGGATGTGCCGCGCCGAGAGCAGCCCCAGGAAGGTCGTCGCGGCGAGCTGGCCGCGCAGGGCGGCGTCCCGATGGCCCATGGCGGCGGCGACGCGCCCGAAGACCTCGCAGGCGAGGAACTCTCCCAGCAGGCGGTGCCGCTCGCGCCCCGCCTGTTCGGGACGCAGGAACGACATCAGCGACTCGTGGTGCACGGGGTGCTCCCACACGGCCAGGCAGGCCCGTGCGACCCGCAGGCCGATGCCGTCGCGGTCACCGGCCACCATCGAGTCGACCAGCGGGCCCAGGTCGAGATCGCTGTCCAGCAGGACGCTCGTCAGCAGCTGCGGCTTGGACGCGTAGTAGTGGTGCACGAGCGCCGGATCGACCTGCGCGTGCCGGGCGATGGCCCGCAGCGAGGTCGCGTCATAGCCCTGGCTGTCGAACAGCTCCAGAGCCGAGCGGGCGATGGTGCCCCGGGTGTCGTCGTTGCCGGGACGGCGTCCTCTCGGACGAGCGGTCTGCGTCGTCAAGCTGTGATCCTCGTGTCCGATGCCCCTAGCCTGTGCGGGTGAACCGCGCACGCTGGGCTGTTGTCCTCTTCGACCTGGACGGAACGGTCGTGAACACGATCCCGTTGATCCTGGCTTCGTACGCACATGCTACGACGCAAGTGCTCGGGCAAGCAGCCCCCGTCGAGGAGAGCCGTGAGTGGATCGGGCGCGCCCTTGCTGAGATCCTTGAATTGAAGTACCCGCAGCATCATCAGGAGTTGATGGAGGCCTACCTCGACCACAACCGGGCCAACCTCGATCTCCTCGTCGAGCGCTTCGAGGGCATGGAGGCGCTGCTCGCCGAGCTCAGTGACGCCGGCTGCCGCACCGGCATCGTCACCTCGAAGCGGCGCTCGGCCGCGTACCGGACGCTCGAGGCCGTCGCGCTCCACGCCCACATCCCGGTGCTCACCACCATGGAGGACACCGACGTCCACAAGCCGGCGGCTGACCCGCTCCTGCACGCCATGCGCCTGCTCGAGGCGCGCCCCGACGACTGCGTCTACGTCGGCGACGCCATCTACGACCTCCAGGCCGCCCGCGCCGCCGGCGTGGACGCCATCGGTGTCACCTGGGGCGCCGGCGTCCCCGAGGCACTGGACGCCGAGCGTCCCGTCGCCGTCGTCTCCGACGTGGACGCCCTCCGCGCGCTCCTGCTGCCGCACGCCTGAACAGCGCCGAGGGCGTCCGGTCTTCGGCTAACGCGGGCCGGCGATCAGGCCGTAGGGCAGGCCGGAGTTGAGGGCCTCGATCTCGATGAGCCGGTTGTACTTCGCGACCCGCTCGCCGCGGGCCGGCGCGCCGGTCTTGAGCTGGCCGCAGCCGGTCGCCACCGCGAGGTCGGCGATGAACGTGTCGGGGGTCTCGCCCGAGCGGTGCGAGACCATCTGGCCGTAGCCGGCTTCGTGGCAGAGCCGCATGGCTTCGAGGGTCTCGGTGACCGTGCCGATCTGGTTGAGCTTGATCAGGGCCGCGTTGCCGATGCCGTCGGCGATGGCCGCCGCGATGATCGCCGGGTTGGTGCAGAAGTTGTCGTCGCCGACGAGCTGGATGCGTCCGCCGAGGGTCTCGGTGAGGCGCTTCCAACCGGCCGGGTCGGCCTCGCCGAGGCCGTCCTCGATGCTCCAGATCGGGAAGGCGTCGACCATCGCGGCGTACCGGGCGATCATGTCGTCGCTCGACAGTGACGTCCCGTTGACCCGGTAGCTGCCGTCGGCCTGGTGGAACTCGGACGCCGCGGGGTCGAGCGCGATCGCGACGCCGTCGGGGCCGGCGCTGTAGCCCGCGTCGCCGATCGCGGCGACGATCAGGGCGAGCACCTCCTCGGGTTCGGCCAGGTCGGGAGCGAACCCGCCCTCGTCGCCGAGCCCGGTAGCGTGGCCGGCGGCGGCCAGCCGCTTGCGCAGGGCGGCGTACACCTCGGCGCCCGCCCGCACCGCCTCCGCGAGCGACGGCGCCCCCAGCGGCGAGATCATGAGCTCCTGGAAGTCCAGAGGGTTGGGGGCGTGCGCGCCGCCGTTGAGCACGTTGAAGCACGGCACGGGCAGCCGCGGGTCCTGGCCGAAGCCGGGCAGCCAGGCGTGCAACGGCGTCCCTTCGGACGCCGCCAGCGCCCGGGCCAGCGCCATCGACGTGCCGACGAGCGCGTTCGCGCCCAGGCGAGCCTTGTTGGGGGTGCCGTCGAGCGCGATCATCGCCTGATCGACCTCGGCCAGCGAGCCCCAGGCGCGTCCGGCGAGCCCGGCGTTGAGTTCGCCATTGACGTGGTCGCGGGCCTTCGTGACGCCGGCGCCGCCGAAGCGGGCCTTATCGCCGTCGCGCAGTTCGACGGCCTCGCGCGAGCCGGTGGACGCCCCCGACGGGACGCCCGCCTGCGCCGTCGTGCCGTCGGCCAGCGTCAGAGTGACGCTCAGCGTGGGACGCCCACGCGAATCCAGGATCTCCAGCGCGCTCACGCCGCTGATCTCGAAGCTCATGACAGGGTCCTTCCTCGATAACGACCTCGCCGTCGCACCGGATGGTGGACGCGGTGGCACGCCGTCGTGCGGGGTGCGAGGTGCGGGGAGAAGAGCGTTGCCCAGCAGAAGGATCGACGGGGCTCATCGCGGCACCTCCCTACCCATTGCACGTCAGTCGTGTCAGGTAGGGACTGTTGGCCGCGAGCGGCAGTTTGGGTCGGGCGAGCCCCACCGCCCGTGATTCGACCCTAGCACCGGCGTCCTGGACGCGAGCCACCTGGCCCGCGTGAGATGGACGCGGCGGCGTCCGGCGTTGAACAGGCGGAGGTGCGGCATGGACGAACAGGCCCTCGACCCCCTGGACGCCTACTCGGCGGTCGTGACGCGGGTCGTGCGGGAGGTCGCGCCGTCGGTGGCCAGCCTGACGGTGCTGGGGGAGCGCGGGCCGCTCGGCTCGGGCTCGGGCGTGGTGATCGACGTGGGCATCCTGGTCACGAACGCCCACGTCGCCGGCCGGGGACGACGCGTGGTGGCGTCCTTCTCCGACGGCAGCAGGGCGGACGCCGCGGTCGCCGGCGTCGACCGGCTCTCGGACCTGGCGGTGCTGCGCACGGGCGACGCGCTGCCGGCGCCGGCCGTGCTCGGCGACGCGGACACCCTGCAGGTCGGCCAGCTCGTCGTGGCGATCGGCAACCCGATGGGGCTCGGCGGCTCGGTGACGGCCGGAGTGGTGAGCGGGCTGGGCCGCTCGCTGCCGTCGCGCAGCGGCACGCACACCAGCATCATCGAGGACGTCATCCAGACCGACGCCGCCCTCAACCCGGGCAACTCAGGCGGGGCGCTCGTCGACGCGACGGGCCGCGTGGTCGGCGTCAACACCGCGGTCGCCGGCATCGGGCTGGGGCTGGCGGTGCCGGTCAACGCAACGACGCGGCGCATCCTGGACGCCCTCCTGCGCGACGGGCACGTGCGCCGGTCCTTCCTCGGGGTCGCGGCGGCGCCCTCGCCGCTGCCGCCCGATCTGGCCGCCAAGGTGGGACGGGCGCACGGCATCCGCCTCGCCCATGTCGAACCGGGCAGTCCGGGGGCCGTCGCGGGGCTCCGGGACGGCGACCTCGTGGTCACCGTCGGCGGCCAGCCGGTCGCGGACGCCCAGGACCTGCAGCGACGCCTGTTCGCCCACGTGCCCGGCGACCCGCTGGCCATCACCACCTACCGCAACGGCGCGATGGTCGACGTCATCGCACACCCGGCCTCGTTCCGCTCGGACGCCGACTGACTCCGTCTGGCCTGCATTTCCGGGACTACGTCACAGTCAACGGCTGAAGACGGCCGATTTGGAGCCATGGAGGCCGTCGAGTGTGACCCAGTCCCGGATTCCTCCCTCTCACCGGCGGGACGGGTCGGGCATGACGAGGGGGACGCCGTGATGGCGTCCCCCTCGCAGGTGTGATCAGGCGATGGCTAGACCTTCATGCTGCCGGTGTCGAGCATGCGCTGGTGCCAGCTGAGGGCCTCGGTCAGCATGTGCGGCGTCTGGATGCCCTTGGCGCACTTGACCGAGCGGTCGTAGTAGTCCTGCAGCATCGGCTTGAAGTCGGGATGCGCGCAGTTGTCGATGATCTTCTGGGCCCGCTGCTTGGGCGACAGGCCACGCAGGTCGGCCAGGCCCTGCTCGGTGATGACCACCATCACGTCGTGCTCGGTGTGGTCGTGGTGGCTGACCATCGGCACGATGCAGGAGATGTCGCCGTGCTTGGCCGTCGACGGAGTCACGAAGCAGCTGATGAACGCGTTGCGCGTGAAGTCGCCGGAGCCGCCGATACCGTTCTGCATCTTCGTGCCCATCACGTTCGTCGAGTTGACGTTGCCGTAGATGTCGGCCTCGAGGAGGCCGTTGCACGAGATGACGCCGAGGCGCCGGATGATCTCGGGGTTGTTCGAGATCTCCTGCGGACGCAGCACGATCTTCTCGCGGTAGAACGCGGCCTTCTCGTTCATCTGGTGCGCGGCCTCGGGCGAGAGCGAGAACGCCGTCGCGGACGCCACCACCAGCTTGCCTGCATCGATCAGGTCGACCATGCCGTCCTGGATGACCTCGGTGTAGGAGACCAGGTGGTCGAACGGGCCGTCGAGCAGGCCGGCGAGCACCGCGTTGGCGATGTTGCCCACGCCCGACTGCAGCGGGAGAAGGTTCTTCGGGATGCGCCCGGCCTTGACCTCGCCGCCCAGGAAGTCGAGGAAGTGGCTGGCGATCGACTTGGACTCCTCGTCCAGCGCCTTGAACGGCGTGTTGCGGTCGGCGGAGTCGGTCTCGATGACAGCAACGACCTTGTCGGAGTCGATGTGGTAGACGGTCTCGCCGATGCGGTCACCCGCGTTCAGGATCGGGATCGGCACGTTGTGGGTGGGCAGGCGCATTGAGTACAGGTCGTGCATGCCCTCGAGGTCTTCGGACTGCCAGGAGTTGACCTCGAGGATGATCTTGTCGGCGACCTCCAGGTACACGTTGTTGTTGCCGATGGAGCTGGACGGAACGATGGTGCCGTCGGCCTTGATCTTCGTGACCTCGATGATCGCCCAGTCCATCTTTCCCCAGAAGCCGGCGCGCACCTGCGGGCCGGAGTGGGACAGGTGCACGTCGTGGTACTGCGAGGTGCCGTCGTTGATGGCGTTGCGCATGTGCGGATCGGACTGGTACGGCATCCGCATCGCGACGCCGCCGACATCGGCCAGCGCACCGTCGAGTTCGGGGGCCGTGGACGCGCCGGTCAGCACGTTGACCTTGAACTCCTCACCGCGTCCGTGCGCGGCCTTGATCTCGGCGGCCAGCGCGCCCGGGATGACCTTGGGGTAGCCCGAGCCGGTGAAACCGGCGAAACCGATGGTGTCGCCATTCTTGATGAGCCGGGCTGCCTCCTCGGCGCCCATCACCTTGCTGCGGTACTTCTCGCTCAGGATGCGCGTCATCGGTTTCCTCTCTGAAAGCTTGACGAATAGGACGTAGGGTAGCCGCTACGCCCGCCGGACGCGTCCGATCGTTCGCGCTTCCCGAACCGTGGGCGTCCGCCCGTTTTGCGCGGGCCGAACGAGCCTTGGCGAGGAGCCCGGGATGAGCGAGGACGCCCCCAGCGGCGACGAGGGGAGCGCCGCGCAGCGTCCCCCGCGACCGCTGTGGCTCACCGTCTTGGTGAACGTGCTCGCCGCGCTGGTGGTCGTGTCGCTGGTGCAGGCGTTCCTGGTGCGGGTGCACAGCGTCTCGTCAGGGTCCATGGAGCAGACCCTCGGCGTCACCGACCGTGTGCTGTCGTCGCGGCTGCCCTACCTGAACTCCGGTCCGGCGCGCGGTGACATCGTGATCTTCGCCCACGGCGACACCTGGGACACCACCGTGCGCCCGCCGGACCCCAATCCGCTCAAGCAGGCGCTGCGAGTCTTCGGCAACATCACCGGCATCGGCATCTCCGACTCCAGCTACACGGTCAAGCGGGTCCTGGGCGTCGGCGGCGACACTGTGGGCTGCTGCGACACCGCCGGACGGCTCCAGGTGAACGGCGCTCCCTTGGACGAGCCCTACATCTACGAGGACCTGCCCTTCGAGCCCGGCGTCCTCGACTGCACGACCGAGCCTCGCTCGACCCGGTGCTTCTCGCCCCTGGTCGTGCCGGCCGGGAAGCTGCTGCTCATGGGTGACCATCGTTCGGACTCGGCCGACTCCGTGCTGGCCTGCCGTACCGACGCCCCAGCGGCCGACTGCGCCCGCTTCGTCGACGTCTCCCGGGTCACCGGGAAGGTGATCGCCCGCGCCTGGCCGCCGGGTCCGGTCGGCTGATCGGTCCGCCCTGGGCGCCCGCGTCTCGAGGTCGTTCGAGCCCGGCGGACGCCTACGGCGTCCGGACGTGGGAACGGCCGCCGCCCGGGGGCGACGGCCGTCGGTGTCGGGGCGTCAGAGGAGCGTGACGCGCTGGCGCATGGTGTGGGTCTGGCCGGGCAGCAGCGTGACCGCGTTGTCGCGGATGTTGCCCGCCTCGATGCAGATCATGCCGGTCCACTCGTCGTCGCCGAAGTCGGGCATGCGGGCGGCCTTGTCGATCCACGGATTCCAGACGACCGTGCTGAGCGAGCCGACCTTGCTGATCTCGAGGTCGCGACCGAGGACGGGGTCGTGCAGGACGACGGTGTCCTTGTGGCTGTAGAGCCGGTCGGTCTCGGCCGTGATCGTGACCGGACCCTCCTGGACGCACTGCAGCTTCTCGGCCCCGACGACGCGGTCGAGGTACTCGCAGCCGTCGAGGCCGTCGATCGAGATCTGCCGGACATCGCCGACGCTCAGGTAGGTGTGGAACGCGCTCTCGAAGGTGAACGGCTCCTCGCCGTCGTTGGTGACCTCCATGAACACCTGCAGGTACTCCGGCGTGAACTTGGCGCGCACGTAGGTGGTGTAGTCGTGCGGGAAGTCGGTGTGGTCCATGGCGTAGTCGAGCTCGTATTCGATGATGAGCCGGCCGTCCTGGGAGATGGTGTCCTTGATGTCGCTGCGGTGCCAGGTGTCGAGCCGCGCGAAGCCGTGGTGGGGATCCCGGTTGTCCTCAGGACCCTTGCCGAACCACGGGAAGACGATCGGAATACCGCCGCTGATCGGCTTGCCCTCGGCGTACTGGGACTGCTTGCTCATCCAGAGCACCGGCTGCTGCCCCTCGGGTGTGTAGGCCCAAACATGTGCCCCGTGATCGAAGATGCCGTAGTGGCCCGAGCCCGGGTGGGCCTCGATTCCCCGAAGTGGGTTGCTGGTCTCTTCGTAAGCCATGGATGCCCTCCTGTGGGATCGCTCTTGCCTGGTCACCCTAGTCCCCCGGGTGCGGCGCCACACCGCGTTGAGTCCAATTGGACGCCGCTGGCGGCGGTCCGGTCTCGGGTGCGGAAAGCAGCGTCGCGGACCCCTGTCGGGGCCCGCGACGCGCGTGGGTGGGTGGGGCGTCCGGCCTAGTGAAGAGCAGATACCGGACGCCGCGGCGGCTACGCCGAGATGCGGCGGCACTCCATGTAGAAGCGCTTGTCGTGGGCGTGGCCCATCGAGAACGTCTTGCGGGGCAGGGCCCCGTCGACGGCGATGGACTTGAAGAACGTGCCCTTGCCGATGGCCGGCAGCGTGAAGCCGACGTTGCCCTCGATGCGGGCGAGCCGGTCGACGGGCTCCTCGCCGTGGACGTAGTCGATCTCGGCGTCGGAGTTGGCGGCGATGAAGCCGTCCAGGAACTCCTGCAGGCTGCCGACGGCCAGCTCGTGGGTCGGGTCGCTCAGCTCGACGAGCACGTGGCCCTCGGGAGAGACCAGGCCGAAGCGCTGCTTCGGAGCCACGTTCTCGCGGACGAGGGCGTCCAGGGCGGCCATGTCGGCCACCTGCGTGTAGGACGCGCGGTCGCCGAAGTGGGCCTTGAGCTTCTCGACGAGGTCGCCGGCGTGGAAGATCACGCGGTGGATCGGCTCGAAGACCAGCGAGTCGTCGTGCAGGTTGACCAGTTCGACCAGCGCGTAGCGGGCCGGGTGGTCGGCCGGCGCGCCGGCCTCCTTGAGCTCGTTCCAGATCGCCTTGGCGGTGGCCAGCGAGTGGTTGCCGTCGCCCATCGCGAACAGCAGCGGCTTGTCGGCCTCGAGGCCGTACTTGGCCTGGTAGGACTCGGGGGAGATCAGCGACGCGAGGGCGTCCGTGATCTGGCCCTGGATGCCGGCGTCCTCGATGAGGCGGCCGGTGAGGTGGCCGGAGCCCTCCATGAGCTCGAAGTCGTAGGCGACGGGCAGGGCGTCCAGGTTCGCGTAGACGCTGGACAGAACGTCGCACTGCGGGTCGTCGTAGAGGACCAGGATGTGCGGGGACTCCAGGTCGGCGCCGCGGCGCACCTTCATGCGCGGTGGGAGCCGGTCGAGGACCGTGCCCTCGGTGGCGCGCACGAGCGTCTGGCTGCCCTTGTTGTAGTCGTAGGTCTCGAGGTCGAGCGCGACGACGAGGCCCTTCTGGGTCTTGCCGCCGCTGACCGTGCGCTCGACGTAGACGAACGCGTCGTGCGGCTCGAACAGGCCCTGGTCGAGGTAGCTCTTCATCGTCTGCTGGCAGCGGGCGATGCGGTCCTCGACGTCGGGGGCCGTGAGGTACAGCTCGGGCAGGATCATGCGGAACGTGGACGGCGCCTCGCCCACCGTGGCCTCGACCCGCTCCCAGTACTCCGGCTCGGAGGTGAACTGATCGCACGCGATGACCGCCCACTTGGCGCGGTCGATCGAGGCGACGGGGAGCAGAACGGTCGGCACGGCGACGCCGATCTGGTTTTGGGACATGCGAAGGCCTCTCCGGTGAGGGTTGCGACGGCGTCCATGATAGGGCTCGGGGGCTCTTCTTCGCACGAAGTAGTGCCAACCCAGGGCGAAGATGGGACGCCGTCGGTGCGGTCGG
Source organism: Propioniciclava sp. (assembly GCA_036803965.1). GTDB lineage: Bacteria > Actinomycetota > Actinomycetes > Propionibacteriales > Propionibacteriaceae > Propioniciclava. The sequence continues at coordinate 15,187 of DAIRTI010000047.1, forward strand.
TCTGCGGTTGGGAGGTTCCGCCGCGACGGTCGGTCAGGGCGCCGCGTCGCGACGGTCGGTCAGGACGCCCTCGCGCACCAGGTGGGCCACGACGGCCTCGGTCGCGTCCTCGAGGCTCTCTTCGGGTGGGACGCCGAAGCGCTCGGCCAGTCCGCGCGCGAGCTCGTCCAGGTCGATGCCGTTCTCGGCGAGCTCGTACGCCGCCGCCCCCAGGGGGCTGATCGACACGAGCCGGTCGGGGTAGAGCAGCAGCGCGCCCTCGTCGCCGGTGAGGAGGTCGACGGGCTGGACGCGTCCGATGGGGCCGGTCATGCGGGGACCAGCCAGTCGGCGACCAGGTCGGCAATCGCGCCCGCGTCGCGGTAGGTGAGCCGGACGGTCTCGTCGAGGGTGCCGAGGAGGTCGGCGAGGCCGTGCAGCGGCCGGGGCAGGGACGCCAGCGAGGACGTCTCCGGCGCCAGCGCCGCGATGGCCTGGAACGGGGTCAGCGGCGCGACCACGGGCGTCCCGGCGTGGTCGTCCGACCGGTCGAGCAGGACGATCCTGCGTAGTCGGCAGGCCGATGGGGGCGTCCGCAGGCCCAGCTCGTCGGGCGAGGTCTCGGTCTTGGCGTACCCGCTCGAGCCCCTGATGGACAGCGGCTTCGGGTAGGGGTGGATCAGCCCACCGGCGTCGATCGCGACCGTCTCGTCGGTGAGGTAGCCGTAGCGGGCGCCGAGGTGCCGGGCGAGCGTGGTCTTCCCGGTGCCACCGGGTGCCACGAACGCGATCGCCCGCCCGGTCTCGGGGTGGGCCACGGCGGCGGCGTGCAGCATGAGGAGGCGTCCGGCCTGGGCGTGGATCTTCGCGTACGTGACCCGCTGGGTGAGCAGCTGCAGTAGCGGTCCGGGGTCGGTGTCGGCGATCGAGTCACCGTCGGCGTCCGGGCCCGGGACGCTCGCGTCGCCCTCCTCGAGCAGCCGGACGGTGAGCCCCTCGGTCTGCAGCTCGCCGGCGCCGGCGGCGTCCAGATCAAGACAGCGGCTCCAGGCAGACCGGACGGCGGCGTCCAACTCGTCGGCGCGGCCGAGCAGGCGGACGGGCGTCCGGGTCGACAGGCCGTAGAGGCTGAGCTCGCGCATCGCTCGACCGCTACCGGACGGCCCCGCGGGCCAGGTAGGCGGCGAGGGCGTCCTCGGTCGTCGGCGGGACGAACCCGGTGGCCTTGATCTTGTCGAGGGCGAGCGTCGAGTGCTCCGGACGCGGCGCGACGACCTTGCCGGCGGCGTAGTCGGCGGTGGACTGGGGGCTGACGGCGTCCGGGTCGTGGCCTGTGAGTGCGAAGACGCGGCGCGCGATGTCGTACCAGGTGCTGACGGGTCCGTCGCACGTGACGTTGTAGGTGCCGAACGGCGAGCCGGTGCCGAGCAGGTGCGCGATGGCGGCGGCGAGGTCGGCGGCGAAGGTGAGGCGTCCGTGCTGGTCGTCGACGACCGCGGGACGGACGCCCCGCTCGGCCAGGGACGCCATCGTGCGGACGAAGTTCTGACCCTCGCCGATGACCCACGAGGTGCGGATCAGGTAGTGCCGCGGAACCAGCGCGACGAGGGCGTCCGCGGCGGCTTTGGTCTGGCCGTAGACGCCCAGGGGGCTGACGGGCTCGTCCTCGGGGTGGACGGGGCGCGTCCCGTCGAAGACGTAGTCGGACGAGACGTGCACGAGAACCGCCCGGTGCTCGCGGGCGACGCGCGCGAGTCGTCCGACGGCGGTGACGTTGATCGCCCAGCAGGCGGCGCGTCCTTCGGGGGTCTCGGCGCGGTCGACGGCGGTGTAGGCGGCGGCGTTGACGATCGTGCCGTAGGGGCTCCAGTCGAACGCGTCGACCGCGGCCGCGTCGGTGAGGTCGAGGTGGTCGGCGTCGAGGGCGTCGGCGTCGCCGAATACGTCCTGCAACGCCAGGCCGAGCTGGCCGGCGCCGCCGAGGATGAGCGTCCGGCGGGGCTTCATCGGCACGACGTCGGCCAGGCGCGGGTGGCGGGCGTCGGCGTCCGAGACCGTCGCCTCGGCGAGCGGGATCGGCCACGGGACGCCCACCGTCTCGTCGGCCAGGTTCACGTAGGTGTACTCGTCGCGGGCGTGCTGCGACCAGTGGTCGTTGACGAGGTAGCTGTAGACGGTGTCGTCGGCGAGGGCCTGGTAGCCGTTCGCGACGCCGCGCGGCACGTAGACGGCCTTGTCGACGCCCATGTCGAGCCAGTAGGTCGCCCCGAACGACGGCCCCTCGCGCAGGTCGACCCAGGCGCCGAGGATGCGTCCGGACGCCAGCGAGACGAGCTTGTCCCAGGGCTCGGCGTGCAGGCCGCGGGTGGCGCCGCGGGACGCGTTGTACGACATGTTGTTCTGCACCGGCTCGAGGTCGGGCAGGCCGAGGGCGAGCATCTTCTCGCGCTGCCAGTTCTCCTTGAACCAGCCGCGCGCGTCCCCGTGGACGGCGAGGTCGAAGACCAGCAGCCCCGGGATCGGTGTCGTGTGAACGGCGAGCTCGCCCATCACTGGCCCGTGCGGGCGTACTTGGCCTCGGTGGCTGCCTTCATCGGACGCCACCAGTCCTCGTGCGTCCGGTACCAGTCGATGGTGGCGGCGAGACCGTCGGCGAAGCGGGTGTAGCGCGGCGCCCAGCCGAGTTCGGTGCGCAGCTTGGTCGAGTCGATCGCGTAGCGCAGGTCGTGGCCGGGCCGGTCGTTGACGTGGTCGTAGGCGTCGGCCGGCTGCCCCATCAGCGTGAGGATGGCCTCGACGACGGCCTTGTTGTTCTGCTCGCCGTCGGCGCCGATCAGGTAGGTCTCGCCGATCGCGCCCCGCTCGACGATCGTCTGCACGGCGGCGTTGTGGTCGTCGACGTGGATCCAGTCGCGGACGTTCAGCCCCGCCCCGTACAGCCTGGGCCGGACGCCGTCGATCACGTTCGTGATCTGCCGCGGGATGAACTTCTCGACGTGCTGGTAGGGGCCGTAGTTGTTGGAGCAATTGCTGATCGTCGCGCGGACGCCGAAGCTGCGCACCCACGCCCGCACCAGCAGGTCGGAGCCGGCCTTGCTGGCCGAGTACGGCGACGACGGGTTGTAGGGGGTGGCCTCGCAGAACCGCTCGGGGTCGTCCAGTTCGAGGTCGCCGTAGACCTCGTCGGTCGAGATGTGGTGATACCGGACGCCTGAGCGCCGCACCGCCTCCAGCAGCGTGTAGGTGCCCACCAGGTTGGTCTGCACGAACGGGCTCGGGTCGTTCAGGGAGTTGTCGTTGTGCGACTCGGCGGCGAAGTGGACGACGGCGTCCGCCCTCGTCACCAGCGTGTCGACGAGCCGGGCGTCGCAGATGTCGCCGACGACGAGCTCGACGCCCGCTTCGGGCAGATCGGCCAGCGACTCGCGGTGGCCGGCGTAGGTCAGCTTGTCGAGGACGGTGACCGTGTGATCGGTCGTCGCCAGGAGATGGCGCACGTAGTTGCTGCCGATGAACCCGGCGCCGCCGGTGACCAGATAGTGACCCACGGGCGTCAAGCCTAACGAACCCCGCCCTGGCCCCGGCCGAGCGCCCATGCCCCGCCGCCCCGGGGCTCGATAGAGTGCCATTACGACTCATAAATGAACGGACCCTGTCGCCGCCCCGGCCAGGGCGCTCCGGGTGGAAGGACGCTCATGAAGACCGCGCTGATCACGGGCATCACCGGACAGGACGGTCTGTACCTGGCCGAGTTGCTCGTGTCGAAGGGCTACGAGGTCCACGGGCTGATCCGGGGGCAGAACAACCCGAAGTACGACCTGGTCCGCGCCACGGTGCCGGACGTGATCCTGCACACCGGCGACCTGCTCGACCAGTCGAGCCTCACGCGCACGCTCAAGGCGTCCAGCCCCGACGAGGTCTATAACCTCGCCGCGATCAGCTACGTCGCCTATTCCTGGGAGAACGCGACGGTGACGTCCCAGGTGACGGGCATCGGCGTCCTCAACATGCTGGAGACCCTGCGGCTGTGGGCCGGCGACGACCTGGACCAGGTGCGGTTCTACCAGGCGTCCAGTTCGGAGATGTTCGGCAAGGTCCAGGAGGTGCCGCAGCGCGAGACGACGCTGTTGTGGCCGCGTTCGCCGTACGGCGTCTCGAAGGTCTACGGCCACTACATGACGATCAACTACCGCGAGAGCTACGGCATGCACGCCAGTTCGGGCATCCTGTTCAACCACGAGTCGCCGCGGCGCGGTCCGGAGTTCGTGACCCGCAAGGTCTCGCAGGCGGTCGCGCGCATCCGCCTCGGCCTGCAGGACACCCTCACCCTCGGCAACCTGGACGCCCAGCGCGACTGGGGTTACGCCGGCGACTACGTCCGCGCCATGTGGCTGATGCTGCAGCAGCCGGAGGCCGACGACTACGTCATCAGCACCGGCGAGACCCACTCGATCCGCGACCTGCTGGACGTCGCGTTCGCCCGCGTCGGCATCGACGACTGGACGCCGTACGTGCGGCAGGACCCCCGGTTCATGCGGCCGGCGGAGGTCGACATGCTGATCGGCGACTCCACGAAGGCCCACGAGAAGCTCGGCTGGACGCCCGAGGTCAACTTCACCCAGCTCGTGGAGATGATGGTCGACAACGACCTCGCCGAGCAGAGAGCGCTGGCCAGGCTCTGAGATGACCACGGCCTTCGTCACCGGAGTCGGCGGGCAGGACGGCAGCTACCTCGCCGAGGAGTTGCTTGCGGCCGGCTACGCGGTGCACGGCCTGTCGGCGCCCGGCGACCGGGGTCACCACACCGAGGGGGTGGTCCTGCACACGGCCGACCTGAGGGACACCGCGGACATCGGCGTCCTGCTGCAGGAGATCGCGCCCGACCAGGTCTACAACCTCGCGGGCATCTCGTCGGTGGCGGCCAGCTGGGAGCGTCCGGTCGAGACGGCCGAGGTCAACGCGGTCGGCGCGCTGGGGTTGCTCGAGGCCGCGCGCCGGGTCGTCGAGACGACGGGAAAGAGGGTGGCGTTCGTCCAGGCGGCCAGCGCCGAGGTGTTCGGCGAGCCCGCCGAGACCCCGCAGGACGAGGGGACGCCGATCCGCCCCGTGAACCCCTACGGCATGAGCAAGGCGTTCGCCCACCAGGCGGCGGCGGTCTACCGCACCCACGGCGTCCACGCGTGCAGCCTGATCCTCTACAACCACGAGTCGCCGCGGCGTCCGGGCGGCTTCGTCACCCGCAAGATCACGTCGACGGCCGCCGCGATCGCGCAGGGACGCGCCGACGAGCTGGCGCTCGGCAATCTGGACGCCCGCCGCGACTGGGGCTGGGCGCCCGACTACGTCCACGCGATGCGGCTGGCCGCCGAGCACCCCGAGCCGGGCGACTACGTGATCGCGACCGGCGAGGGCCACAGCGTCCGGGAGTTCGTGGCCGCCGCGTTCGCCCGTGCCGGAGTCGCCGACTGGCAGCGCTACGTGCGCGTCGACCCCGCGTTCCTGCGGCCCGCCGACCCCACCGAGTTGCGCGGGGACGCCGGCAAGGCGCGCCGCGTCCTCGGTTGGACGCCGTCGGTCACCTTCGACGAGCTCGTGGCCCGGATGGTCGAGGCCGACCTGGAGGCGTCGTGAAGGTCGCGATCGCGCACGACTACCTGACCCAGCGCGGCGGGGCCGAGCGGGTGGTGCTCGCCATGCACCGTGCCTTCCCCGACGCGCCGATCTACACCACGCTCTACGACCCCGACGGCACCTACCCCGAGTTCGCGGACGCCGACATCCGCACCTCGTGGCTCAACCGCATCCCGGCGTTCCGGCGCGACCACCGGCGGGCGCTGCCGCTGCTGCCGCCAGCGGCCGACTCGCTGCGCATCGACGCCGACGTGGTCGTGGTGTCCTCCAGCGGCTGGGCGCACGGCTTCCCGACCAACGGACGCCGCCTCGTCTACTGCCACTCGCCGGCCCGCTGGGTGTACCTGTCCGAGCAGTACCTCGGCGCGCCGCCCTCGAGCAGCCCGGTCGGCCTGGCGCTGCTCGGGCTGCGTCCGGCGCTGCGCCTCTGGGACCAGACCCGCGCGCGCCGCGCCGACAAGTCCGGCGTGTACCTCGCGAACTCGACGGTCGTCCGCGAACGCATCCGCGAGTGCTACGGCATCGGGGCGACGATCGTCGCGCCGCCCCACGACCAGGACCCGGACCTGCCGGCCGACGAGGTGCCGGAACTGGCCGACTGGGCGTCCGGGTTCTACCTGGTGGTGTCGCGCCTGCTGCCCTACAAGAACGTGGCCCAGGCGATCGAGGCCTTCCGGACACTACCCGGCGAGCGGCTCGTCATCGTGGGCCGCGGGCCGGACAAGGAGCGGCTGGAGGCGTCCAAGCCGGCGAACGTCAGGCTCGTGGAGGGGCTCAGCGACGCCGAGCTGAGGTGGGTCTACGCCCACTGTGCCGCGCTGATCGCGCCCAGTTACGAGGACTTCGGCCTGACCCCGCTCGAGGCGGGCGCGCACGGCAAGCCGGTGCTCGCGCTGCGCGGCGGGGGGTTCCTCGACACGGTCGCCCCCGGGGTCAACGGGTCGTTCTTCGAGGCGCCGCACCCCGAGGCGATCGCGGCGGCCGTCCGGGCGCAGCAGGTCGAGAGCTGGGACGCCGACGCGATCCGTGGGCACGCCTCGCACTTCAACGAGTCGGCGTTCGCCGCGCGGCTGCACGCCGAGGTGGCAGCCCTCACCGAGAGAACCCCGCACGGGTCGGCGGCGGGCCGCTCGAAGGCGCGGCGGACGCCCCGCAAAGGCCGTCAGTAGGCTCCGCGGGAGCGCAGCACGGCGCCCAGCGTGCGGGCGATGATGTGGAGATCCGCGAGCATCGACCAGTTGTCGACGTAGTAGAGGTCGAGCCGGACGGTGTCCTCCCACGACAGGTCGGAGCGTCCGGACACCTGCCACAGCCCGGTGATGCCGGGACGGACGTCGAGGCGCCGCAGCACGTGCTACTCGTAGCGGGCCACCTCGCCGGGCAGCGCAGGACGCGGGCCGACGAGGCTCATCTGGCCGGCGAAGACGTTGAAGAACTGGGGCAGCTCGTCGAGAGAGAACCGCCGGATGAAGTGGCCGACCCTGGTCACCCGCGGGTCGTCCTTGACCTTGAACAGGACGCCCGCGCCCTCGTTCCGGCGCTCCAGTTCGGCGACGTGCGCCTCGGCGTCCTGGGTCATCGAACGGAACTTGAGGCAGCCGAACTCCTGGCCGCCCAGGCCGATGCGGCGTTGCCGGAAGAGCGCGGGGCCGTGGTCCTCGATGCGGATGGCGATCGCGACGATCAGCATGATCGGCAACGACACGAGGATCAGCAGCGAGGAGCCGACCACGTCGAAGGCGCGCTTGGCCCAGCTGCGCGCCCTGGACGCCCGCGGTTGCTCGACGTAGACCAGCGGTAGCCCGGCGACCGGCCGGACGGCCACGCGCTCGGCCGAGATGTCGGTCAGGGTCGGCACGACGATGAGTTGCGCGTCGAAGTCTTCGAACTCGCGCGCCATCTCGTTGAACTGGTGCGCCTTGGCGAAGGACCCCTCGGCGAAGATCACCGCCTGGGCGCCGTAGTGCTGGAGGGCCTCGACGGCGTCCGCAGGGCGCCCGACGATCGGGATGCCGCCGTCGGTCTGCGCCGCCGGCTCGCCCGGGACGAGCGCCCCCACGACCTCGTAGCCGAGCCAGCGTTCGCGCGCCAGGACGCCTGCGATGCGGTCGATGTGGCTCGGTGACCCGGCGATCAGGACGGCCGAACTCAGCCGCCCGCCGGATCGCGCCCGCTTCAGGACGCGGCGCAACAGGTAGCGGCCCACGATCAGCAGCGGGATGCCCATGCCGAACAGCAGGACGAAGAAGCCGCGAGACAGGTTGTAGGACGTCAGGTAGAGCGTGATCGCGATGACTCCGGCGGCGATCAGCGACCAGACCAGCACGACCGTGTACTCGTTGGTGCCGACGCCGGTGCGCTTGGTGCGGTACGCCCCGCCGACGAACAGGGTGAGCATCCAGAGGCCGACGAGGAGGAGCGCGACGGGGCCGACGTTCTCGGCGACGTCGCCGGTGGGTTGGAAGACGGTCAGGTTGCCGCGCAGCAGGACGGCGGCGAGTGCGGTGAGAGAGATGACGAGCAGGTCGACGGCGATCAGCAGCAGCGTGAGAAGGCCGCTGGGGGTGCCCCGGGGGGCCGGGGGACGCATCCGCCCGGTGTGTTCGGTCGCACGTGGCGGTGCGGACGCCAGGGCACGCGGCCGTGTGGTGGTGTCGTTGCGCGACAGTGCGGTCGGTGTCGCGCGTAGCGGTGCGGTCATGCTGTCCTCGTCCCCCCGAGGCTTTCTGGCCCCCTGTTGGTCAGGCAGGGCGCCTTGTCAAGCGTTGTCAGTATGCGCACGAATCGCCTTTAGACTCAACAGGTCCTGATGAATTGAGACTTGTCCGGTGCGGGTCGCGGGAGGTCCCGAGGTACCATGCGCCCGTGACGGAGGCCCAAGCTCACGTGCCGCTCGGCGTCCGAGTGCGACTGGGTCACGCGGCCGTGCAGAAGGTCGCCGACGACCTCGGCCTGCGCCTCCTGCACGTCAAGGGGTACGCCCTCGACGAGTCGCTGAGCTGGCCCGGACGGGTCGGCACCGACGTCGACATCATCGTTCACCCTGCCGACGTGGACGCGCTGCTGGCCGGGCTCGAGGGCGCAGGTTGGTGCCTTCAGACGGGCTTCGAGTGGGGCTCGGCGTTCGGGCACGCAGCGACGCTCGAGCACCGCGACTGGGGCTACGTCGATGTGCACCGGTTCTACCCCGGGCTCGGTCCGGACGCCGCCCGCTCGTTCGACATCCTGTGGGCGACGCGCCAGTGCCGGGAGCTGGCGGGCTACCCCTGCGCCGTGCCCAATCTGGACGGCCAGATCCTCACCCTGCTGCTGCACGCGGGCCGGACGCATGCGTCGCCGAAGGCGGTCCGGGACGTCGAGGAGGCGTGGCACGAGGCGACTCCGGAGCGTCGCGCGGCCGTCGAGGCGCTGGTGCGCCGTCTGGGCGCCGAGGTCGGATTCGCGGCGGCCGTCGGCGATCTGGAGGCGTACCGCCACCGGCCCGAGTACCGCCTGTGGCGCGTGTGGTCGCGTGGGGGGACCCGGCTGCAGGAGTGGCGGGCGCGCATCGCCGCGGCGCCCACCCCCGGAGCGAAGGCGTCTGTGATCCTCCGTGCGCCGCTGGTGAACGTGCAGCACCTGGCGATCGTGCTCGATCGGGAGCCGGGGCCGCTCGATATCGCCCGCGAGTTCGTCGCGCGCCCCCTGCGCGGTCTGCGGGAAGCGTTCCGGCGGCGTCCGTCGTGAACGGCGAGCTGCGGCGTCCGGCCGACGTGGCCGTCGTGGAGGAGTTCGGAGTGGTCTACCTCGGGCTCCTGCCGGCGGGACCCCTGATGGTGCTCGACGGCACCGCCCCGGACGTGTGGCACGCCGCCCAGGGGGTGCGCCGCGACGAGGTGGCCCGGCGCGTGGCCGAGGCGACAGGGGTCGACGAGTCGCTCGTGGCGCCATCGGTCGAGGAGTTCCTCGACGAGCTTCTCGCCAAGGGCCTGCTGGAGTCCTCGTGACGGGCGCGCCACGGGATGCTCATCCCTGAGCCAACTCCGCGATCGTCGCCACGGCTTCGTGGATCTCCGCGTAGGCCGTGCGGTAGTCGGCCAGGGAACGACCGAACGGATCCTCGACGTCGTCCGCGCCCCGGGGCACCGGCGTGCGGAATCGGGCTGCGAGGGCCGTCAGATTCAGGAGCCGCTCGCGGGCGGTACGCGGCACGTCGACGAGAACGGTCGCGGGCACCGCGGACGCCAGCCGCGCGAACTCCTTGAGGGTGTAGGTCCTGCGCAACGCCGCCGGCACGAGCGAGACGACCCGGCTGCGGTGTTCGCGCGCCAGGGCCAGGATCAGGTCGGCGTCCGCGATCAGCCGCTCGGTGAGGGGCCTGGATGCGAACCGGTACGACGGCACGCCGTCGTCGGCCAGCAGCTGGGCGATCTCCGGCGAGATCGGCAGCCCGGGTCGCGCGATCGTGCCGGCGCTGGAGGCGATCACGCCGCGGGTGCCGAGGACGTCGTCCAGCAGCAGGGCGGCCGCGGGGGAGCGGCAGATGTTGCCCGAGCAGACGGTCAGGATCGTGAAGCGGCGAGGGTCGTCGCGCATCATCGCGGCCCTCGCGGGCGGGGGTGCCGGCCGGATCACGTCACCGGCAGCTTCGCTCGCGCCGGCGTCTTCGCGTTCTTCTTCGACGCCCGGCTCGACGACTTCCCCGAGGCGCTCTGACTCTGGCCGTAGGAACCGTGTCCGCCATAGGAGTAGTAGTTGCCGCCGCCCTCGACCTGGTTGAGGGCGAATCCGGCGACGTCGTCGTGCACGGTCTCCAGCGACCTCAGAGCCGCGGAGAGGTCGCGCTTCCGGGTCTGGCCGATCGTGACGACCATCACCATGCCGCCGACCAGCCGGTTGATCAGGACGGGGTCGACGACCGGCACGACCGGAGGGCTGTCGACGATCACGAAGTCGTAAGCGTCCAGCAGCCCGGTGAACAGGCGCTTCATCGCGTCCGACCCGAGGAGTTCGCTGGGGTTCGGCGGGATCTCGCCGGCGGGCAGGACGTGAAGCGCCGTGTCCTTCCACCGCTGGATCACCTCGGCGGGGGTGGCCCGCCCCAGCAGGACGGTGGTGAGCCCCACGCCGCCCTCGAGCCCCATCGCGGTGGCGACGGACGGGTGACGGAGGTCGCCGTCGATCAGCAGCACCTTGGTTCCCGCACTCGCCACCGCCAGCGCGAGGTTGATGGCCACGGTCGTCTTGCCCTCGCTCGCCATCGGCGAGGTGACCACGAACGAGTGCTTGCCCCCCGTCGTCACGTCCACGAACTGCAGGTTGGTGCGGAGCTTGCGGAACTCCTCGGCCGCCAGGCTGTGCGGATCGGTCTCGAGGAT
>DAIRTI010000048.1:0-18476 GCA_036803965.1 Propioniciclava sp.
ACCGCACACCGTTGACACACGCACTCCGCTCGACCTCGACTCAAGAGCTTCCTTGCGGCCCTGCGTCGACGAACTTGCGGCAATAGTTCGCGTTCCATAGTTCTCGGTGGGTGGCAGGCCCTTTCGTCCATACGTACTGCGGCATAGGACGTTTCAGTCCGCCAGGTGGCTGAGCTCCTCGACGTCGTCAGCGCTCACGACGAGGTATCCCTCCTCGTCGGTCGCCTCCACCTCCTCAAGCGTGCCAAGACACGGCTCGATCTGGGGCACTCCCGCGACCGCCGTCACTGCCCGGGTGACTTCACCTCCTGGAGGAGGCCAGGGGCGTCTCTTCTTCTCGGAGCGCCCAGATCGGCGAGCAGATGCTTTGTGGATCCCACCGACTTGGCCTCCATCCAGGCGTCCCTGGACCGGCGTGAGGTCTTGCACAGCGTCGGGGTGGGTGAAACCCAGGCAGGCGGATGTTGGCGACGGCATGGCATCGCACACGGGCAGGAGGTCGCGTTCGACACGTTCGTCAACAGCGCCAAGTACTGGTCACTGCTCGACCTCGTTGTGCAGTGAGCGATGCCCCACGGGCCATGAACGAGCACTCAGGGTGGACGCGCTCCGCGTGTCGCTGCACGCGGGCAGCCAAGAACTCGACGAGCGTGGCCGGCGAGTTGACGATCTCCAGTTCAAGGTCACGAGGAACGCCCTCTATGAAGTGTGCTCCTACCTTGATGATGGCGTGACAGTGTGCGCAGAAGCCCGCACGACTCTGCCGTGCTTAGGATGCACGGGGGATGCAAACCGACGAAAGCCGCCCTGGCCGGGAGTGAAACTCCTAGTCAGAGCGGCTTTCCGCTGGTCGGGGTGACAGGATTTGAACAGTTCCACCTGGGGCGCGTCAGGATCTCGCGCTGTGCTCGATCATGTCCGACACATTGCTGGCGATAGCCGCCAAGTAGTCCATCTCCGCCCGCTGGTAACGCAGCGCCATCTTCGGTGACGTGTGCCCGGCGATCGCCTGCACCGCGCGCAGGTTGCCTCCCGACAGGCGGTAGGTCCAGGTCAGGCCGGTGACACGAGTTCCATGGAAGATGTAGCCCCCGTTGCCGGTGAGGAGTTCGCGGATGCGCTGCGACTCGTCAGTCTCCGGCTCGCCCGTCTGTGCGTGATGCAGCTGGGCATTGACCTCCATCTGGTCTGCCACCTTCAGGCATGCCTTCTTGAAGGCGCGAAGCCAGTCGGCGGACTTCACAGGTCCGCCATCCCGCGTGCGCCAGAACAGCAGTCCCGTTCGACCGAGCTGGGTGTGGTCCCGAAGGTGCGCCTTCACGTCGTCGACCAGCGCAGCGGGAATGGGCAGTGTCCGTGTGGCGATTCCCCTGCGAGCGGTCTTGAGCGGGCCGAGCGTCACGGAACCGTCCGCCTGCTTCACCGAACGCTCGACCTTCACGGTCGGCACATCGCCGGTGAGGTTGAAGTCCCTGCGCTGGAGTCCGCGGACCTCACCGGACCGCATCCCGAGGACGCCGCCGAGGAGCACCCCGAGCCGGTACCGGTCCGGCATCGCGTCTGCGACAGCGAACAGGACATCGACGGGCAGCGGGTCAAGATCGCGCTCGCGTCCCGCTTGGGCTCGCGCGGCATCCCTGATTCTCACCGGGTTCAGCTCCACAAGCTCGTCCTCGACCGCGGCGTTCATGATGGCGCGCAGGAGATCGTACGCCTGTCGGCAGGACGCCTCGCGGGTCTTCACCGGCACGCCCTGCCACCATTGCCTGACGTGGGCCTTCGTCAGGTCCGTGACCCGAACATCGCCGATACCGGTCTTGACGATCGCCTTGCCCTTGATCGTCCCGCGTCGGGTGATGGGCGCCGGCTCGCCGTTGATGTAGAGCTTCAGGAGCTGTCGGTAACGCTCCCGAGTTCCCGCGGAGAGGTCGTCACGGCTGCAGTACGTCGCTCCGTACTCGGCGATGGTCGGGGTCTGTACAGCGAGTTGCCGGGCCCGCTCGGTGCGCTCGCGCTCGGCTTCCGCCTCACGGAGCCGCTCCAACGGGGGCGACCAGTCGTCCCTGGCAATCAGTCGGTGTTCGCGGTCGAGCCATGCCCAGGCGTCGCCACGGGTGTCGAAGGTCTGGGGCGCGGTGTACCTGATGCCCTTCTGGGCTCCCCAGACACCCCCGTGGATGTAGGACGCCTGAAAGCGCCCGCTTCCCTTGCGGGGCACCTCTCGCACCGTGCCCCAGGTGCCCTTCGTGCGCGCCATCAGCCCTCCGAACGCGATCTCGTATCCTAAGCGTACTTCTGGATCTTGTGCGCTATCTATGCGCTAAATTTCGCGGGACATGCCTAGACACGCGTCGGCACTCGTTGCCGGACAAACCGCGAACTGCCTTGTCAAGACCAGTATTGCGGGATTGACGACGGCGGACGCGTTCGCCGAGGACCCTATTCGAATCTCGTATCCTCCGCCACCCTGATTCCCGTCCTGACTAGGGCGGGAATCGTTGCTTCTGATCTCATGCCAGCGCCAGGCACCGATTCGTGCCCCCAATGTGCCCCCAAATCTCGGCAGCCCTGTCGAATAGGTGCGGACAACCCCCCGGAACGAGGAGCAGCCAAGCTTCTTGAAACGAACCGCGCCTGCGCGCCGGACCGGCTGCGGGATCCGCGTCCACCGACGCAGCCCTGCGCCCGTTAGGGAGGCGAGGGAGTCTGCTGCCGACCGCGAACCGAGAGGAACCTTGCCCGGGCTGATGTGGTGCGGCGACCCCTCGCACGCGGAGCCGCTGCGCATTACGGGGCACCCTGGGCAGTGCCGAGCGCCCCCGCCCGTCGCACTACTGCAAGGTCTGCCATCAGGGCATCTCCTCTGTAGAGGAACTCATCGTGGCCGAGTTCCTGGCGCATCGGGGGGACGTGATCCGTCTGCAGATGGTTCAGCAGGTCGTGGATGGGCGGATCGGTGCAGTTGCAGGAGGCGAGCGTGCGGCTGGCCGAACTTGGCCGTGAGATCGTCAAACGCGACCCCCGACCGCGCGGCCGGAATCGTGTTGGAGATGTCGCGCCTCAAAGAGGTTCTGGAGCAGGCCAAGTGGCAGCCCGCGACGGCGAAGTGGCATCCGGTCGGCGAAGATCGCACTTTCCGTGAGGACTGGGAGGCTGCCACGACCGACGAGGAGCGCAGGCCGATCATCGGCGGCGCGCTGGATCGAGTCATCGTCACGCGTGGTGCTCGCGGTGCGCGGTCGGATGCCGCCAAGCTCGCCCGCTGCGAGCTTGTCTGGATGCCTGCCAGCCAGGTGGAGGAGCCGACGCAGGAGGAACTCGCGGCCTGAGGCGCGCGCTGTAGTCGGCAATCGAAGTCAAAGTGGGTACAGAGCACCCAATTTAACCGCTGTGTAGGGTCACCGACGATCCTTTGGACCCCTACGGGGCGGCGCTCCGCGTCGTCGACGGTGACCCTACACAGCGGCCCGCGCATTTCCCACCCGACACGCCGACAGGGCCCAACCTTGCGAGGGTTGGGCCCTGTCGAACGGACTAGGACTAGGCCTGTTGAGCGGTTCCGTATCGCCTCGATACCGAACGCAGGAAGTGCTCCACCTGCTCAAGGGTCGCGACACCCTCGTCAAAGTAGTTCGAGTGCGTCACTCGAACTGTGTCGAGCGAGTCCGACCCGACGAGGACAATATCCATGCGGGGGTTGTCAGCGAACTGCCGCTCAACCTCTTGGTAGGCGGTCACGGCCCCCGCAGAGTCCGTCCCAAACTGACGGACCTCTACCTGGACACCTGCCGCGCGGTCGTAGATGAGCAGGAAGTGCTTGATGGGGTCAGTCTTCGGCTTCGGCTTCTTGCTGGTAGTCATCGTTCACGCTCCTCCTCTTCAATGGCTGGAAAGACCTGCCTTAGGGCGTCATCGTAGGCCGCATTCAACGCGTCGGGTATCGGCTCGTCCAACTCGTTCAGACGCATGATGTCAGCTAAGAGTCTAGCCCACCGCTGCAAGGGGTGGTCCCCGTCCTGCTTGTAGTTGACCCCGAGCGCACCCGACAGCCGCTCAACCGTGTCTGCCCAAGCATGCATGCGCTGAGTGCGGATCTGGATCTCCACCTTCTTGCGCGGTGCACGGCCATACTCCGCGATGACGTGAACGGCACGGTAGCCAGAGTCTCGTGGCTTGACGATGTAGTCCGTGACGCGAGCCTCGTCGTGGTACCCCACAATCCGGTCCTTGAGCAGGTACACCTCGTTGGTCGTCGGCACGACGACGCGGCAGCCGGCGATGTCCTGCATTCGGTCAAGGGAGAGTCCGGTCTCCCGCTCCGCGAGCTTCTCCCGGATTGTCTCCATGCGTTTGAGCCGCTGCGTGACCTGAGCGTCAATGTCTAGCCTGTGGCACATCTTTCGTAGGGCCGTGTTGGCGGTGGACAGGGGAGCTTGGTGGGCCGCGCGATGGCGCTGGATGACAACGAGCGCCTCAAGGTAGGCCGACTGGTCCACGAGGTCGTCGCCTCGGACGTAGTTGCGCATCACTTCGCCCGCCTTGCGCACCTGATTCCCACTGGGGGGCGGTTCAACGAAGTGCGTAGCCATACACAGAGTCTGCCAGGGAGCGGCTTTGGGTAAGGCACAATCTCCCCTGGGCGGGGCGCACCCATGGCCCGTACGTCGAGCGCCGGAGCCCGGCACGGTAGCGGGGGAAGTAGTCTGCCTTCCGCGTTCATCACCTGGGCGGGGTGCCACGCTGGGGCACACTCCTCCTATCCCGAGAAGGACCAGCTCCCGGGCTGGGCCGTGGAGGTGTTCGACGCGATCGCGGACGCCGTGCAGGGCCTGCCCGCGCATCACCGAGACATCGTGGTTGCTGCCGCCGTGAAGGCCTGGTGCGACTCCGACCGCATCTGAGCCGTCAGTCGCCCCAGCTCACTTGCGCGGGCAGTTGCGCCGGTCGTGACCGTGGTAGCCGCATACGGCGCACTGGCCCGCGCTGAGCGGAACCGGGCACTTGCGCTTGTCGTGTCCAGGCTCGCCGCACCACGAACAGGTGCGCGTTCCGGTGGCGCTCACGATGCCCCCTCCCCCGCGACGGTCGATCCACAGCGTATCCCCAAGCCCCGGAGTGGTGACGCGCGGCCCAGAAATGGTGGTTCTCGCTAACGCGGCCCCCGTGCCCTGGGGTAGGGCTGGGAGCGCGTTCCTCGTGTGTCTCGGGCAGGAATCGAGGGGTGCTCAACGCCGGGTCAACTAGGCACGGTGCCCGGTGGTAGCGTCGCGAGCATGATCCGCAGGGGGACCGTTGGTGCGGCGGTGTTGTTGCTGTTGTGCGCATGCGCGTCGCCATCCTCACCGGCGAGTAGCGCGCCACCGACCGCGACCGCCACGGCCCAGCAGAGCACGACGACTACCACCACGACGGCCGCGCCCAAGCCGTACACGTTCGCGATCTCGTGCGGCGGCAAGAAGTACGCCGACTACAAGGCGGCTTGGCCCGACAATCCCGAGATGTGCAGCGCGGATGAGTCAGGGGGGACAGCGATCTCGCCCGAGCAGCAGGCCGCGATGAAGGCTGCGGGCTACGTGGACGGGGGGCGTGCCAGCGTCAAGAGCCTTGGCACGCTCTACAGCCTTTGTGCGGAGACGGGCGGTTACTACGCCACGCCGGGCAACTCGCTGTCCGGGGAACAGGCGGCGGAGGCCTCCGGGATGCTCATGATCTGTCCCGACTTCCCACAGACGTCCGTGGTCAAGGCCAACATGAAGGCTGGGGCGACGGAGGAGGCTGAGCGCGCGGCCGGGACGCGCTTCAGCGATGGCAGCTACCGAGTGGGCGCCGAGGTCAAGCCCGGCACCTACGCGATCGAGAAGGCGTCCCAGGGCTGCTACTGGGAGCGGATCGACAACAAGGGCAACGTCATCGACAACAACTTCGTGGCGGCGTCCACACGCGTGGAGGTGACCATAAAGTCCACTGACTACACCTTCCGCGCGGAGGGCTGCGGCGAGTGGGTCAAGAGCTGACCTCGGCCAGTTCAGCGGCGCGCCGGGACTGGAGCACTCACGTAGTCAGAGCACCAACGCCGCCAGCGCGGTGACGGCGACCACCAGCGTCACGAGGGTGAGCGTCAGCGGGAGGCGTCCGCCGGTGCGCGGGGTGTTCTCACTTGTCAGGTTCAAGTGGGCGAGCGCGTAACGCCGGTGCACCAGTGCGAGCAGCAGCACGCCGGTCAGGAGCGCGAGGGCAGCCGCCGGCAGCGACCACGGGCCCAGCCGGGCTGCGGTCACGCGCGGCAGGACCAACCCGACCCCCAGGAAGCCCAGCCCCAGGCGCCGCCAGGCCAACCCGGTCCGCTCGAGCTGGAGGCCGACGTCCCAGACCGCGTCCGGCTCGCTCACGGGATCAGCATCCCCAGGAGCACGAGGACGCCGGCCGCGGTGAGCGCCACGGCCAGCCACGCGGCCAGGCGGGGCGCAGGCAGCGGACGCCGCTCGCGCAGCGCCGCCTCCACCCGCAGCCAGCCGAACCAGGCCTGGATCGGCGCCCCGATCCCTGACACCACCAGCACCACCGAGGCGGCCTTCCGGAGTCCAGGGTGCAGACCGGGCACGAGGGCGTCCAGGGCGACACCGACCGACAGCAGCGCGAGTCCGGTGCTGATCCAGGCGAGGAACGTGCGCTCGTTGGCCAGGCTGAATCGCGCGTCCGGCTCCTCGCCGCGCGCGAAGACGGACGCCGGGAACCTCCGCACCTTGTCAGCCACGGACGCCCCCGCCTCGCGGGCCGACGCCGGCCGGCGTCCGATCGCACACCCTCATGTCGGCCTCCCCTTCCGCGCGAGCATCACCACAGCCGCCGCTGCGTGGTCCGAAGCTTCGCAGGCTCATTCTCACGCGGATCTACCGACCCGCCTCGGAAGAGAGACGTTCGAGTCTCACCGGCCGTGAATCCCATACAGGTATGCTTTCGGTATGAGCACTCAGATCACTGTTCGCCTTCCAGACGACCTGGTCGCGTTCGTCGACGATCTCGTCTCCCGCGATGTGGCCCCCAGCCGCGCGGCCGTGGTCTCCCGGGCGCTGGAGCGGGAACGGCGCCGCAAGATTGCGGAGCGGGACGCGGCCATCCTTTCGGCGTCCCCGAACGACCCTGATCTGGACTCGCTCGCCGAGCACGCAGCCCGGACGAACCTGGACGATCTGGACTGACGGTGCGACCGATCCACGCCGCCCGGTTGGACAAGACCCGGCCCGTTCTCATCCTCACCAGAGAAACGGTGAGGCCACACCTCACCAACGTGACCGTCGCCCCGATCACGAGCAGGATCCGCGGGCTCTCGACTGAGGTGCCGGTCGGGCCGGCCAACGGCCTCGAAGAGCCCAGCGTCGTGTCCTGCGACAACATCCAGACCATTCCCGTCGTCGACCTCGGACGCCAACTCGGCCTTCTCTCCGACAGCCAGGAGGCAGCCCTCACCGAGGCGATCCTGGCGGCGTTCGATCTCGACCTGGCCCCACGCCGACCCTGACGGTGACCCGTCCGGCCTACTCGCCACTTCGAAGCACCCGCAGCGCGCGGAGGGTGATCCACTTGCTGGGCTCGCCCTTCGCGTCGAACGGCACGAGCAGCCGTTCGGTGGCGTACGGGTTGTCCATCCTCCAGCGGCCGTCGGGATCCTCCTTGGCGGCGACCAGGTCGAGGGCCTCGCTCATGCGGTCGTCGGCGACACCGAGGCCGACGAGGATGTCGAGGATCTCTAGGACATCGGTCTGGTACATCAGCGGGAAGCTGAACTGCCTCCAGCCGGGCTTCGAGACACGCGCCGGATCGTGGCTGCGCTTGTGGACGTGGTGGATCAGCAGGAACTCCACCAACTCACCGATCGTGCGGTCCACCTGCGCGGAACGACGCTCGACGGGAATCGCGCTCAACGCCTTGAGCGCCTTGACGACGCCCATCAGGCAGGTGTGCGTCCCCCAGCACATCTCGTAGCGGTCGTAGGGGGCCACCTGCGGGTCCGCCTCCACGCCGTCGTTGAGCCGCATGAACGTGGTGAGCCAGTCGATCGAGCGCTGCAGCCGGGGGTCGTCCAGGTAGCCGAGCCTGATCAACGCCCACACCATGTTCCCCGTCAGGCACGGGATGACCTCGCTGATCCGTCCGCCACCGGTCCGCACTGCGGTGTGCATGGCGAAGCCGCCGTCCCGCGTCTCCTGGGCGTGAGTGAACACGTACTCGCACAGCTCGGAGATCTGCTCGTTGCGCTCCGCACCGAGCTCGGCCAGCACGATCAGCGACCACACCAGACCCGTGTACTTGGCGGTGTAGAACCGCGAGAGCTGCACGGAATCCGCCTCGCGGAGCCGCTCCAGGAGCAGCGGAACGGCCCCCTGGCGCATGATGTCCCGCCGAGCCGACTCGACCTCAGCGTCCTCGCCTGGCCGGCTCAGCAGATCCCGCAGGGCGTAGTAGCGGACGGACGGGTTCTCCTCCTCCAGCAGCCACCGGACGGTCTCCGATTCCACCTGCACCTCCTCACCAAGCCTCGGCGGCGTCCGGGCCGAAGACATCGCGGTCCTTGAAGGCGTCGCTAACGATGGCGCGGAGCCAGATGTTGCCCGGATCGTGGTCGGCGCGGATGTGCCAGTACTGGTAGACGTTGAACTCCGGGATCGGGAACGGGCAGGGCACGAGCTGGAGGTTGCGCCCGCGCTCGACGAGGGTCTCGCTGATGTGCCGCGGCAGGGTGGCCACCAGGTCGGAGTCGGCGACCACGGCGGAGAGTCCCAGCGGTCCGGGCAGCTGCAGGACGACGTCGCGACGGACGCCCAGGGCGCCGACGGCGTCCGCGAGAAGGTCCTCGCTGGTGCCCTGGATGATGTGCACGTGCGACTCGGACGAGTACTGCTCGAGGGTGAACGAGGGCCCGATACGGGGGTGACTCGCGCTGACGAGGCAGACCCAGTCCTGCCGGTAGAGCACCTCCTGCCGGAAGCTCGTGGTGAGCCAGGAGGCGTAGCCCACGGCGAGATCGGCCTCGCCGGAGCGCAGCGACTCGACCGTGCGCGGGGTGATCGGGCTCACCGACACCCGGATGTTCGTGGCGCGCGCCCGGATCCGGTTGAGGATCGGCGGGAGGAGCGCGATGTGGCTGCCCGGCGCCATATGGACGCGGAACGTGCGCTCCGTCGACTCGGGGCTGAAGCCGCTGTCGCGGGAGTTGAGGCGACGGATGGCGTCCAGGGCCGATCGCACCGTGCCGATCAACTGTTCGGCGCGGGCGGTGGGCTCCATGCCGGCGGGGGTCCGGACGAACAGGGGGTCGTCCATGAGCCGGCGCAGGTCGGCCAATTGCATGCTCGCGGTCGGCTGGCTGATGCCGAGCCGGTCCGCCGCGCCGGACACGCTGCCGGTCTGGTAGAGCACGTCGAAGAGGCGCAGGAGCCGGACCTCCAGCAAAGCCTCCGACCGGTGCCTCATTGAGAACCGCCTTTTGACTAGGGATTCGACGCCGGAATCAGCATAGATCGCCTATCAGCCTGATTGATAGGCATATCGCGGCACCGCCATGGACACTTCCGAAGGGGCGCCTATACCGTTGAAGTCAGTCGAGCAAGGCGCAGGAAGCCCTTTCCGGGCCGGGACGCCGAGGCACCCCGTTCGACCGTGCGACTTCTTCAACTCGGACACGCTGCGTTGCGTGGTGCCGGGTATTTCTCCGTGGCTCCTCCCAGGCGCGAAAGGCAATCCAGTGTCCAAAGAACATGATCCGTACGGCTCGCACCACCACTACGGCGAGACTGCCGCCGCCCCCGCCATCACCGAGGCGATGTCCCGTCGCGCCTCACTCGGAAGCTTCGTCGGCGCCGTCGTCGAGTGGTACGACTTCCTGCTCTACGGCGTCCTCTCCGCCCTGGTCTTCGCCGGCCAGTTCTTCCCGAACACCGACCCGACCACGGGCACCATCCTGTCGTTCGGCACGCTGGCTCTCGGCTTCGTCTTCCGTCCTCTCGGCGGCGCGATCTTCGGTCACTTCGGCGACAAGCTCGGCCCCAAGCGCATGCTGGTGTGGACGATCCTGATCATGGGCGGCGCCACCACCGCCATCGGCCTGCTGCCCAACTACGCCATGATCGGCATCTGGGCGCCGATCCTGCTCGTCGCGCTGCGCGCCATCCAGGGCGTCGCGGTCGGCGGCGAGTGGGGTGGCGCCGCCCTGATGGCGGTCTCACAAGCCCCGAAGGGCAAGAAGGCCTTCTACTCCTCCGGCGTCCAGATGGGCTACGGGGTGGGACTCATCCTGGCCAACGGCGTCGTCCTGGCCGTCACGATGGGCCTCGGCGACGCGCAGCTCAAGTCGTGGGGCTGGCGCCTGCCCTTCATCCTGTCCGCGATCCTCGTGCTGGTCGGCCTCTGGGTCCGCAGCGGCGTCGCCGACATCCACCACGCCGACGTGGCCCCCAAGGCGCTCCAGGAGAAGGACGTCACGCGTCCCCCGCTCCTCGAGGCGATCCTGCGGCACCCGGCCGCGTTCTTCCAGATCATCGGTATCCGGGCGATCGAGATGTTCTCGATGTACGTCGTCACCACCTTCGCGCTGAGCTTCTCGACCAAGAACCTGCACTGGGAGAGCTCCTTCTTCCTGACCCTCGCCCTGGCCATCGGCGCGATCAGCCTGGTCACGATCCCCTCGTTCGCCTACCTGTCCGACCGGTTCGGCCGCAAGCGGGTCTACCTGATCGGCGCGGCCATCGGCGGCGTGGCGGCCTTCCCGTTCTTCATGTCGCTGTCGGGCGGCAACCTGATCCTGACCGTGGTGTGGGGCCTGATCCTGGTCAACATCAGCCACGACATGGCGGTGAGCGTCCAGCAGCCGCTGATCACCGAGCTGTTCGGCGCGCAGTACCAGTACTCGGGTGCCAGCCTCGGCTACCAGGTCGCCGCCGTCGTCGTCGGCGGGTTCACCCCGATGATCGCCACCTGGATCTCCGACAGCCTCGGCCTCGGCTGGCAGGGCGTGGCCTGGTACATCGTCCTCGGGGCGGTCGTCTCCTTCGCCACCGTCGCGCTGATGAAGGCCAAGGTGCCCGAGACGCAGGAACCGTCCGCCCAGTTGGTCGCGGCCGAGTAGATCACTGGGCAGCGACCGCCGCCCTGGGCGTCCGCGCTCACTGACCCTTACTCACGACCCCTCACTCACGACGGGGGCCCGGCACATCCTGTCGGGCCCCTCCGTTTCCCCTGCCAGGAAAGGACCTCCTCATGAAGAAGCAGGCTGCCCTCACCCACATGCTCGGACTGGTGGGCGACGGCATCACGACCTCGGCGTCCGCGGCTCTGCACGAGACCGAGGGCCGCGAGCTCGGCATGTCGGTGGTCTACCGGCCGATCGATCTGCTGGAGCTCGGCCTGGACGCCGCCCGCGACCTCCCCGACGTCCTGCTCTGGGCCAAGCGGCTCGGCTTCAGCGGACTCAACGTCACCCAGCCCTGCAAGCAGCTCGTCATTCCGCTCCTGGACGAGCTCTCCCCGCGGGCCCGTGAACTCGGCGCGGTCAACACCGTCGTCTTCGGTCGGGACGGCCGCAGCGTCGGCTACAACACCGACTGGTGCGGGTTCCAGCGGGGCCTCGAGCAGGCCCGTCCGGGAGCGGCGCTCGGCCAGAACGTCGTCCTGGTCGGCGGCGGTGGGGCTGGCGCGGCGGTCGCGTACGCGCTGCTCAGCATGGGCGCGAGGAGGCTGACGATCGTCGAGCAGTTCGCGGACCGCCGCCGAGCCCTGGTCGCGCGAATGGGCGAACTGTTCTCCCCCGAGCGCGTCGTCGAGGGCGTCGACATCGCCGTCGCGATGGCGGACGCCGATGGCGTCGTCAACGCGTCCCCGGTCGGCATGATCCACCACGTGGAGGGCACGCCCGTGCCCAGGGAACTGCTGAGGCCGCACATGTGGGTGGCCGACTGCATCTACCTGCCCATGGAGACCGAGTTGCTGAGGGACGCCCGGGAGCTCGGCTGCGTCACGATCGATGGCGGGGGCATGGTCGTCGGACAGGCCACCGAGGCGTTCTGGCTGTTCACCGGCGTCCAGCCCGACGAGCGGCGGATGCGGCGGCACTTCCTCGCCGGCCTCGCTGAGACGGACGCCCCCGAGCTGGTGCCGGCCAGCGTCCACTGATGACCTCCCACGTGCCCATCAATCAAGAATCGAGAACAGGAATCACTGCCATGGACGTCATGCTCATCAACGGGCCCAACCTGAACGCGCTCGGGACGCGCAAGCCCGAGGTCTACGGCCGCGTCACCCTCGCCGACGTCGAGGAGAGTATGCGCGCGCAGGCGCGCGAGGCGGGCCTCGACCTGGAGTGCTACCAGGACAACCACGAGGGCGGCATCGTGGACAAGATCCACGAGGCGAAGCGCCTCGGGTGCCGGTACTTCATCATCAACCCCGGCGCCTACACGCACACGAGCATCGCCATCCGGGACGCCTTCGAGGGCGTCGACATCCCGTTCGTCGAGGTGCACATCTCGAACGTCCACGCTCGCGAGGACTTCCGGCACCACTCGTACCTGTCGGGCATCGCGGCGGCGATCCTGGTCGGCTGCGGCGTCCAGGGCTACAACCTGGCGCTCGAACTGGTCGCGAGCCGGCTGCGTCAGAACGTCAAGGCGGCCTGACCAGGGATGTCCCGTGGGCGTCCCCTGAGAACCGCCCCGCACTCGGAGACCCGGACGCTTCGGCGTTAGGACGACGGCGTCCCCGAGTGCGGGGCCTGGCGCACCTGGCCCTTCGCGTGCCAGCCCCGATAGCCACCGTCAATTGTCGCCATCATGGTGGATTTCGAGAATACTGATGGTGGATTTCGACGCCACGAAGCTCACGAACCGCGACCAGAGGCGTGCCTCTCAGAGACTGACCCACGGGCCATGCGCCCCCCTTCAGAGCAGTTCGCCCCTTTCCAAGCAGTTCGCCCCCCGTATCCGGGGGGCGAACTTGGCCCAAGGGGGCGTCAGACCAGCGACGCGCACTGGCCGGTGGCTCGGCCACCGACGACGTTGACCGCGCCCGGGACGAAGCCGCCGGACACTCCCGGCGTCAGGCCGGTGCAGCTCAGGTTCCCACCGATCCTGTTCTGGACGATGTAGACGCCCGGCGCACCCGGGTGCGAGTCGCTCAGCGCGATGTCAGTCAGTCTCACGCTGCCCCCGACCTTGTTGAACAGGACGCCGAGCCACTCGGTCCGCTGCCCGCTCACGGCCAGGTTGCCGCCGATCTTGTTGTTCTTGATCGACCAGGGAACGGTGGAGCCTCCGCCGCGGAGGGTGACGCTTCCGCCGACCTTGATGCCGTTGAGCAGCACGGCGGCCGCGTCCGTGACGGTGACGTTGCCGCCGACGGTGATGGTGGAGTGTCCTTCGGGTTCGACGGCACACGTGTGGGCCGAGTTGCCGGTGTAGGAGGGCGGCTGGCAGCCCAGGCCGACCAGCGAGCCCGCCCCGCCGGTGACGCTTCCTCCGACCCGGATGGTCGACGGCGCACTCTGCGCGTCGAACACCGCACCCGCGGCCACGGTCACGTTGCCCCCGACGTTGATCACGGCGTCCGCCGCGACGGAGCACGCACCCGTCACCTTGATGCTCGAGTAGTTGCCGGACGAGATCGCCCCGCCGGAGCACGTGTACGCCTTCGGACCCGCGGCCATCGCCGGGGTCCCTGCCGAGAGCGCGAGCGCCCCCGCGACAGCCAGCATCGCCGTGACCCTGGACGCTGTTGACTTCCTCATGAGCACTTCCCCCTGTCTGCTCCCTCTCGGGAGGCGGTTTGGCCCAATGGCTGCGGCGGTCGTACCCCTTGCGCAGCGGACGGAAACGGGGGGATGCCGCCCCCCGCCATCGCCCGCCGCCGGTTACCCGAGTGACGTAACGCCCGGATCTGGTGACCCCTCCAGAACGGCCACGCCACCAGCGGACCCGGGCCCGTGACATCACGCCCCCGGGCGCGACGAAGCCGTGACGCTTCTGGCGCACACCCAGGCCAGCCGCGTCACGGCATTCGTGCCGGACCTCTCGGTCACACCTTCAGGCTCAGCCCGTGTCCGAACGGGAACAGCGGGTCGACCGTGTCGTTCGGCACGTCGGACTGGTTGGCCAGCACGGCGTCCATCGAGCGCGGGATCTCGATGGGGAGGCGTCCCTTGGGCTCGGCCGCGCCGAACAGCACGTCGAACACCGCGGCCGGGCTGGCGCCGAAGTTGACCACGACGGCGGCCATGGCGTCGACCACCGGGGTCAGGATCGCCGGACGGTCGAGGTACACGTCCAGCACCGTGGGCACCTTGGCGGCCAACTCGAGTAGGTGGTCGACCTGCGCCTCAGGCAGTTCCAGCGACCCGGCGTGGAAGAAGTTCTCGAACATCGTCCCGCGCTGCTCGTACGGCGCCCCGATCCGGACGATCGCCACGTCGGCGTCCTCCGGGGAGTCGACGACGGTCGCATAGTTCTCCAGAACCTCGGCCCCGGAGCCCTCCAGGTACACGCGGCGTCCACGGGCCAGCGGCAGGGTCGCCGCCCCGGACGCACCGTTCGTCAGCACCGTGATGGACGCCCTCTGTGCGGCCTCGCCCGCGGCGACGAACTCGGGCTTGCCGGCGATGGCGCCGGCGGCGTCCACGTCGACGAACGGGCAGTCGAACAGGCCCAGCACGAATTTCTCGCGCAGCAGGCGCCGGGCGGAGACGTCGAGGCGCTCCTCGGTGATCCGTCCCGAGCGGACGAGTTCGACCAGCAGCCCCGGAATCGCCTCGCCGCCGAACTGGTCGCAGCCGGCGTCCAGGATCTTGGCCATGCGTTCGGCCGGGGACAGATCCTCGACGCCCCAGGCGCGCGCCGGGAACGGCTGCCCCATGATCTCGGCGTCGCTGATCAGGCCCCAGTCGGTGCAGACGATGCCGTCGTAGCCGTACCGCTCGCGCAGGATGCCGGTGATGACGCCCTTGTTGAACGCGAACCCGACCTCCTCGTACTCGGTGCCGACCGGCATGCCGTAGTAGGGCATGATCTGGCTAGTCCCGGCCTCGAACGCGGCCTCGAACGGCTTCAGGTGCAGCTCGAACTGCCCGCCCGGGTAGACCTGCTCGGGGCCGTAGGCGAAGTGCGGGTCCTCGCCGTTCAGCTGCGGGCCGCCGCCCGGGAAGTGCTTGGTCATCGTGGCGACCGACTCGCGCCCGAGGCGTCCGCCCTGGAAACCGCGGATGTACGCGGCCCCCAGTCGGGACGTGAGGTCGGCGTCCGAACCGAACGTGGCGATCTGCCGGCACCAGCGCGGCTCGGACGCGAGGTCGATCTGCGGGTGCAGCGCGACCCGGATGCCGACGGCCGCGTATTCCTGCCGCGCGATGTCGCCGAACTGTTCGACCACCGCCTCGTCGCCGATGGCGGCCAGCCCCATCTGCTC
This sequence comes from Propioniciclava sp., assembly GCA_036803965.1. Classification (GTDB taxonomy): domain Bacteria; phylum Actinomycetota; class Actinomycetes; order Propionibacteriales; family Propionibacteriaceae; genus Propioniciclava. Next base: position 15,445 of record DAIRTI010000048.1, read on the forward strand.
GGGCCACTGCGAGAACGGTCCGGCCATGATCGCCGCGAGCGGGTTGTCGCTGAACGCGTGCCGGGGATCGGTCGAGATCGTCACCGGGATGCCCAGTCGCGTGGACGCCGCCAGTTCCTGCAGGCGGTTGTGCCAGGACGCCATGGTGGCGGCGTCCGCGGCGGTGCCGAACAGGTTGAAGTGGTTCATCTTCCGGTTCACCACGAATTCGTCCGTCGACGGGATGCCGAACGCCGGGTCGCCGTCGGACAGCGCCCCATCGGCGCCCATCGTGATCATCGTGTGGAAGAACAGGCCGGCCTTCTCCTCCAGGGTCATCTGGCTCAGAAGGCTCTCGACGCGCTCGGCGATCGGACGACCCGCCGGCCTGCCTGCCCGAGCCCGCCGACGAGTCGGCCGGCTACGCCCCCGGCCGCGCGAACCGCCGCGCGATCGTCGCGGACGCCACCCGGCTCTTCGCCGCCGGCGGCTTCCAGGGCACCAGCCTGACCCAGGTGGCCGAGCGGGTCGGGGTCGGGAAGTCGACCCTGTTGCATCACTTCGCGACCAAGGAGGACCTGCTGCTGGCGGTCCTCGAGCACCGGGACGCCGAGGAGCGGGCCTGGTTCGAGCAGCTGGGGAACCGCTCGGGCCTCGAGGCCCTGCGGAGCGTGCCTCGGCTGGCGGCCGCCGAGCAGCGCGAGGCCGGCATGCTGCAGCTCTATTGCGTCCTGGTGGGCGAGGCGAGCGGCCCCGAGCACCCCGCGCACGACTACTTCACCCAGCGGATGCGGCTGCGTCGCAGCGCGCTTCGGGCCGCCTTCGCCGACCTCGGCACCGAGTCGGACGCCGATGGTCTCGACCCCGCGTTCGAGGCGGTGTGGCTGTCGGCCCTCTGGGACGGCCTGCAGTTCCAGTGGCTCTACGACCGCTCGTCGGTGGATGTCCCGGCCGCGCTCACCACGCACCTGGCCTCGGTCGGAGTGACCCCGGCCGATCACGAGGCCGCCGGCGCCGCCTGAGCGCGAGTCCCCCTCGTGGGGAGCGATCCAGAACCAATTCCGCGAAAACGCCTCTCGGCACTCAAAGTTCAGCTAGCTTAACTTCTGTGCAAGGCGTAGTGGAGCAACAGACTCTCGTCCAGGTGGAGACGCGGCAACGGCGTCCCCGCGTGCGGCGTGTGCCGTGGCTGTGGGGGCCCGCGTTCGTGGCCGCGATCGCGTATGTCGACCCCGGGAACGTGGCCGCGAACCTCACCGCGGGCAGCCAGTACGGCTACCTGCTCGTGTGGGTGCTGGTGCTCGCCAATGCCATGGCCGTGCTGGTGCAGTACCTCTCGGCGAAGGCCGGGCTGGTCACCGGACGCAGCCTGCCCGAGCTGCTCGGCAGCCGGCTGCGGCGCGGACCGCGGGTCGCGTACTGGGCGCAGGCCGAGCTGGTGGCCGTCGCGACCGACCTGGCCGAGGTGCTGGGCGGCGCGATCGCGTTGCAGATCCTGTTCGGCGTCCCGCTGCTGCTCGGTGGCCTGATCGTCGGCGCGGTCTCGATGCTGCTGCTGGCCGTGCAGAGCCGGCGCGGGCAGCGTCCGTTCGAGCGGGTGATGATGGGGCTGCTGCTGATCGTCGCCATCGGCTTCGTCGCTGGCCTGTTCGTCACCGGCCCCTCCTGGCCGGACGCCGCCGGCGGGCTCGTCCCGCGGTTCCAGGGCAGCCACTCGGTGCTGCTGGCGGCGAGCATGCTCGGCGCGACCGTGATGCCGCACGCGATCTACGTCCACTCCGCGCTCGCCCGCGACCGGCACGGCGCGCATGCCACCGACCTGCCCCGGCTGCTGCGCGCCACGCGCTGGGACGTGGGGGCGTCCATGGCGGTGGCCGGCGCGGTCAACATCGCGATGCTGCTGCTGGCGGCGTCCAGTCTGCAGGGCGTCGGCGGGACCGAGTCGATCCAGGGCGCCCACGCCGCCCTCACCGCGCAACTCGGCCCGGCGGTGGGCGTGCTGTTCGCGGTCGGGCTGCTGGCGTCGGGGCTGGCGTCCACGTCGGTGGGCTGCTACGCGGGCGCGGCGGTGATGTCGGGGCTGCTGAGGTTCCGCGTGCCGATGCTGGCCAGGCGCGCCATCACGTTGGCGCCGGCGCTGATCGTGCTCGGGCTGGGCATCGACCCGACGTGGGCGCTCGTGCTGAGCCAGGTGCTGCTGAGCATGGGCATCCCGTTCGCGCTGGCCCCGCTGGTGCGGCTGACAAGTGAGCCCGCGCTGATGGGCCGCTTCGCGAACTCGACTGGGTTGCGCAACACTGCCTGGGTGGTGATCGGACTCATCTCGCTGCTGAACGTCGCGCTGCTCGCGCTCACGCTGACCGGGGCCGCTTGATGGACGAGGTGGACGACCTCACCCCCACCGCGCAGGACTACCTCAAGGTGATCTGGTCCGCGGTCGAGTGGGGCGAGCCGCCGATCACGACCAAAGGGCTGGCCGCGACGTTCGCGACGACGCAGGCGAACGTATCGGACACCATGCGGCGCCTCGATGCGCAGGGGCTGCTGATCTACGAGCCCTACAAACCTGTGGCGCTCACGGAGCTCGGTCAGCGGCTGGCCGTGCAGATGGTGCGGCGGCACCGGCTGATCGAGACGTTCCTCAGCGAGGCGCTGGGTTACGGTCCCGACGAGGGTCACGACGACGCCGAGCGCCTCGAGCACGCTGTCTCCGACAAGCTGTTGGGACGGATCGACCGCCTGCTCGGCCACCCCGACACCGATCCACACGGTGACCCGATCCCGGGCGACGACGGCGGCTGGCGTCCCCGGACGGACACCACGTGCCTCGTCGACGCGGCGCCCGGCCGCTACCGGGTGGCCCGCATCGACGCCGACCCCGACCGGATCGCCCATCTCGGACGCCTCGGCGTGCCGGCCGGGTCGTTCGTCCGGGTGGAGGGGCAGCCGCCGCAGCTCTACGCCGACCTGGCCCCCGCGGACGCCGCCCCGTTCGACCTCACCCGCGGCGACCGGCAGGCGATTCGGGTCCGCAAGATGCCCTACATGCCCCT
>DAIRTI010000048.1:18576-25516 GCA_036803965.1 Propioniciclava sp.
CCGGGTCGGGGTCGTAGCTGCACAGGCGTCCGGTGTGGACGCTGCTCCTCAGGTGCCGGGCGAGCGGCTCGTCGACCTCGGCGATCCGGTCGATCGCGACGGCGACGGCCTTCTGGACCGCGACCCGCGCCCGCTCGGCGCTGGAGCCGGACTCGCGCGGGCGTCCACCCAGACCGGCTGAGCGGGCGAGTTCGTCGAGCAGCGCGTCCCGCTCGGCCGCCAGGACACCTCGCCTCCCGATGTCCGACCAGGACTCGGCCTCGTCGATCTCCTCCTGCAGCTCGGCCAGTCGCCGCCGGTAGGCCGTGACGGCCTGCCGATCGATCGTCTCGCCCAGCCCGGACTCGACCACCACGCCCGTTCCCCCGCCGACCAGGTCGAGCGCGGCCAGCTCGCGCTCGGGACGCCGGACGAGCTCCCGCAGGTAGCCGAACCCGCGCAGGGCCCGCAGCGGCGCCGGCGACGCACCCGAGCCCACCACCCACAGCCCGCCCGTCGCCGGCCGCAGGTGTGCGACGCGCGCGACGGCGTCCTCGGTCTTCGTCGGCGGTCTCCAGTTCGACAGCCGCTCGCGCCACCACGTGGCGCCCAGGCGTTCGTAGGACGCCAGCGCGCGAGCCCGCAGTTCGTCGGCTCGCGCGGGATCGCCCAGCACCGCCGCCGCGCGGGCCAGCGTGTCGTCGGTCAGCCCGTGGAACATGACGGCGCCCGCGTTGAAGACGGCGCGTCCCGCGTAGGGAGTGAGCAGCCGCGCGCCGGTCTCGATCACCTCGCGGTCGCCGACTGCCAGGGCCGCCTCGAGGACGCACTGCAGCACCAGCAGCCAGTTCACGTCGCGGGGCAGGTCGTCGAGCACCGATCCCTGGAACGTCGCCACGAGGAGTGCCGCGCGGTCGAGGCGTCCCGAGCACGCCCACAGGTACGCGGCCTCCGCGCAGACCTCGGTGATCCCCTCGGCCAGGGCGAATTCCTCGGCGTGGGCGGCGACCTCGGCGCAGACCGCTCGGTCGCCGCGCTGGACCGCCGTGTAGCCCCTCAGGGCCTCCAGGACCATCCACGCGTCCGAGAGGCCGGCCTCCTTCGCCGAGCCCGCGGCCAGGGCGAGCAGGTGGGCGGACGTGTCCGTCCGGCCGCGGAGCAGGTCGAGCATCACCCGCCGGGACGCCGCGAAGAACAGCGCCCGCGGCGACTCCTCGCCCAGCAGTTCGAGGGCGCGCAGGTTCCGGTGGATGGCATGCAGGTCGAGCAGGTCGCAGGCGACCTGCAGGCCCCACAGGTGCGCTTTCAGCCGTGCGTCAGGGTCGGGCACGTGGGCGGCCACCGCATCAAGCCTGGACGCCAGCCCGCGGCGTCCCTCCAGCTCGTCCGGGCCCCAGTGGACGGCCAGGGCGGCGTCGAGGCATTCGGCGATCAGCGCTGGGTCGCCGACCGCCTCGGCGAGGGCGAGCGCCTCCTCCGCGAACGGGACGCCCCGGTCCTGCCGGCCCGCGTAGCCCCAGGTGCGGGCGAGCGCGGCGGCCAGTCGAGCCCGGGTCGCGTCGTCCTTGGTGCGGACGAACACCTCGTGCAGGTGCGCCGGTAACTTGCCCGGCTCGGCCCCGAACAGGTGCACCGAGGCGGCTCCCAGGAGGGCTTTCGCCCAGGCGTCGAGGTCGTCGGCCTCGCGGCAGAGGACCGCCGCCTCGTCGTACAGACGGGCGGCGGCGTCCGGCAGGCCTTCGCGCTGGGCGGCGGCCGCGCGGTCGAGGAGTTCGGAGATCCGCCTCTCCACCGCACCATGGTAGGCCGGGCCCGCCGGACGCCCTCCGTCTGTCAGGCGCGGACCGGCCGGACCGTCTCGGCGTAGCGGCGGCGGCGTTCGTCGTCCCAGTCGCCGGTGCAGTAGACCGACATCTCCGTGATCGCCCCGCCGGCCAACTCGGCCCGGAGGATCTCGAAGGCGCTCAGCCGCCGGCCGGCCTGCTGCCACTCCTCCTCGAACTCCAGGACGAACCCGTGCTCGGTCGGCTCGACATGACCGATCCGCACCGTGCCGGAGTACGGGTGGTACTGGGAGCGCAGCGCCAGCAGACCCTCGGCGTCCGCCGACTGCTCCCGCCACAGGGGCAGGACGAGGTCGAGGAAGACGTCGGGGGCGAACAGTCCCGCCGGGGCGACGCCGGTCTCGAAGTACCGGACCAGCTTCTCCACGGCCGCGTCGATCTCGTGCCGGTCGATGGTGAGCCCGACCGGCGCGGCCGTCCCGGTGGTGCGTGCGGTGGTCATGACTGCCCCGCCATCGCGGCCAGGTTGCGCTGGACGACCGCCATCGTGGCCTCGAGGTCGGCGGTCGGGCTGAACTCGACGACCGAGGTCCCGGCGACGATCAGCGGCAGGTGACCGGGCGGCGCGTAGTAGGCGTCGCCAGCCACAAAGGTCTCCTCGTGGTCGGCCCAGCGGAACGTCATCTGCCCCTCGGTGACGACGCCCCAATGGGGGCACTGGCAGCGATCGTCGGGGAGTCCGGCGAAGAACGGTGCGGGGTCGACATCCTGGGCGTAGGTCTCGAACCCCACGGTGTAGTCGCCCACGGCGGCGTAACGGCCCTCGATCTGAGGCTCGTCGAGCGCCACCGGCGTCGACATGCGGTTTGCACTGGGCATCGCGTGCCCTCCTTCCGGATCGGAAACGGACACCCAGTAGGCGTGACGACGGCCGGCACGATGTGACGCCGGACGTCACGGCACGCCCCACCAACCCCACGAGTGAGGGTCTGTGGTCGGACACGTCGAATTGCACGCCGCCCCTGGACCACCCCACGAGCGATGGTCTCCGGCACTGAACCGGGACCACGTCACACTCGATGGCCCCGAATGGCCGAATTGGGGCGTTTCAGCGCGTCGAGTGTGACGCAGTCCCGGATTTCCTGCCGGCACCCCGTCGCCTGACCGGACGCACCACCGGCGCGGGCGCCGGCGCAGGTTCCACCGGAGACGGAGCGACCGCAGCGGACTCGACCCCCGCCGATCTCGCCTCGGTCAGCGCCCAGTAGACCGCCTCCGGTGTGGCCGGGCAGGCCAGGTGCTGACCGCGGCTGGGCGGCCCGAACGCGGACGCCGCGTCGCGCAGAGCCTCGCGCGCGGCGATGGCCAGCGTCAGCGGCGGCTCCCCCACCGCCTTCGAGCCGTAGATCGCCCCGGTCTCGGTGGCGTTCTTCAACAGGGTCACGTTGAACTCACCCGGCAGCTCGCCGAGGCTGGGCAGCTTGTAGGTGCTCGCGGACGCCGTGAGCAGGCGCCCGCGTCCGTCGCCGTCGGAGGAATCCCAGCGCAGGTCCTCCATCGTCAGCCAGCCGACCCCCTGGACGAATCCGCCCTCGATCTGACCCCGGTCGATCAGCGGGCTCAGGCTGTCGCCCACGTCGATGACGATATCGGCGCGCAGCAGCCGGTGCGCGCCGGTGAACCCGTCGACCTCGACCTCGCACACCGCGGCGCCGAAGCTGAAGTACTTGAACGGCTCGCCGGTCATGGTGTTGGCGTCCCAGTGCAGGCCCTGGGTCCGGTAGTAGCCGGCGGCCGACAGGTGCACCCGCGACCAGTACGCCGCGTTCACTACCTCGGCGAACGGTTTGGCCAGCTCGGGATGCCCCACCGGGTACACCAGCCCCTCGGCGAACCGCACGTCGTCGGGCTGCACCGGCACGTTCCACAGCGGCACGGTCGTCTCCGACAGCCAGCCCGCGGCCACGTTCGCCAGCCGGGCGCGCAGCTGGTCGCACGCGTTCTTCACCGCGGCGCCGTTGAGGTCCGCCCCCGAGGACGCAGCCGTCGCCGACGTGTTCGGCACCTTGTCGGTGCGCGTCGGGGCCAGCCGCACGACCGACAGCGGCACCCCCAGCGCCGTCGCCGCCACCTGGACCATTTTCGTGTGCAGCCCCTGGCCCATCTCGGTGCCGCCGTGGTTGATCAGCACCGAGCCGTCCTTGTAGAGGTGCACCAGCGCCCCGGCCTGGTTGAACGCCGAGTGGTTGAACGAGATGCCGAACTTCTCGGGCGTGATCGCCAGTCCACGCTTGACATGCGCATGGGCAGCGTTGAAGGTGTCCACCTCAGCCCGCCGTCGCGCGAACCCAGAGCCCGCCAGCGCCTCGGACCACACCAGCTCCAGCCGCTCGGCCTGCTTGACCGGCTGCCCGTACGGCGTGGTCTGGCCCGGCCGGTAGAGGTTGCGGCGTCGCAACTCCTCGGGCGCGATGCCGAGCTCGGACGCGCAACGACCCAGGGCGTCCTCGACGAACAACATGCCCTGCGGGCCCCCGAACCCGCGGAACGCGGTCTGCGACGTCTTGTGCGTCTTCGCGATGCGGCCGCGCACCTCCACATTCGGCACCCAGTAGGCGTTCTCGCAGTGCGTCAGCGCGCGGGCCAGCACCGGCGCGCTCAGGTCGAGACACCACCCGCCGTCCGAGATCAGGTCGCCGCGCAGCGCCACCAGCAGTCCGTCGTCGTCGAACCCGGCCTCCCAGCGGGCCAGGAACGGGTGCCGTTTGCCGGTCATCACCAGGTCGGACGCCCGCTCCAGCCGCAGCCGCACCGGACGCCCGGTCAGCACCGCCCCCAGCGCCGCGATCGCCGCCAGGCCGTGCGGCTGCCACTCCTTGCCGCCGAACCCGCCGCCCATCCGCAGGCACTGCACGGTCACGGCGTTCGCCGGCAGCCCGAGCACGTGCGCGACGACGTCCTGAGTCTCGGTCGGATGCTGGGTGCTCGACTGCACGAAGATCTGCCCGGCCTCGTCCACCGTGGCCAGCGCGGCGTGCGTCTCCAGATAGAAGTGCTCCTGGCCGCCGATCTCCAGCTCGCCGGAGAAGATATGGGACGCCGTCGCCATCGCCGCCGCGGCGTCCCCCCGCCGGACGACCGGCGCCTCGCCCTGGAAGCTGCCGGCGGCCTCGGCGTCCGCGATCGTGACGATCGCCGGCAGCGGCTCGCACTCCACGACGACGGACGCCGCCCCGGCCTTGGCCGCCTCCAGCGAGTCGGCCAGCACCCAGGCGACGGCGTGCCCGCGGAACATCACCTCCGTCGGGAACAGCGGCTCGTCGTGGTGCTCGCCCGCGTCGTTGACGCCGGGCACGTCGGCAGCGGTCAGCACCCGCACCACCCCCGGGACACCCAGCGCCGGCGCCACCTCTAGGCGCGTCACCAGCGCGTGCGTGTGCGCCGACCGCACCGGAAACGCGTGCAGGACGCCCGTGAGCCGTCCGATCAGGTCGTCGGTGAACAGGGCCGCTCCGGTGACGTGCCCGATCGCGCTCTCGTGCGGGACCGCCTGGCCGACGGCCGGGGCGTCCGGCCGCTCCCACAGGGTGCTCATCGGGTCACCTCCCGTCCGGAGGGCTTCCTGGTCCGGACGCCGTCGGCGCCCGTCGGGCACGGGGCGGTCATCGGGCCACCTCCGCGCCCGCGGTGGACTCGGCGTACAGCTTGCGCAGCGACTGGCCGAGCATCGCTCGGCGGTAGGCGGCGCTGGCGCGGGCGTCGCCGATGGGCGTCCCCTCGGTCTCCAGCACGGACGCCGCGGCCTCGATCGTCTCGGCCGTCCAGGGGTGTCCGAGCAGGGCGTTTTCGGTAGCCAGGGCCCGGATGGGCGTCGCGGCCACCCCGCCGAGCCCGACGGTGGCCCGGGTGAGCACGCCGCCGGTCACCTCGAGGGCGTAGGCGACGGCGACGCTGCTGATGTCGTCCAGGCGGCGCTTGGCGATCTTGTGAAAGGCGGTCAGCGGCGCCAGTGGCCGCGGGATCCGCACCGACACGATCAGCTCGCCGCGCTGCCGCACGGTCTGCCGGTAGCCGGTGAAGTAGTCGGCCAGCAGCACCTCGCGCTGCCCGTCGGGTCCGGCGAGCATGACGGACGCCTCCAGCGCCAGCAGCGCCGGCGGGCTGTCGCCGATCGGGGACGCCGTGCCCAGGTTGCCGCCGAGCGTCGCCGCGTGGCGGATCAGCGGGCTCGCGAACTGCGGCCACAGGCGGTCGAGCAGCGGCACCTGCCCGGCCAGCGCCCGTTCGACGGACGCCAGCGACAGCCCGGCGCCGATCTCGATCACGTCGTCGGTCACGGTGAGGACGCGCAGTTCGGGCAGGGCGTCCACCGCGACCAGGACGCCCGGCGCGACCCCCCGGATGTTGCGGTCGACGTTCACGTCGGTGCCCCCCGCCAGCGCGGACGCCTCAGGCCGGCTCAGCAGCTCGATCGCCTCCGCCAGGGACGCCGGCCGGTGCACCTCGCCCAGAGCCACCGGGGAGGGCAGGGACGCCGGCTCGCGGGTCCGACGCGCCCAGGAGTCGTCGGCGTCCGGGAAGCCGACGGCCAGGGCGGCGTCCCGGATCGGACGGTACCCCGTGCACCGGCAGAGGTTTCCGGCCAGTGCCTCGACCTCGACGCCGTTGCCCGCGCCGTGCTGGCCGGGCGCGCGATCGGGACGGTAGAACTCGCCGGCCAGACTGGCGACGAAGCCGGGCGTGCAGTAGCCGCACTGGCTGCCGCCGGCCGCGGCAAGCACCGACTGCGCAGGGTGCAGGCGCTCGGGCGTCCCGAGCCCCTCGACCGTGACGACCTCCGCCTCGTGCAGCGCCCCCAGCGTGACCAGGCACGAATTCACGGCGTCCAGGCGACTGCCGCCGGCGTCCGGACGCAGCAGCAGCACCGCGCACGCGCCGCACTCGCCCTCGGCGCAGCCCTCCTTCGCCGCGGTCAGCCCGCGGCCGCGCAGCCAGGTCAGCAGGTTGGTCTGCGGGGGCGCGTCCGATGCGTCCACGCGCGCGCCGTTGACGGTGAGGTGAAGCTTCTCCACCGGGTCCTCCTCAGCCTCGCCCGCTCTCCGGGACCCGCCCATGGCCCGGTTGCGAGGCATCTTCCCCAGCTACTACCCACTTGGCGCCCGGAGCCAGTCTCTGCA
>DAIRTI010000049.1:0-22852 GCA_036803965.1 Propioniciclava sp.
GCCGACCAGGTCGGACTTGCGCACCAGGTAGCCGGTGATCCGGATGAACTCGTTGCTGTCCAGGTTGAAGGTGAAGTCGCGCATGCCGATGCCGAGCGCGCCGCGGATGACGTCCACCATCGCTCGGGGGTTGCCGCGCACGGTCTCGTCGACGTGGAAGATGTCTGAGATGCCGGCCGGGAACAGCCGGTGGTGCGGCGCGCAGGCGGTGATGTGCTCGCGCAGGCCGGGCTCGGTGCCGATCGGGATGCGCGTGCCCGCCGTCACGTCCAGATCGAGGTCGATGCCGCTCTGGCTGTGCAGGTAGGCGTATCCGCCGCCACCCGCGCAGTAGGGCAACGGACGCGCCGCGACCAGTTCCGCGAGGCGCTCGGTGATCCGGTAGGACGCCACGTTCGCTGCGTCGTCGTGCCCGTAACGCGCCCCCAGGCCCTGCCGCGCCATGAAATCGTCGACGCACTCGGCGAGCCCGAAGATGCCGAACATCGCCGAGAACCGCTCCAGGTCGACGAGCCCCTCGGTGGCCAGGAAGTGGTGGTCGAAGAAGCCGGACCCCTCCACGAGCCAGCGGATGCGCGCCTCGGCCAGCTCGCAGGTCAGCTCGACCCAGCCGGGCAGGGCGTCAGCGAGGAAGCCCTCCAGGTCGCCCGAATGGCGCCCAGCGGCCTTCTTCAGGTCGAGCCGCACCAGCGTGTGGGCGCCGCCGCCGATCTTCAGCGAGTTGTAGCAGCTGACCGCCGCGTAGCCGAGTCCGTGGTCGGCGGTCATCATGCGGTGGTTGACGAAGTGCGGCTTCGCGGTGACGAAGACGGTGCGGACGGCGTCCTCGATCAGGTCGTCGGGGGTCAGCTCGGGGTCGACCTTGAGCGTCAGGTTCGGCACGACCTGACGCAGCGACCGCTCGACCCGCCAGATCGCCCGGACCACCCGTCCGTCGCCCGGGCCCATGTTGGCATGGACGAACGCGTCCGGCAGCAGCCGGTCGAGCTGGATCCAGAACCGGCGCAGCTTGGCGTCCAGTTCGGCGTCGGGCAGGTCGGCCGGGACGAACGGCTCCAGCAGTGCGTCCAGGTCGCCGAGGTAGACCGGGTACGTCGTGACCGATGGCACCTGCGAGTACAGGATCGTCAGGAACGACAGCGCGTCGTCGAGCGTCCGCGGCGGCTCCAGTTCGAGATACCGGACGCCGTTGGCGAGAGCCCGCGCGTAGTCGGGCAGCACGTAACGCGGCGTGAAGGGACGGTGACCCTCGTACATGTCGCAGACCACCCGGGCCTCGAGGGCCTCGGCGCAGGCGGGCGAGAGCTCGGGGTAGGGGAGCGCGTTGGTGGCCAGGGCCGCCAGCCGCCGGAGCTTCGCGTCGTAACCCAGCGCCGGACTGCGGGTGACGGCGTCCGCCTGCCTCAGGAAATCGCTCCACTCCATCGGAACAGGCTAACGCGGGGGCCCGCGGCGACGAACCCCTTGAACGGGACCCGTGAACTGAAAATGTCACGCGGCGCACGGCCCGCCACCATGTCGTGCGCGCATGACCCGCCAGTACAGTTTCGGGCGTCGGGGGTTGCCACACGGCCCCCACGAAAGAGGAGATCACCGTGCGACTCAAGAAGTTCGCCGTGGCCGCCACCGCCACGGCCCTACTCGCGCTGTCCGCCTGTGGCAGCCCCGCCGCGACCACGACCACCACCGCTGGTGGCGGGGGGACCAGCGCGGCATCCGGCCTGAAGATCGGCATGGCCTACGACGTCGGCGGCCGAGGAGACCAGTCCTTCAACGACGCCGCGGCCGCGGGCCTCGACAAGGCCAAGGCCGAGTTCGGGCTCCAGACCAAGGAGGCGGCCGCGACCAACGGCGAGGCCGCCTCGGCCCGCGAGGAGCGGCTCCAGCAGCTCATCGACGCCGGCTACACCAACGTCGTCGCGGTCGGCTTCGCGTACGCCGAGAGCGTCGGCAAGGTCGCCAAGGCCAACCCCGACGTCAAGTTCGCGATCGTGGACGACGCCTCCCCGGCATCCACGGCCAACAACATCGAGAACATTGTCTTCGCCGAGAACGAGGGCAGCTTCCTCGTCGGCGCGGCGGCGGCGCTGAAGTCGAAGGCGGCCCACATCGGATTCGTCGGCGGCGTCGAGACCGATCTCATCAAGAAGTTCGAGGCGGGCTACAAGGCCGGCGCGATGGCCGTCAACCCGAGCATCAAGATCGACGTCAAGTACCTGACCCAGCCGCCGGACTTCTCCGGCTTCAACTCGGTCGACAAGGGCAAGGCTGCTGCCGAGGGCATGTACCAGGGCGGCGCCGACATCGTCTACCACGCGGCCGGCGGCTCCGGCGGCGGCGTGTTCACCGCGGCGAAGGCGGCCGGCAAGCTGGCCATCGGCGTCGACTCCGACCAGGCCAAGACGGCCGCCGCGGACGTCCGCTCCGTCATCATGACGTCGATGATCAAGAAGGTCGACGTGGGCGTGTACGACTTCATCAAGAGCGTCAAGGAGGGCTCCTTCAAGGCGGGCGTCCGCACCTTCGACCTCAAGGCGGGCGGCGTCGACTACTCCACCACCGGCGGCATGGTTGACGACATCAAGTCCAAGCTGGACGACTACAAGCAGCAGATCATCGACGGCAAGATCACGGTCCCGACCAAGTGATCGAGCGGCGGCCCCGACCCCTGATCCAGGATCTCGGCATTCAGGATCTCGGCGAGGCGACCTGATCGAACCGGCGGCCCGGGCGTGCTCCACGCCCGGGCCGTCCTGCCTCACCCCATCCCCGCCCGCTCGGGCCTCTCCCCGGCCCGTCGGAATCGCAGCAAGTGCCGAACCGCCGGCTCGGCCGGCCCGGACGAGAAGGGTCCCCATGCCCGGCACACAGACCCAGCAGCAGCGGCCACCGGCGGGCGACGCCGCTCCGCTCGCCGTCGAGCTCCACGGCATCACCAAGCGCTTCGCGGGCGTCGTCGCGAACTCCGACATCGACCTGTCGGTGCGCCGCGGGACGATCCACGCGATCGTCGGCGAGAACGGGGCGGGCAAGTCGACGCTGATGAAGATCCTCTACGGCGTCCAGCCCCCCGACGAGGGCACCATCGCCATCGATGGCACGCAGGTGATCTTCAAGAGCCCCACCGACGCCATTCGCGCCGGCATCGGCATGGTCTTCCAGCACTTCATGCTCGCCGACAACCTCACCGTGCTCGAGAACGTCGTGCTCGGTGCCGAGAAGCTGCACGGCATCGGCGACGGCGCCCGCGCGAAGGTGCGCGAGATCTCCGCCGAGTACGGGCTCGACGTCGATCCAGACGACCTCGTCGAGGATCTGGGCGTCGGCGCCCGGCAGCGGGTCGAGATCCTCAAGGTGCTCTACCGTGGGGCGCACATCCTGATCCTGGACGAGCCGACGGCCGTCCTGGTGCCGCAGGAGGTGCGCGAGCTGTTCGACAACCTCCGCGGACTCAAGGCCGAGGGCCTCACGGTCATCTTCATCAGCCACAAGCTCGACGAGGTGCTCTCGGTCGCCGACGAGATCACCGTGATCCGGCGCGGCACGACGGTCGCGGCGGTCGATCCGGCGTCCGTCAACGCCCGGCAGCTGGCCGAGCTCATGGTCGGCTCGGCGCTGCCGTCGCCGCAGACCGAGGAGTCGACGGTCACCGACCAGGTGCTGTTGGAGCTGCGCGACCTGACGCTGGCCGGCGGTCCCGGACGCCGCGACGTCCTCAGCGACATCGACCTCGTCATCCACGCCGGCGAGATCGTCGGCATCGCAGGCGTCGAGGGCAACGGCCAGGCCGAGCTGGTCGAGGTCGTGATGGGCATGGAGGAGCCGACCTCCGGGATCGTCCTCCTCGAGGGCACCGACATCACCGACTGGCCCGTGCGGCGTATCCGCGAGGCGGGCGTCGGCTACATCCCCGAGGACCGCCACCGCCACGGCCTGCTGCTCGAGGCGCCCCTGTGGGAGAACCGCATCCTCGGCCACCAGACCCAGCCGCCCAACGTGAAGGGTCCGCTCATCGACGCCAGGGGCGCGCGGAGCGACACCGAGCGCATCATCGCCGAGTTCGACGTCCGGACGCCGTCGGTCGACGTCAAGGCCGGCTCGCTCTCGGGCGGCAACCAGCAGAAGCTCATCGTCGGACGGGAGATGAGCCACCACCCCCGGGTCCTGGTCGCCGCGCACCCCACGCGCGGCGTCGACGTCGGCGCTCAGGCGTCCATCTGGGACCTGATCAAGGAAGCCCGGCGCGGCGGCATGGGCGTCCTGCTGGTGTCGGCCGACCTCGAGGAGCTGGTCGGGCTGTCCGACACGATCTGGGTCATCCTGCGTGGACGCCTCAGCGGCCCGTTCGACCCGGACGTCGTCACCCGCGAGGAGCTCGGGGCTGCGATGACCGGCGCCCGGTCCGACAGCGAGACGGACGCCGACGGCGTCCGCGATGCTGGGGAGGAGGACGCACGATGACCCGCATCGACCCGCGGCGACTGGCCCTGAACCTGGCCGCGCCCGCGCTCGCGATCGTGGTCGCGCTGCTGCTGACCACGCTGATCCTGCTGGCCTCGGGCGACCCCGTGGGCGCGGTGTGGGCCGTACTGTTCAAGGCCCCGCTCCCGCGGCAGATCGTCGCGATCATCAACGAGGCGACGGTGCTCTACCTATCGGCGGTGGCCGTCGCCATCGGCTTCAAGATGAACCTGTTCAACATAGGTGTCGACGGGCAGTACCGCATCGCGTCGTTCGCAGCCGCGGTGTTCGCCGGCGCGCACTTCCTGCCCGGCTGGCTGAACATCATCGTGTCGCTGCTCGTGGCGATGGCCACAGGCGCGCTGTGGGCGTTCATCGCCGGCATCCTCAAGGTGACCAGAGGCGTGTCCGAGGTCATCTCGACGATCATGCTCAACTACATCGCGACCTACCTGGTGGCCTTCCTGCTGCAGAAGGCGGCGGTCAAGGTCGAGGGCAGCAACGCGACCAACACGCGCGTCATCGCCGAGGACTCCCGGGTGCCCGGCATCGACGTCTCGGCGTGGCTGGACACCCCCCGGCAGATCTACGGGCTGGTCGTGCTCGCCATCCTCGTCGGCATCGTCTACTGGTTCGTCGTCAACAAGACCCGCTTCGGCTTCGACCTGCGCGCCACCGGCGCCTCGGAGACGGCGGCTGTCGCCAGCGGCGTCCGGGTGAAGAAGATGGTGGCGACGTCCATGGTGATGTCGGGCGCCGCCGCCGGGCTCGTCGGCATGCCGCTGCTGTTCTGCCAGGACTACGCATACGGCGACACCGTGCAGGCCGGCCTCGGCTTCGCCGGCATCGCGGTCGCGCTGCTGGGCCGCAACCACCCGATCGGGATGGCCGTGGCCGCCCTGCTGTGGGGCTACCTCGACCAGCTGAGCAACGGCCTGCAGATCAGCGCCGGCGTCTCCGACCGGCTGGTCCTGATCATCCAGGGGATCATCGTGCTCTCGGTCGTCATCGCGTACGAGGTCGTCCGGCGCGCGTCGCTGCGGATCGACCAGCGGCGGGTCGGCCGCGAGGAGACGCTGGCCCGGCCGGCGTCCGAGGCCAAGGAGGTGGCGGCATGACCGCGGTGGCGAGCAAGGCGCCGCAGGCGCCGGTCGTGCACGAGGGGCGTCCGCGCTGGTTCTGGCCGGTGGTGATCGGCGGAGCCCTGCTGGCGGTCTCGACGGTCCGGGTGATCACTGGGGCCCACGACATCAATTCCTCCGGCGCCCTGAGCGCCGCCATCGCGCTGGCGATGCCGATCGTCCTGGCGGGCCTCGGCGGCCTGTGGTCGGAGCGGGCTGG
Organism: Propioniciclava sp.; assembly: GCA_036803965.1. Classification (GTDB taxonomy): domain Bacteria; phylum Actinomycetota; class Actinomycetes; order Propionibacteriales; family Propionibacteriaceae; genus Propioniciclava. The sequence continues at coordinate 5,803 of DAIRTI010000049.1, forward strand.
CGTGGTCAACATCGGCCTCGAGGGCATGATGATCCTCGGCACGTGGGGGGCCGCGTTCTTCGGCTTCCACTACGGCCCCTGGGCGGGCATCCTCGGCGCGGTCGCGATGGGCATGCTGGGCGGGCTCGTCCACGGCCTGGCGACCGTCATCTTCGGCGTCGACCACATCGTCTCGGGCGTGGCCCTGAACCTGCTCGGCGCCGGAGCCGGGTCGTTCCTGGCAGTGCGCACGTTCACCGGTCTGCCCGGCGGCGGCCCGACCCAGTCGCCGCCGCTCACCCAGTTGCCGTTCCTCTCCGTCCCCGGGATCGGCGACCCCCTGCTGGAGCTGGAGAAGTCGCGCATGTGGCTCGTGGCCGACGTCGCCGGCGTCCTGAGGGCGCTGACCACGAACGTGAATGCGCTGACGATCATCACCGTGGGGCTGCTGGTGCTGTCCTGGTGGGTGCTGTGGAAGACGCCGTTCGGGCTGCGCGTCCGGGCCTGCGGTGAGGCCCCGCACGCCGCCGAGACGCTCGGCGTCAACGTCATCCGGTTGAAGTACCTGTCGGTGCTCATCTCGGGCGCCTGTGCGGGGCTGGCCGGCGGGTTCCTGGTGCTGGTGGCGTCCAACCTCTACCGCGAGGGACAGACCGGCGGACGCGGCTACATCGGCCTCGCCGCGATGATCTTCGGCAACTGGCGTCCGGGCGGACTGGCCGCCGGCGCGATGCTGTTCGGCTACACGGACTCGATCCAGCTGCGCGGCGGCGACGACGTCATCCACGCCTACCTGCTGCCGATCGGGCTGTTCCTGCTGGGCTGGGGCATCTGGCAGATCGTGCGCCGGCGCGCCGGCAAGCCGCTGTCGGGCGTGCTGCCGGTCGTGTCGTCGGTGCTCGTGCTCGCCTGGTACGCCCTGTCCAGCGCCGTGCCGCCGGAGTTCACTTCGATGACGCCCTACATCGCCACGCTCCTGGTGCTGGCGCTGGCGTCCCAGCGACTACGGATGCCGGCCGCCGACGGGCAGGTGTACCGACGAGGGGAGGCGACCTGAGATGGCCGACATCGCCGGACCCCAGATCGATTGGGACGCCCTCCGTGCGGCCGCGCGCGAGGCGTCCGAGCGTGCCTACGCGCCCTACTCGGGCTTCCCGGTGGGGGCCGCGGCCCTCACCGGGGACGGGCGGATCGTCACCGGCTGCAACGTCGAGAACGCCGGCTACGGGGTGGCGCTGTGCGCCGAGTGCGGGCTGATCAGCGCTTACGTGCTGGGCGGGCGCGGCGGGCTTGTGGCGTTCACCTGCGTCAACGGGGCCGGCGAGGTGATCACGCCGTGCGGACGCTGCCGCCAGCTGCTCTGGGAGCACGGGGGAGCGGGCCTGCTGGTCGAGACGCCACTGGGCGTCTTGCGCATGGACGCCGTCCTGCCGCAGGCGTTCGGGCCCGAGAACCTGGAAGGCTTCGGCGCCGGTTCTAGTGCTTGACGATCGACGGCCACCCGTCGACGAAGCCGAACGTGTAGCCGAAGCCATGCAGGATGATGTAGGTCAGGCCCGAGAGCACGGCCGCCACGACGATCGCGAACAACAGGTAGGCGATGCCGCGGTGCAGCGCGCGGCCGCCCGGGGGAGGCGCGGTGTCGACGCCGTTGGCCGCAGCCAGCTGGCGCAGCCCGACCGTGTACAGGGCGGGCAGCCCGGCGCCGAGCAGCAGGCACATCAGCAGGACGCGCCAGGCGCCGTCGGCGGCCGCGAGGAGCTGGTCCATCAGACACGCACCTTCTTCGGCTGCAGGGGCTTCTTAGGGGGGACGGGGGGCTCCCACTCGTCGTTGACGTTGCCGGGGTGCACCTGGTCGCGGCGGCTGTGCAGGTAGATCCACAGGGCGAGGCCGACCATGACGGCGAAGATCGCGATGGGGCCGGCGACAGGGCCCAGCAGCTTGTCGATCAGGTAGAGCACGGCGGCCACGATGGCGGCGGCGGGCAGGGTGATCAGCCAGGCCAGGGCCATGCGTCCGGCGACGCCCCAGCGCACCTTGCCGCCCGGCGCGCCCAGGCCGGTGCCCATGATCGAGCCCGTGGCGACGTGGGTCGTCGACAGCGCGAAGCCCATCTGGCTGGAGGCCAGGATCACAGCGGCGGACGAACAGTCGGCGGCGACGCCCTGGGCGGGGGAGATCTCGACGAGGCCCTTGCCCATCGTGCGGATGATCCGCCAGCCGCCGATGAAGGTGCCCAGCGCGATCGCGAGGGCGCAGACGATCTTGACCTCCCACGGGATCGAGTGGGTGTCGGTCCACAGCCCCGCGCCGATCAGGGCGAGCGTGATGACGCCCATCGTCTTCTGGGCATCGTTGGTGCCGTGCGAGAGCGACAGCAGGGACGCCCCGCCGATCTGCCCCCAGCGGAAGCCGCGGTCGGCGAAGCTGCGCTCGATGCTGCGGCTGATCCTGAGGACGAGCCACGTGCCGGTCATGGCGACGATTCCCGCGATGACAGGGGAGAACAGTGCCGGCAGGATCACCTTGCCGACGACGCCGTCGAGCTTGGCGCCGGTGCCGATCCACTTGACGGCGTCTGGGCCGACGGCCGCGATCGTCGCGCCGACCAGGCCGCCGAACAGGGCGTGCGAGGAGCTCGACGGCAGGCCGAACAGCCACGTCAGCAGGTTCCAGGTGATGGCTCCGGCGAGGCCGGACAGCAGGATCACCAGCAGCAGGTGGCCGCCGTCGGCGAGGAACTCGGCCCGGGGCGTCCCGTCTGCGTTCTGGATCTTGATGACGGCGTTCGTCACTGTCAGGGCCACCTCGACCGACAGGAACGCGCCGACCAGGTTCAGGATCGCGCAAAGCGTCACAGCCGCCTTGGGGGTCAAGGCCTTCGTCGCGATCGAAGTGGCCATCGCGTTCGCGGTGTCGTGGAAACCATTGGTGAAGTCGAAGGCGAGCGCCGTGACGACGACCAGGCCCAGCAGGATGAACTCCGGGGTCACGTTATTCATCGTAAGGCCAGTTCGTCACCTGCCCGCAACCTGGGGGCCATGCGGGCGCTGTGAGTTGGACATGGATCGGGGGGTTTCCGCCGGCGACGGGCCGCGTGGGGGGCGGCGGGGGGTGCCATAAGGTTGTCCCCATGACCTCTTCGATCCTGACGCTCGCGGCGTGGCCGTACGCCAACGGCCCGCGGCACATCGGGCACGTCTCCGGCTTCGCCGTGCCGTCGGACGTGTTCGCGCGCTACCAGCGCATGGCGGGCAAGGACGTGCTGTTCGTGTCGGGCACCGACGAGCACGGCACCGCGATCCAGGTCAAGGCGGACGCCGAGGGCCTCACCGCCCGCGAGACCGCCGACAAGTACCACCAGGTCATCGTTTCCGACCTCGCCGGTCTCGGCCTCTCCTACGACCTCTACACGCGCACGACCACGCTCAACCACCGGGCGGTCGTCCAGGAGCTGTTCAGCTCCCTGCACCGCAACGGCTACGTCGTCGCCAAGAAGCAGTGGGGCGCGATCTCACCGTCGACCGGACGCACCCTCGCCGACCGTTACATCGAGGGCACGTGTCCGTTCTGCGGCGACCCCGGCGCGCGCGGCGACCAGTGCGACAACTGCGGACGCCAGCTCGATCCGTCCGATCTGAAGAATCCCCACAGCCGCATCGACGGCGAGGTGCCCGAGTTCCGCGAGACCGAGCACTTCTTCCTCGACCTGCCCGCGCTCGCCGAGCAACTTCAGCAGTGGCTGGCCACCCGCAGCGACTGGCGTCCGAACGTCATCCGGTTCTCCACGCAGTTCGCCAAGGAACTGCAGCCTCGGGCGATCACCCGTGACCTCGACTGGGGCATCCCGATCCCGGTCGAGGGCTGGGAGGACGACCCGATGAAGCGCATCTACGTGTGGTTCGACGCGGTCATCGGCTACCTGTCGGCCTCGGTCGAATGGGCCCGGCGCCAGGGGCGTCCGGACGCATGGAAGAAGTGGTGGCACGACGGCGGCGCCGAGTCCTACTACTTCATGGGCAAGGACAACATCACCTTCCACACGGTCATCTGGCCCGGCATCCTGCTCGGCGCGAACGGGCAGGGGTCGCTGGGCGGCACCCCGTCCGAGACGCTCGGCACGCTCGACCTGCCGACCGAGATCGTGAGCTCGGAGTTCCTGACCATGTCGGGGTCGAAGTTCAGTTCCTCGCGCAACCGGGTCATCTACGTCACCGACTTCCTGCGCGAGTTCGGTCCGGACGCCCTGCGTTACTTCATCGCGGTGGCCGGCCCCGAGAACCAGGACACCGACTTCACCTGGGACGAGTTCGTGCGCCGCGTCAACTTCGAGCTGGCCAACGAGTGGGGCAACCTCGTCAACCGGTCGGTCTCGATGGCGCACAAGAACAACGGCGCGATCCCGCCCGCGCACGAGCTGACGGACGCCGACTCGGCGCTGCTGGCGGCGTCCCGCACGGCGTTCGACACCATCGGCGAATTGCTGGGGCGGGCCAAGTTCAAGGCCGCCATCAGCGAGGCCATGCGCATCGTGGGGCTGGCCAACAAGTACATCTCCGACTGCGAGCCCTGGAAGCTGAAGGACGATCCCGACCGCCGCGACACCGTGCTGCACGTGGCGCTGCAGGTGGTGTCCGACTGCAACACCCTCCTCACCCCGTTCCTGCCGCACGCGGCGCAGAAGATCCACGAGGCGCTCGGCGGCACCGGCGTGTGGGCCGCGCAGCCGGTGATCGAGCTGGTCGACGAGGAGGGGGCGCCGTCGTACCCGGTGCTGACCGGCGACTACGCCTCGGAGCAGGCCGAGTGGTGCTCGCGCCCGATCGTCGCCGGGACGCCGCTGGCCAAGCCCACGCCGGTGTTCGCCAAGCTGGACGAGAAGCTCGGCCAGACCGGGCCCTCCTGGTCGCCGGTGGCCTGAGCGGTTTCAGCCGCGCCCGTGGTTGCGGGCGTGCATGGCCCGGACCCGCTCGGCGAGCTCCGGCGCCGGCCCATCGACAGGGACACCCGGGGCGATGGCGTTGATCGGCAGGGTCACGATGGGCGTGGCCGGGACGCCCCAGTCGGCCAGCCACGACCCGAGCTGCTCCGAGGACGCCGCGTAGACGATCCGGCCCAGTCCCACCCAGGCGTGGGCCGCCGAGCACATCGGGCAGTGCTCGCCGGAGGTGTAGACGGTCGCGGACGCCCGCTCGGCCGGCGTCAACGCCCCGGCCGCCCACCGGGCGAGCTCGAACTCGGGGTGCCGGGTGGCGTCCCCGCCGCCCACCTGGTTGCGCTCCTCGCGCAGGACCGCACCAGCGGCGTCCACCAGCAACGAGCCGAACGGCTCGTCGCCAGCGTCCAGCGCCTCCTCGGCGAGTTCGACGCAGCGGGTCAGGTGGACGAGGTCGGCCGGCGTGAGAGTCATGGCCCATTTCCTACCATCTGCTCCGCCTTAGGCTGGAGCCATGGACCGCAGCAAGAGACTCTTCCGCCTCCGTCGCGAGGGGCAGGCGTTCGCGGCTTGCCTGAGCGACGACACTCTCGGCAACGCGGTGCCGTCCTGCCCCGCCTGGACGTTGCGCGATCTCACCATGCACCTCGGCCGCGTCTACGGCTGGGCCGGCGCCGCCACGCGTGCGACCGAGCGGCCGCCGCGTCCCGAGCTCGAATGGCCCGCGGACGCCGCCGGCATGGCCGACCACCTGCTCGCCCAGCTCGCGCTGCTGGTCGACGCCCTCGAGGGCGACCCCGCGCAGCCCGCGTGGTCGTTCGCGCCCGGCCACGGCACGCTCGGGTTCTGGCAGCGTCGCCAGCTGCAGGAGACGGCCGTCCACCGCTGGGACGCCGAGGCCGCCTGCGGGCGCACGACCGACATCGACGCCGAGATCGCCGCCGACGGCCTGGACGAGCTGGCCGACATCCTGATCGGCCTGCGGATCGCCGAGGGCAGGCTGGCGCCGGGGGCGTCCGTGACCGCCGTCTCCGGCGAGGGCGGACGCTGGACGTTCGGCCAGGGCGAGCCCGTTGCTGAGGTGGCCGGGACGGCGTCCGACCTGCTGTTGCTCGGCTGGCGCCGCCTGGACGCCGACGCTCCGGTCCTGCGGTGGTCCGGCGACGTGACGGCCGGCCAGGAGCTGGTGCGCGGCGGGCTCACGCCCTGAGGTAGCGACCCACAGCCGGGTGCAGCAGGGCGTAGACGCTGGTCAGCACGCAGACGGCGGCCAGGACCACCGCGCCGGCCTGCAGCGACGCGCCCGTCAGCAGCAGGGCGAACAGTCCCAGCCCGACCGGGGACGCCAGCGTCGACAGCGCGGAGAACAGGCCGAAGACGCGTCCGCGGACTGCGTCCGGCACCCGCTCGGTGAGCAGCACCTGCACGATCGGACCCTCGAGCCCCGACGCCACGCCCGCGAGCGCCATGCCGGCGGCGACCGGCCAGAAGTCGGCCAGCGTCGCCACCAGGATCAACGACGCCGCGTACAGGACCTGCGCCACCGCCCACGCCCCCCAGCGCCGCTTGGCGAACAGGGCGCCGTAGAGGCCCGCGCCGGCGATCGAGCCGACGGCGTACGCCGACAGGCTGAACCCCAACTGCTGGGGCGCGCCCAGGGCGTTGAAGTGGGCCGGCAGCACCACGGCCAGCAGCGGGGCGACGAACAGCATCGACACCAGGCTGATCGTCGTCATCGCCAGCAGCGCCGGGTCGCGCCGGACCACCGAGAACCCCGCCAGCGGCGAGGCGTGCTCGGCGGCGTCCTCGGGCGAGCGTTCGCGACGCGCGAGTGGGGTGACGGCGATCAGCACCGCCGCGAGCGCCGAGCAGGCCGCCGTGACCCAGACCACGTTGATCGCGGGCAGCACCGCAAGCAGGATGCCCGCCAGGGCGGGTCCGGCCAGGAAGCTGAGCCCGAACAGCGTCGACTGGGCCGCGGCCACCTTGTCGATCGCCACCCCGGAGGTCTCGGACACGTCGGCCATCAGGGCCTGCCGGGCCGTCATGCCGGGCACGTCGAAGAGCGCGCCCAGGATGCCGAGCGCGACGAACCAGAATGCGTTCAGCCCGGCGGTGGCGTCAACGATCGCGAGCGCCGCGACCGAGAGCGCCGAGCCGACGTCGGAGACCACGCAGACGAGGCGGCGTCCGAGGCGGTCGACGAGGTGCCCGCCGACGAGCGCCGCGACGGCCGCGGGGGCGCCGGACGCCGCCGCCACCAAGCCCGTCAGGGCCACGTCACCCGTGCGCGTCAGCACCAGCCAGGGCAGCACGATCGAGATCGACGCGTTGCCGAACAACGACGTCGCCGACGCCGCCAGGTACAGCGGCAGCGTCAGAGGGCTGCGCCGGTTCATTGGGCCGCCTCGACCGTCCGGCGCGCGTACCTGGACGCCAGCGCCGAGCAGGCCATCAGCTGCGCCTGGTGGAAGACCATCAGCGGCAGCATGATCAGCCCGATCGGGTGGCCGGCGAACAGCACCGTCGCCATCGGCAGGCCCGTCGCGAGCGACTTCTTGGTGCCGCAGAACTGGATGGCGATGGCGTCCGCGCGGTCGAAGCCCAGCCGCCGCGCGGTGAACCAGGTCGCGGCGAGCATCAGCGCGAGGACCGCCAGGCACACCCCGACGAGGACGGCCAGGTCGAGCGCGCTCACCATCGACCAGATGCCCTCGCGCACGCCCTGGGAGAACGCCGAGTAGACCACGAGCACGATCGAGCCCTGGTCGAACAGCTTCAGCTTCTTGTGCCGGGCGACGAAGCCGGCCGTCCAGCGGCGCGACGCCTGCCCGAGCGCGAACGGCACCAGGATCTGCACGACGATGTCGAGGATCGATCCCCATCCCACGCTCGCGTTTCCGGTGGTGTTCATCAGGGCGATCGCGAGCAGGGGCGTGAGGAACACCCCCAGCAGATTGGACGCCGAGGCGCTCACGATCGCGCCGGCCACGTTGCCACGAGCGATCGAGGTGAAGTTGATCGAGCTCTGCACGGTCGAGGGGCACAGCGTCACGTACAGCAGACCCGGATAGATCGCCGCGCTGATCACCGTGGGGGAGAGCGCCCCCAACGCGAGTCCGACCAGCGGAAACGCCAGATAGGTGAACGCCAGGATCGTCAGGTGCAGCCGCCAGTGCTTGAGTCCGTTCAGCGCCTCCTCGGGGTGCAGGCGGACGCCGTAGAGGAAGAACAGGCAGAAGATCGCGACCTTCGTGGCGACGCTCAGGGCGTCCAGGCCGACGCCGCGGGCGGGCAGGAAGGACGCCAGCACGGCCGCCGCGATGATCGCCAGCAGGAACGGATCGAGCCGGAGTTTGCCGCGGGCCGCCACGGGCGCCACCCTAGTCGCCGTGCCGCTGCTGCCCGTCACCGACCCCACCGACGAACGACTCGCCGACTACGTCTCGCTGCGCGACGTCTCGCTGCGCCGCTCACTGGAGTCCGAGCGGGGGCTGTTCATCGCCGAGGGCGAGAAGATCATCCGCCGCGCGGTCGCAGCCGGCCACCGGCCGCGCTCCTTCCTGCTCGCCGAGCGCTGGCTGCCCGGGCTCGGCGACGTCCTGGACGCCCACCCGGACGCCCCCGTCTACGTCGTCTCCGAGGAGCTGGCCGAGACGGTGACGGGCTTCCACGTGCACCGCGGCGCGCTGGCGTCCCTGCATCGCGCCGAGCCCCTGCGGATGGCGGACCTGCTGGGGCTGCGGCGGCTCGTCCTCGCCGAGGACCTCGTCGACCACACCAACGTCGGGGCGCTGATCCGCAACGCGGCCGGCCTCGGCTGGGACGGCATCCTGCTCGCCCCGCGGGCCGCCGATCCGCTGTACCGGCGCGCGGTCAAGGTCTCCATGGGAACGGTGTTCTCGCTGCCGTGGGCACGCGTCGACGACTGGGCCACCGCGATCCCGGCGCTGCGGGCGTCCGGCTTCACCGTCGCCGCGCTGGCGCTCAGCCCGGACGCCGTGTCCCTGGACGCCTTCGCCGCCGGTCCGCGTCCAGATCGGCTGTGCCTGGTCGTCGGGACCGAAGGCGAGGGCCTGTCGCGGCGCTGGCTCGCGCAGGCCGACGTGGTCGTGACGATTCCGATGGCCCACAGCGTCGACTCTCTCAACGTCGCGGCCGCGACGGCGATCGCCTGCCACGCGCTGCGCTGAGCGCGGCGGCCAAGACCTACTCGACGGGCGGCTCGACGCCCTCGTCCGCGGACTTGGCCCGTGGGGTGACCGGCCAGTCGGAGGGGTACAGGTGGGCGCGCTCGGCGTGCTGGGCGTCCAGCTTGCGGCGCGACCGCGACGAGAGCCGGTCGCCGAACACGATGCCGTTCAGGTGGTCGGTCTCGTGCTGCAGGCAGCGCGACAGCAGCCCGGTGCCGACGACCTCGACGTCGTCGCCCCAGGGGTCCTGGCCGCGGCAGACGCAGTGGTCGGGACGCGCCAGCGACTCGTAGGCGCCGGGGTAGGACAAGCAGCCCTCCTCGTAGGCGTCGAGGCGGCGTTCCTTGCCGGTGGGCAGGTCGACGACCGGGTTACAGATGGCCCCCACGTGGCGGCGGTTGTCGTCGTCGGCGCAGTCGTAGATGAACAGGGCGATGTCGCGGCCGACCTGCGTCGCGGCCAGCCCGACCCCCTCGGCGGCTCGCATGGTCGCGAACATGTCGCGGACGAGCGCGCGCAGGTCGTCGTCGAACTCGGTGATCGGCTCAGTCTGTGCGTGCATCACCGGCTCGGACCACCGCGTGATCGGCAGCACCGACCCGCCCGTGCGCAGTTCGTCGATCTTCTGAGCCACTCGTCCTCCTTGCTCGGCACAACCGGGCCATTCTCTCACCCGGCCGACGCCGGTTCGCGGCCGTGGCGCGCCGCTCTGGCACGCTGGCGCCATGGACCCCACGCCCGACCCCGCACGGGGGCCCGGCGACCCCACCGAGGGCTGGCCGGACGCCATGCGCGCCGACCTGGCGTCCTACCGCGTCCACCTGGAGGGGACGCGGGGGCTGTCGGTCCACACCGTGCGGGCCTACACCGGCGACCTCGTGAGCCTCGGCGATCACCTGCTGGCGCACACCCTCCGCGACTTCGCGGACGCCGACCTGCGGACGCTGCGCGGCTGGCTGTCCGGCCTCCACGCGCGCGGCGCCGAGCGGACGACGGTGGCCCGGCGGGCCACGGCCGCGCGCGTCTTCTACGCCTGGCTGCACGCCACCGGACGCGTCGAGCACGACCCTGCGGCCGCACTGCGTTCCCCGAGGGCCGATCGCACGCTGCCGCCGACGCTCGACCGCGCCTCAGCGTCCGGGCTGTTCGACGGACTCGCCGCCCGCATCGAGGCGGCGCGGACGGACGCCGAGCGCGCGCTGGCGCTGCGCGACTCCGCGATCGTGGAGGTGCTGTACTCCAGCGGCCTGCGCGTGTCGGAGCTGTGCGGCCTGGACGCCCGCGACCTCGACTGGGATCGCGGCCTCGCCCGCGTCCTCGGCAAGGGCGCCAAGGAGCGCACGGTGCCCCTCGGCGTCCCCGCCCAGCGGGCGCTGCGTGCCTGGCTGCACGTCCGCGGGCAGCTCGCGGGGGCCGAGTCCGGGGACGCCGTGTTCCTCGGCGCCCGCGGCGCCCGGGTCGACCCGAGGGTCGTCCGGCGGGTCGTGCACGCGGCGCTCGACGCGGTGCCGGACGCCCCCGGCCTCGGCCCGCACGGACTGCGGCACGCGATGGCCACCCACCTGCTCGAAGGCGGCGCCGACCTGCGCAGCGTCCAGGAGATGCTGGGCCACTCCTCGCTCGCGACCACACAGATCTACACCCACGTGACGAACGAGCGCCTGAAGGAGGCATTCCGCCAGGCCCACCCGCGCGCCTGAGGCCGGAGGAGGGCGTCCCCAGCCGGCACGGTGGCCCCTCACCCCGAGCCGCCCGCCGCAATGGCCGCCGCCTCGGCGTCCGACAGCAGCCGGACCTCGCGCCCCAGCAGGCTCAGCGGATTCAGATAGACCTCGCCTCGCTTCAAGCCCCAGTGCAGGCAGACGGGCGCCGGGCAGGCATGGCCGGCGACGAGGCGTCCGATCGGCTGGCCACGGGTGACCCGCGTGCCGACGGCGACGGTCGCCACCACGGGTTCGAACGTCGACCGGACCTCGCCGTGGCTCACCACCAGCACCGGACGCCCCGCCAGCACCTCGGCGAACGTCACGACCCCGTCAGCGGGCGCGACGACCACGGCACCCTCGGGCGCCGCCAGGTCGACGCCCCGGTGGCCGGCGCCCCACGGCACGTCGGGCGGGTCGAACGGGCGCGCCACCGTTCCGGACACCGGCAGGACGCCCTTGGTCGGCACGACGCCGGCCGCGGGCGCGGACGACGCCAGCGACAGCGTCAGCACCAGGAGCAGCGTCCACAGGGCTCGCATGGCTTCCCCTTTCCTCGATTGAGCGCCAACACCATAGGCATCGCGTTTCACTGCTTGTCAGGACCCATTTGGCGCATCGGACGACGCGCCGTGGGATCGCCGTGCCCCGTGCGGGGTCGGCGGACTTGGCACAATGACGCCCATGGCGTCCCCCTCGAAGCTCCGTGTCCTCTGCCTGGGCCTGGCCAGCCTGCTGGCCCTGTCCGGCTGTGCGACGGCCGGTCCGGCGACCCCCGCGACCACGGGCGGCGCGACCACCCCGGCGTCCACGAGCACCATCCCGGGCACGGCGGGCACGAGCGCCACCTCGGCCGCGACGCCGACGGCGTCCGGCTCGACGGCGACCACCCAGCCGACGCAGGGCGCCGGGCTGGCGGTGCACCGGAACGCCGACGGCAGCTGCACGATGCCCGCGCAGTACGCGGGCAAGGACTTCGAGTCCACGCCCACCGGCTCGAAGAAGGTCATCGCCCTGACGTTCGACGGCGGCGCCAGCAACGCGGCCGACAAGAAGATCCTCCAGGTGCTGGAGGAGAAGCAGGCCGTCGCCACGTTCTTCTTCACCGGGAAGTTCGCGGAGATGTACCCCGACACCGTGAAGACGATCGCCGCGAAGTACCCGATCGGGAACCACAGCTACGACCACCCCGAATTCACCAAGCTGACCGACGCCAAGGTGAACGAGCAGCTCACCAAGGGCGAGGCGGCGATCGTCAAGGCGTCCGGGGGTGTGACCCCGGTGCCGTTCTTCCGCTTCCCGTACGGCAACCGGAACGCCCACGCGATCCAGCTCGTGAACAAGCAGTGCTACGTCCCGTTCCGCTGGACGATCGACACCCTGGGCTGGGACGGCACGGGCAAGGGCAACACCGCGGCCAAGATCACCGACCTGGTGCTGAGCAAGGCCACACCGGGCGGCATCGTCCTGATGCACCAGGGCGACCACCCGACCGATCACTCCACACTGGACGCCGACGCGCTCCCCGCGATGATCGACGGCCTGCGCGCCAAGGGCTACGAGCTGGTCACCCTGGCCGACGCCCTGCAGGGCTGACCCGGACGCCCATCCGGCGTTTGGCGACGAGACCCGCGGCGTCCTAGAATCGCCCACGGCGATCCGGCAGATCCGGGTCGACTTCGCATGCGTCCGTCCGCTCCAGCGGCCGGCGTCCCGTGGTCCCCGTCGCAGGGGTGGGTCGCCGGGGCGCATCAGGCGGACCGAACAGCTCGGTCCGACAACTCAACTGCGGCCAGGTCGCAGGCGCCACGTCGCGCCCGCCCAGCCGCGAGAAAGGAACGGCCATGGCCGTCGTCACCACGCGCCAGCTGCTCGAGGCGGGTGTCCATTTCGGGCACCAGACCCGCCGGTGGAACCCCAAGATGAAGCGGTTCATCTTCAACGAGCGCAACGGCATCTACATCATCGACCTGCAGCAGTCGCTGAAGTACATCGACAACGCCTACTCGTTCGTCAAGACCACGGTCGCCCGCGGCGGCCAGGTGCTGTTCGTCGGCACCAAGAAGCAGGCCCAGGAGGCCATCGCCGAGCAGGCCACCCGCGTCGGCATGCCGTACGTCAACCAGCGCTGGCTGGGCGGCATGCTCACCAACTACGGCACGATCTCCAAGCGCATCGGCAAGATGAAGGAGCTCGAGGCCATCGACTTCAGCAACGTCGCGGCGTCCGGGCTGACCAAGAAGGAGCTCCTGCAGCAGGAGCGCAAGAAGGACAAGCTCGAGAAGACCCTGGGCGGCATCAAGGACATGGCGCGCCTGCCCCAGGCCATCTGGGTCGTCGACACCAAGAAGGAGCACCTGGCGATCGACGAGGCCCGCAAGCTGCGCATCCCGATCATCGGCATCCTCGACACCAACTGCGATCCCGACGAGGTCGACTTCCCGATCCCGGGCAACGACGACGCGATCCGTTCCGTCGCGCTGCTGACGCGCATCATCGCGGACGCCGCCGCCGAGGGTCTGCTCTCGCGCGGCCAGGCCGGTGCCGCCGCGGCCGAGGCCGAGCCGATGGCCGACTGGGAGCGCGAGCTCCTCGGCGCCCAGGACGAGGCCCCGGTCGCCGAGGCCCCGGTCGTCGAGGCGCCGGTCGCCGAAGTCCCGGTGGAGGACGTGGCCGAGGCTCCCGCGGAGGTCGCCGAGGCGTCCGAGCCGGTCGCCGAGCCCGTTGCGACCGAGCCCGAGGCGTCCGCGGACGAGCCCCAGGCCGAGTGACACCCACACACCCAGACCAACCAAGGAAGAGACGCTGCAGATGGCCATTACCGCCACAGATGTGAAGAAGCTCCGCGACATGACGGGCGCGGGCATGATGGACGCCAAGAAGGCCCTGACCGAGGCCGACGGCGACTTCGACGCCGCGATCGAGATCCTCCGCGTCGCCGGCCAGGCCCGGATGGCCAAGCGGGCCGACCGTGAGGCCAGCAACGGCCTCGTGGCGGCGTCCGGCAACTCGGTGATCCGCCTGGCCGCCGAGACCGACTTCGTCGCCAAGAACGACGAGTTCATCGCGCTGGCCGACGAGATCGTCAAGGCCGTGGACGCCGCTGGTGCGGCCGACCTGGAGGCCGCCAAGGCCGCCAAGCTGCCGACCGGCCAGACGGCCGGCGAGGCCGTCGAGGCGCTGGCCGCCAAGATCGGCGAGAAGCTGGAGCTGGCGCAGGTCGCGACGCACTCCGGGGCGTCCGTGACCTACCTGCACCGCCGCTCGCCCGACCTGCCCCCGCAGGTCGGCGTGATGGTCGAGTACGAGGGTGGCACCGAGGAGTTCGTCCGCGGCATCGCGATGCAGATCGCGGCCATGCAGCCCCAGTGGGTGACCGCCGACGAGATCCCGGCCGACGTGCTCGCCCAGGAGAAGCACGTCGCCGAGCTCAAGGCCGCCGAGGAGGGCAAGCCCGAGAAGATCGTCCCGAACATCGTCGCGGGTGCCCTGAAGAAGTTCGCGAGCGAGAACTGCCTCGTCGAGCAGGCCTCGGTCTCCGACGACAAGAAGACCGTGGGCCAGCTCCTCAAGGAGAACGGCGTCAAGGTCACGCGCTTCGTGCGCTTCTCCGCGGGGGCCTGACCCCCACCCCACGGCCCTTCCCGGCGGCGACCCGCGCCGGGGGCGTCCGGGAAACTGCACTACAGTGGCGTGCGCCGCGGCTCAGGCTGCGGCGCACGTTCGCGTCCGGCGCTGCTGTGCCGCGCGGCGCACTCCGAAGACACCGACGAAGGAGCCCGATGCCCAGTCCGTACACCCGCGTCCTGCTCAAACTGTCGGGAGAGGCGTTCGGGGGCGGCAGAGTGGGCGTCGACCCCGACGTCATCGCCGGCATCGCCGCGGAGCTGAAGCAGGTGACGGCGTCCGGGGTGCAGGTCGCGATCGTGACCGGCGGCGGCAACTTCTTCCGCGGCGCCGAGCTGCAGCAGCGCGGCATGGAGCGCCGCCGCGCCGACTACATGGGCATGCTCGGCACCGTCATGAACTGCCTGGCCCTGCAGGACTTCCTCGAGCAGGCCGGCGTGCCGACGCGCGTCCAGACCGCCATCTCGATGGGCCAGGTCGCCGAGCCCTACATCCCGCTGCGGGCCGTCCGGCACCTCGAGAAGGGACGCGTCGTCCTGTTCGGCGCCGGGTCCGGCATGCCGTTCTTCTCGACCGACACGGTCGCCGCCCAGCGCGCGCTCGAGATCGGCGCCGACGTCCTGCTGATGGCCAAGCAGGGCACCGACGGCGTCTACGACTCCGACCCGAAGACGAACCCGGACGCCCAGCGCTTCGACTCGCTGACCTACGACGAGTTCCTCTCCCGCAACCTCAAGGTGGCGGACGCCACCGCCGTCAGCCTCGCCCGCGACAACAACCTGCCCATGGTGTTCTTCGATCTCGGTTGCGCGGGGAACATCGTCCGGGTCGTCGAGGGTGAGAAGATCGGCACGACGGTCCACGCCTGATCGGGCAGCGACAACGAAAGGGACGCCAACTCTCATGATCGACGACATCCTCTCCAGCGCCGACCACAAGATGGCCGCCGCCGTCGAACACACCCGTGAGGAGTTCGCCGGCATCCGCACCGGGCGCGCGCATCCGGCCATGTTCAACAAGATCATGGTCGACTACTACGGCGCACCCACCCCGCTGCAGCAGCTGGCGACCTTCCAGGTGCCGGAGGCCCGCACCGTGCTGATCTCGCCGTTCGACCGCGGCGCGATGAAGAACATCATGCGGGCGATCCGCGACTCCGACCTCGGCGTCAACCCAGCCGACGACGGCGCGGTCATCCGCCTCGTGATGCCGCAGCTCACCGAAGAGCGCCGCAAGGAATACATCAAGATGGCCCGCCACAAGGCCGAGGAGGGCCGCGTGGCGATCCGCAACGGACGCCGTCACGCCTACGACGCCATCAAGAAGCTCGAGAAGGACAAGGAGATCGGCGAGGACGACGCGAAGTCGGCCGAGAAGAAGCTGGATCTCGCCACGAAGAAGCACATCGAGCAGATCGACGCCGAACTGAAGCACAAGGAATCGGAACTGCTCGAGGTCTGATGTCCAACGAAGCGCCCGTCACCCCCAAGAAGCGGTCCGCGGGTCGCGACCTGCCGGCCGCGATCGCGGTCGGGGTGGGCCTCATCGCGATCGTCGTCGTGACGCTCGCCTTCTTCCACTGGGGCTTCATCCTGCTCGTGGCGGCCATGCTGAGCCTTGGCTGCTGGGAGGTCTACGCGGCGCTGCGCAGCATCGAGATGAACGCGGCCATCTGGCCGATCCTGGCCGGCACGGTCGCGATGAGCGCCGGCACCTACGCCTCGGCGCGCGACCTCGCGTGGCTGGGCATCCCGTGGCACTCGACGCTGCTCATGTTCCTCGGGGCGACCGTGCTGGCGTCCATGCTCCTGCGCATGCTGCGTGGCTACGAGGGCTTCGTGAAGGACGCCGCGGCGTCCCTGTTCATCATCGGCTACATCCCGCTGCTCGGCTCGTTCACGGCGCTGATCCTGGCCCCCGACGACGGGGCCCGCCGCATGGTGACGTTCCTGCTCTGCGTCGTCGCCGTCGACACCGGCGGCTACATCGCCGGCGTCCTGCTCGGCAAGCACCCGCTGGCGCCGCTGCTCTCGCCCAAGAAGACCTGGGAGGGCTCCGCCGGCTCGCTGGTGCTGTCGGTCGCCGTCGGCATCGCGATGAGCGTCTTCGTTCTGGACGCCCCGTGGTACGTCGGGCTCGTGCTGGGCGTCGTCATGGTGCTGTTCGGCACGGCCGGCGACCTGCTGGAGTCGACGATCAAGCGCGATGTGGGCATCAAGGACATGAGCTCGATCCTGCCCGGCCACGGCGGCGTGATGGACCGCCTCGACTCTATGCTCGTCGCGGCGCCCGCCGCCTGGCTGGTGCTGTTCCTGATGGTCCCGGGCGGATGACCGGTCTGACCCCCGAGGAGGCCGCCGCCTCCGCCGCAGCCGAGTCGCACGCCCGTGCCGGACGCGTCATGCCGGTCGTCTGGAAGGCGCCGCCGGCGTCCAAGCCGCCGCGGCACTGGGCCGACCTGAAGGCGTCCGAGAGGGTGGACGCCGTCCTGGCAGCCGGCCTGCCGAAGTTCCGGGCCGCCCAGATCGACCGGCACTTCTTCCGCTCGAACTCCGACGACCCCACCTCCTGGACCGACCTGCCGACCGCCGTCCGCACCGATATCGCCC
>DAIRTI010000050.1:0-21501 GCA_036803965.1 Propioniciclava sp.
CCCGGGCGCTTCAAGGACTACATCGCGATGCCCAAGTTCAACCTGTACCAGTCGCTGCACACGACCGTGCTGGGGCCGGGTGGGCGTCCGGTGGAGTTGCAGATCCGCACCCACCAGATGCACCGCGAGGCCGAGTACGGCGTCGCGGCCCACTGGAAGTACAAGGAGGGCGGCGCCGCCGGCAACGAGATCAACTGGGTGCAGTCGATCTCGGAGTGGCAGAAGGAGACCGAGGACTCCGGGGAGTTCCTGGAGACGTTCCGCGACGAGATCGCCAAGAACGAGGTCTTCGTGTTCTCGCCCAAGGGCGACGTGATCGCGCTGCCGCAAGGGGCGACGCCGGTCGACTTCGCGTACGCGATCCACACCGAGGTCGGGCACCGCTGCATCGGCGCCCGGGTGAACAACCGGCTCGTGCCGCTGGACAGCCAGCTCGAGATGGGCATGAGCGTCGACATCATCACGTCGCGCGCGCCGAACGCCGGCCCCAGCCGCGACTGGCTGACGTTCGTCAAGACCCCCCGGGCCCGCTCGAAGATCCGGCAGCACTTCACGCGCGAGCGCCGCGACGAGTCGATCGAGCACGGCAAGGACGCCGTCACCAAGCAGCTGCGCCGCCGCGGCCTGTCGATCGCGCGCACCATCACGCCCGAGTACCTCATGGGCGCCGCCCAGCACTTCCATCTCGCGGACGCCAACGCGGTCTTCGCCGCGGTGGGGGAGAACAACATCACGGCTCAGGCGGTCGTCGAGCAGTTGATCGCGGCCATGGGCGGCGGCGAGGCCGCCGTCGAGGCGTCCGCGGCCGACCAGCCGCTGCTCACCGGGCGCTCGATCCGCCGGCGGATGAACTCGACCGGCATCGTCGTCGACGGCGACCCGGACATGTGGGTCAAGCTCGCCAAGTGCTGCATGCCGGTGCCGGGCGACGAGATCGTCGGATTCGTCACGCGCGGAGAGGGCGTCTCGGTGCACCGGAAGGACTGCACGAACGTCAAGAACCTGCTCCGGACGCCCGAGCGCATGCTGCCCGTCAGCTGGACGCCCGCCGCGGACGCCGCCTATCTCGTGGCCGTCCAGGTCGAGGCGATCGACCGGTCGGCGCTGTTCTCGGACGTGACCCGCGTCCTGTCGGACATGCACATGAACATCGTGTCGGCCACGGGCAACACGGGGCGGACGGGGGAGTTCACGATCCGGCTCTCGTTCGAGACCCCGGATCCGCGGCACCTCAACAACGTGATCGCCGCCATGCGCCGCGTGCCGGGCGTGTTCGACGTGTTCCGGGTGCACGCCAGCTGAGCGAAGCTGGGCGCATGCAAGCCCCAGCGCGTCGGTCAGGGCTCAGCGGGTGAAGTCGTCCAGCGTCGCCCTGGCCTGGTCGAGCCAGACCGTGTAGGTGTCGATGGAGTCCTGGGCCTTCTTGGCGGCCTGGGCGTCGCCGCGGGCGTTGGCCTTGGCGATCTTCTCGGTGAGCTTGGCGATCTCGGCGCTGAGCATGCCGACCGTCTCCTCGGCGCGCTGCCGGGCCTCGGGGTCGGTGCGGCGCCACTCGTCCTCCTCGGCCTTCTTGACGGCCGTCTCGAGGGCGCGGATGCGGTTGTCGAGCCCGCGGATCGAATCCCGAGGCACCTTGCCGAGCGCGTTGTAGCGGTCGAGGAAGCTGCGGTAGGTGGCGCGGGCCTGGTTGATGTCCGTGACCGGAATGAGAGCCGCCTCGGCCTCGGCGAGCAGCGCCTCTTTGGCCTCCAGGTTGCCCTTGAACTCGGCGTCCTGCTCGTTGAGCGCCGCCGAGCGGGCGTTGAAGAACTCGTCCTGCAGGGCGCGGAACTCGGTCCACAGCGCCTCGTCGACCGCGCGGGGAGCGCTGCCGGCGGCCTTCCAGCGCGTCATGAGGTCGCGGAAGGCGCCCGAGGTGGGACCCCACTCGGTCGAGCCGGCCAGCTCCCGCGCCTCGGCGATGATCTGCTCCTTGAGCGCCTTGGCCGAATCGCGCTTGGCGGCCTGCTCGGCGAACTGCGACTTGCGGCGCCGCGTGTAGGTGGTGCGCGCCGAGGAGAAGCGATGCCACAGTGCGTCGTCAGTGGCGCGGTCGATGCGGGGCAGCTCGCGCCACTGTTCGAGCAGCGTCCGGAACCGGTTGACACCCGCGCGCCAGTCGTTGCCCTCGGCCAGCTGCTCGGCCTCGGCGACCATGGCCTCCTTGGCGGCCCGGGTGGCCTCGTGCTGCTTGGCCCGCTCGGCCTTGCGCGCCTCGGACTGCTCGGCCAGCAACGGGCTGAGGGCGTCCAGCTTGGCCAGCAGGGCGTCCAGGTCTCCGACGGCGTTGGCCCCGGTGACGCTCTTGCGCACGATGCCGATCGACTGCCGGGCCTCTTCGGGGGAGAGTGATCCGTTCCGGATGCGCTGGTCGAGGAGCTGCACTTCCAACTCCAGGGCCTCGAAGCGCCGGACGTAGAAGCCGAGCGCCTCGTCCGCGGGAACTCCGGGAATCTGACCGACCGCACGCTCGCCGTCGGCGGTGAGCACGAAGACCGTGCCGTCCTCCGCGACGCGTCCGTGGCTCGCCGGACCTGCCGTTTCACTCATGGCGCACATCTTGCCGCATCCGCGCGCCGCGCGTCGCACTGCTCAGGCGTACGCAAGGACCTGTCTGTGCGCGGCGATAAGGTGTCGGGCGTGTTCCTAGCGTCCTTCCGCGCCGGCCCCTGGCAGACGAACTGCTACCTGGTGGCGCCCGAGCGCGGCTCCGACGTCGTGGTCGTCGACCCCGGCGTCCAGGCCTTCGAGCCGATCGTCGAGGCGACGGACGCCGAGGGCGTCGGCGTCGCCGGCGTCCTGCTGACCCACGGGCACATCGACCACGTCGCGTGCGCCGCCGACGTCGCCGACCACTGGGGCGTCCCGGCCTGGCTGCACGTCTCCGACCGCGAGCTGCTGAGCGACGCCGGCCCGGGCCTGCCGAGCTCGCTCGAACTGGCCCAGCAGCTCGGCGTCCGCCTGCGGGAGCCGAAGCGGCTGCGGCTGCTGGCCGGGGGCGAGACCCTCTCGGTCGGCGGGCTCACCTTCGACGTCATCGCGGCGCCAGGGCACCGTCCCGGCTGCGTCATGTTCTCCACCCCCTACGACGGTGACGTCGACGCTGAGGGGGACGCCCAGGGCGAGCCGACGGCGTCCCACCTGCTGTTCAGCGGCGACGTGCTGTTCGCGGGCTCGATCGGGCGCACCGACCTGCCCGGCGGCAACCCGGCCGCGATGGCGCGCACGCTGCGTGACGTCGTGCTGGCCCTGCCCGACGACTGGGTCGTGCTGTCGGGCCACGGCCCCGAGACCACCATCGGCGACGAGCGCGCCACCAACCCGTTCCTGCAAGACCGCTTCCTGAGGACCCTATGAGCCGCCCCAAGCCGCTGTCCGGCTTCCCCGAGTTCCTGCCCGCCGGTCGCGTCGTCGAGCAGGCCGTCCTCGACTCGCTGCGCGCGACGTTCGAACTGCACGGCTTCGCATCGATCGAGACCCGGGCCGTCGAGCCCATGGGCTCCCTGGCCCGCAAGGGCGAGATCACCAAGGAGGTCTACGTCGTCCGGCGCCTGCACGCCGCCGAGGGCGAGGCGGGCGACGACCTCGGGCTGCACTTCGACCTCACCGTGCCGTTCGCGCGCTACGTGCTCGAGAACGCCGGCCATCTGGCGTTCCCGTTCCGGCGCTACCAGATCCAGAAGGTGTGGCGCGGCGAGCGCCCGCAGGAGGGCCGCTACCGCGAGTTCGTCCAGGCCGACATCGACATCGTCGGCGAGGCGACGCTGGCCGACCATCACGACGTCGAGGTGGCGCTGGTGATGCTGG
Organism: Propioniciclava sp.; assembly: GCA_036803965.1. Classification (GTDB taxonomy): domain Bacteria; phylum Actinomycetota; class Actinomycetes; order Propionibacteriales; family Propionibacteriaceae; genus Propioniciclava. Next base: position 3,847 of record DAIRTI010000050.1, read on the forward strand.
AGGCGCTCGAGGGGCTCCGCGAGCTCGGCGTGCCGCCGGTGACGATCCACGTCAACAACCGCAAGCTGTCGGAGGGCTTCTACCGCGGGCTCGGCGTCGAGGACCACCTGGCCGTCCTCCAGCGCGTCGACAAGCTGGACAAGATCGGTCCGGACGCCGTCGGTGCGCTCCTCGTCGACGAGCTCGGCATGGACGCCGGTGCCGCCGGCAAGTGCCTGGAGCTGGCCACGATCACGTCGGCCGACGAGTCGTTCGTGGACGCCGTGCGCGCCCTCGGCGTCCGTAACGAGCTGCTGGACGAGGGGCTCGACGCGCTGGCGTCCGTGGTTCGCGCGGCGGCCCGGGTCGCCCCCGGACGTGTCATCGCCGACCTCAAGATCGCCCGCGGGCTCGACTACTACACCGGCACCGTCTACGAGACCGAGCTCGAGGGCTACGCCAAACTCGGCTCGATCTGCTCGGGCGGGCGCTACGACTCGCTGGCATCCGACGGGAGGACGACCTACCCGGGCGTCGGCATCTCGGTCGGTGTGACGCGCATCCTGGGCGTGCTGATCGGCCAGGGGAAGCTGACGGCGTCCAGGCCCGTGCCGACCTGCGTGCTGGTGGCGGTCGACTCCGAGGAGACCCGGGACACCGCCATGGCCGTCGCGGCCCGGCTGCGCGCGCGGGGCATTCCGACGGAGGTGGCGCCGAAGGCCGACAGGTTCGGCAAGCAGATCCGCTACGCCGACCGGCGGGGCATCCCGTACGTGTGGTTCGGCGAGGGCTCGGTCAAGGACATCCGCTCGGGCGACCAGACCGACGCCGACGCCGGGTCCTGGACGCCGCCCGCCGAAGACCTGCGCCCGCGGGTCAGCGCCGGCTGAGCCGGTCTGCCGGTCAGTCGGCCTCGGCGTCCGCGTTCTCGATCGCGGCCTGGATGAGGGCGAGGGTCTCGTCCGGAGAGTCCGCGACCTCGACGCGCAGGGCGTTCGGGCGCTTGCGCAGCAGCGATTCCACGGACTCGACGAGGGCCGGGGCGTCCTCGGGGGTGATGACCAGTCGCTTCGCCACGTGCTGCAGAAGATCGGGACGATCGGCGCGGATCGCGGCGATGCGCTCGGCGAGCTGGGGCGCGTCGACGACCAGGAAGATCTCGTAGAAGGACGCCCCGAGATCGCCGGCGTCGGCCTCGAGCTCGTCGACGAAGTCGCTCGAGTGGACGTACTGACTCAGCACGACGTCGTACCCGGACCCGAGTTGCTCGCGGATCAGGGCGACCGCCAGCGTCCGGGCGTGCCGACGCGAGGCCGCGGGATCGGCGTCCCAGCGGCCCAGGTTGTGCTGGAGGAAGTCGACATCGAGGGCCAGGGCGAGGGGAAGTCGCGCCGTCATGAGTCGGGCCAACGAGTGCTTGCCACATCCCGGTGCACCGTTGAGCAGGATCAGCCTCGGCATGCCCCGCATCCTAGGGCCGGGCGGCGACCTCGTGGGTGCAGCGGCCGCGAGGTTGAGCCTCACGTGGCGTCAGGTTCTACCTTGCCTGTCAGGAGGTATAGAGATGAACAACACCGAGACCCGCGTCCTCATCGCCGGGCTGGACGATCCCGACCGCAGCACCCGCCACGAGGCGGCGATCGCGCTGGGTGGCGTCCGGACGGCGGAGGCCGCCGCCGCGCTCGTCGAGCACCTGGGGGTCGAGACCGACTGCTTCGTCCGCGAGGCGCTGACCTGGGCGACCGTGAGCGTCGGAGAACTGGCCGTGCCCGGGGTGCTGGAGCAGCTGCGCAGCCCCGAGGCCGGCGTCCGGATGCAGGCGGCGCATGTGTTGAGCAAGATCGGCGATCCCGAGCATGCCGAGCATCTGCTGCCGGTCGTCGCGGACGCCGACCCTGGCGTGGCCGTCAAGGCCTACCGGGCGGCCGCGAACACCGGGCACCCGAGCGTCGTGCCGGCGCTGGCCGGACGCCTCGGGCACGGCGACCTGGAGCAGCGCGACGCCCTGACCAGCGCGTTCGCGACGCTGGGGGAGTCCGGGGTTGGGGTCCTGGTCGCGGCGCTCTCGGACGCCGACGCGTCCGTTCGTGCGCACGCGGCCGAGACCCTGGGCCATCTCGGGACGCCGCTGGCCGACGTGGCCGCCGCCGCTCTACGCGGCCTCCTGGACGACCCGGACGCCGAAGTGCGGTTCGCCGCGGTCACGGCGTTGGGGGAGCTGGCGCCGGAGGCGTCGGAGGCCGCGCTGGCCGCCGCCAGGGCGTCGGACGATCCTCGGGTCGCTGCGGTGGCGGATCACCTGGGCCGGCGCCGGGTCTAGGGCGCGGGTCCGTCTCGGCTCGACCCGCTGGTCCTGGCCGGCCCACCCGGCCATCGATGTGGCACGCTCGTCGCCTCAGCGACGAGTCGGCCACATCGATTCCTGGGTGAGAGGACTCCTTAGCCGAGAGGACTCCTTAGCCGAGAGGACTCCTTCAGCCGAGGAGCCGCCGGGCCAGCAGGCGCACGCGGGCGTCGTCCGACCGGGCGGCGCCCGCGATCGCGTCCCGGGTGAGGCCCTGGGGCAGCTGCGCCAGCGCCGTCAGGGCCGCGAGTCGGACGCCGGAGTCCGGATCGTCCAGCGCTGCCGCCAGCGGCTGGGTGGATTCAGGGTCGGCGAGGAGCCCGAGGGCGTCCGCGGCGTGGGTGCGGCGGGTGGCGTCCGGGTGAGCGAGGGCGTCCAGGAGCGCCGAGAGGGCTTCGGTACCCAGGCCGGCGAGTGCGTGGGCGGCCTCGTCCGCAACCAGCGGCTCGGGGCGGGCAAGTGCGTCGACCAGGGCGGCGACGGCGTCCGGGCCGCCGAGGCGTCCGAGAACGAAGGCCGCCTTGGCAGCGACACGTGCGTCGGCGTCCGCGAGCAACGGCGCGACCGCACCGACGGCGTCCGGGCTGCGCAGCTTGCCCAGGGCGTGCAGGGCGGTGAGCCGGACGTCCGGGCTGCGCGCGGCGAGGTGCCGCGTCAGAGGCGCGACCGCCGCGGGGCCGTGGCGGGCGAGGGCCCAGGTGAGGGACTCGCGGACGGCGGCGTCCGGCTCGGCGAACAGGGACTCGACGAGGGCGTCCAGGGGCAGCGACGCGCGGGCCTGCAGGGCCGCCCGGACGCGGACGGACGGGTCGGGGTGCCGGAGGCGCTCGGTGAGGGCGATGACCTCGAGGACCTCGTCCCAGCCGGCCGCGGACGCCTCGCGCAGCCCGCGGAGCCGGGCCAGCAGGTCACGCTCGGCGGCGATCCGCTGCTCGACGGCGGAGATGTGGCCCTCGACGGCGTCGCGGGCGTCGAAGGCGGGGTCGTCCAGGGCGGCGGCGATGTCGCCCAGGCTGAGGCCGAGGCTCTTGAGGTGCTGGATCGCGAGCAGCCGGCGCAGGTCGTCGGCGCTGTAGAGGCGGTAGTCGCCGCCTGATCGGCCCGACGGGACGAGCAGCCCGAGCTCGTCGTAGTGGTGGAGCGTCCGGACGGTCAGGCCGGTTCGGCGGGCCACCTCGCCCACGCGGAGCCACACCTCGTCCATGCCCCTAGACTGGTCCCTCGTGCCCGCACCGTCTATGCGCGGCACAGAAGGGAACCACAGATGCTTCGCACCCACGCGGCCGGGACGCTCCGGGCGTCCGACGCCGGTGAACTCGTCACCCTCGCGGGCTGGGTCGCCCGCCGGCGCGACCACGGCGGCGTCGCCTTCATCGACCTGCGGGACGCCTCCGGCATCGCCCAGGTCGTCGTCCGGGACGAGCTGCTGGCCAGCTCCGGCGCCCACGACCTCCGCAACGAGTACTGCGTCCAGGTCACCGGCATCGTCGAGCTGCGGCCCGAGGGCAACGCGAACCCCGATCTGCCGTCGGGCGAGATCGAGGTGGCGATCCGTGAGTTGGTCGTGCTCAACCCGAGCGCGCCGCTGCCGTTCCAGATCGACGAGCGCACCACGGTAGGCGAGGACGCCCGTCTGAAGCACCGCTACCTGGACCTGCGGCGTCCCCGTCAGGCGGCGGCGCTGCGGCTGCGGTCCAAGGTGACCGCGGCGATTCGCGCGGTGCTCGACGGGGAGGACTTCGTCGACATCGAGACGCCGACCCTGACGCATTCGACGCCCGAGGGGGCGCGCGACTTCGTGGTGCCGGCGCGGCTGCATCCGGGATCGTGGTACGCGCTGCCGCAGAGCCCGCAGCTGTTCAAGCAGCTGCTGATGGTCGCCGGCATGGAGCGCTACTACCAGATCGCGCGCTGCTACCGCGATGAGGATTTCCGCGCCGACCGGCAGCCCGAGTTCACCCAGCTCGACATGGAGATGAGCTTCGTCGACCAGGACGACATCATCGGCGTGTCCGAGCGCGTGATGGCCGCCTGCTGGAGGCTCATCGGCGTCGAGATGCCCCTGCCGCTGCCGCGGATGAGCTGGCACGACGCGATGGACCACTACGGGTCCGACAAGCCCGACCTTCGGTTTGAGAACCGGATCGTGGAGCTGACGTCGTACTTCTCGGGCACTTCGTTCCGGGTCTTCCAGGCGCCGTACGTGGGTGCTGTCGTGATGCCTGGCGGCGGGTCGCAGCCGCGGCGCACGTTCGACGCCTGGCAGGAGTGGGCCAAACAGCGCGGGGCACGTGGGCTGGCCTACGTGACGTTGGACGAGGCCGGCGAGCTGGGCGGTCCGGTGGCGAAGAACATCTCGGATGCCGAGCGTGCCGGGCTGGCCGCGGTGACGGGCGCTCAGCCCGGGGACTGCATCTTCTTCGGCGCAGGCAAGCGCGAGGCCACGCAGGAACTGCTGGGCGCCGCGCGGCTGGAGATCGGACGCCGGTGCGGCCTGATCGACGAGTCGGCCTGGTCGTTCCTGTGGGTCGTGGACGCGCCGATGTTCAAGCTGCGCGAGGACGCCGAGGCGTCCGGTGACGTGGCGGTGGCCGGCGGGAAGTACACGGCCGTGCACCACGCCTTCACCTCGCCGAAGCCGGAGTCGATGGACACGTTCGACACCGACCCGGGGTCGGCGCTGTCGTACGGCTACGACTTCATCTGCAACGGCAACGAGGTGGGGGGCGGGTCGATCCGTATCCACCGGCGCGACGTGCAGGAGCGGGTCTTCGCGGTGATGGGACTGTCGGCGGAGGAGGGGCAGGAGAAGTTCGGCTTCCTGCTGGACGCCTTCCAGTTCGGCGCCCCGCCGCACGGCGGAATCGCCTTCGGGCTCGACCGGTTGGTCATGCTGCTCGGTGGCTTCGACACGATTCGCGACGTGATCGCCTTCCCGAAGTCGGGCGGCGGCTGGGATCCCCTGACGGGCGCCCCCGCGCCCATCACGCCCCAGCAGCGCCGAGAGGCGGGCGTCGACGCCAAGCCGGTCCCGAAGAAGGACCCCGAGCAGGTCGAGAAAGCCGAGTCGGCTCAGCGGTGAGGCACGGGGCCGGCAGCGCGGTTGGACGCCGGGGCCGGTCGAGAAGATGGACGCCGAGGCGTCCGTCGCCGGCCGCTGACGCTCGACCGTCACGGTCAGACCTGTCGGGCCGGCTGCGCCCTTCCGGGCGGATCGATGTAGCACGCTCGCCGTAGTCGCAACGGGTCCGCCACATCGATCGGCTCGAGGGGGCGAGGCTGTGTTCCCGCCGACACCAGAAATCGCATCGATGTAGCCACCTCGTCGTGGTCGAAGCCGATCCGCTACATCGATGAATCTTGCCTTCGTCCAGTTCGACGTGCGGCCGCGTTGCCGGACTGATACAAAGGAATATTTGCATAGAAATCTCTGCAGAGATACCTTTGCATCATGGCATCGGAGACCGAAGGGACGACCCCCGCGAAGGCTGGCGCGCTAGGGCAAGAGCCCAACCGCGTCCTGGATCCTGCCGCCCTCAAGGGGCTGGCTCATCCGATCCGCATGGAGATCTTCGACACGCTTGCGGTCCACGGGCCGCACACGGCTAGTGGGCTGGCTGAGCGGCTGGGGGAGTCCAGCGGCACGACCAGTTACCACCTACGGCAACTGGAGCGGTGCGGTCTCGTTCGCGAGGTGGACGGACGCGGCACGGCCCGGGAGCGCTGGTGGGAACGAGTCCCAGGACCCATCACGATCTCGCGCCCCGAGGACGTCGACACCCCCTCGGCGAAGGCTACGGCCACGACGGTGTTCCGCCACTGGGAGGACAGTCGTACTCAACTCCTGCACCAGTTCATGTTCGTCGGGCCGGAGGTTCTCGGTCCCGAGTGGCTGGAGGCCGCCGAGGCCGCCACTGCCAACCTACGGCTGACCGTCGAGCAACTGGCAGACCTCGTCGAGGCCTGGCATGCCTGGTCAGCGGAACATCTGACGCCGTTGCGCGGGCAGGATCTGCCCGGCTCGCGACCGGTGCAGCTCCATTTCAACGCCTTTCCCGTCGTCGACGGGGAGGTCACGCCCGGACCCCAGCGCCCCCGGACCCGCGGGCCGGGCGACGCATCCGAGCCCCCCTCGGCGAGGTGAGCCATGACCACCCAACTCCTTTCCACCCCATCACTTGCGGCCCGTCAGCTGACCGCACCTGCGGCGTCCACCGAATCGGCGTCCGCTGTGAGCGACGGACAAGTCGGTACGCATTCGTTCGCGCCCGATCTCCTCGCGTTGCTGGCCGCGCGGGTCGGCGAGACGCTGCAGCGGTGGGCCCGGCGGCGGGCCGAACGCCTCTTCGTCACCCGCGAGCGGCAACAGCGGGCGTTCGTCCTCGACAGCCAGATGGACGCCGCCCTGCGACTCCACGAAGCCCGCGCCTTTGACGCCCGCCGGGCTCTTTGAGCCGGCTCTTCCAATCGCATCGATGTGGCTCGTTTGTCGCTGTGGCGACGAGTCGGCCACATCGATGGGGTGGTCAGGCGACCACCCGCCCCGTGTCGGGGGCCGTGACGACGATCGGCCGGCTGGGTGGATCCGGGTGCAGGGCTACGACGGCATCGAGTCGGCGGAGGAACCGGTCCGGGTGATCGCGCAGGGCCGTGGGTGCGACCCCGATCGTGGTGAGCCCATGCTCGGTGTAGCCTCCATCGGCCTCGACGGTGGCCTCCCAACGGTCCTTGCCGGCGGCGTCAAGACCGTCGTGGTAGCGCATGGAATGGACGAGGATGACGATCCCGTGGTCGGGCAGGTAGGCGTCCGGCACGCCGATGAAGCGCCCATCGGGCGTGCTCAGGCTGTGATTGAAGAGGGCCCGGAGCTTCTGACGTTCATCGCCGAGGATCGTTCCCAGGACGGCCTCCGCCACCGACCAGTAGCCGGTGCGGAAGTCGGCCAGTCCTCTGCGGATCCAGGCGGTGCCGTTGCGGGGTGCGTTGGCGAGTTCGGTCGTCAGTCGGGCAACCGTCGTCAATCGACGCTGGAGCGCAGAGATGGTGAGCGCCCGAAGGGTGGCGCCGTCGAACTCCCGCGCGCGTCCGGCGTCCACGAGCGCTCGTTCGGTCGCGGCGACCACGAACCCGTGCGCAGTGCGTCGGCGGGGTGGACGCGTGGTGCGGAGTGTCACGGCGTCGGCGCAGGCTCGGCGTCGCTTGTTGTGGGGCACGAGAAGCCGAATTGCGCGGGGCGCCGACGGGAGTTCGAGTCCGATGAGCGCTAGGGCCCTGGCACCGGTGAGGACGGCGTCCGGGCCGGCCCAGAGGACGGCCCCGGTGAGCAGTTGGGCGTCGGTGAGGGGCCCTCGATGCCAGCTGTAGACGCCGGTGTAGGGCGACTGGCCGACGGTCGACGCGAGGTGGCGGATGGCCGACTTGGTCCACCCGGCGGCTATGAGTTGGTCCCGGGTGGCGAGTCCCTGTTGGCCCTCGACCCGGGGAAAGGCGCGGATGATGCGATCGCGGCGCGTGCTGCGGCGACGGGCGTCCTGGACGTGGGCAGTGGACAAGGGGGGCCTCCTGGGGATCTGGGTCGCCCCCACAATGGGCACCGGATCACGGATTCGGTCACTATCCACAGCCCCAATTTCGATCGATGTGGCTCTTCCGTTGTCTGGACGTCCGTGCCGCCACATCGATGGGGTTGGCGAGACCAAGACGGACGCCAGGCCCAAGACGCACGATGCCCGCCGGGCTCTTGGAGATGGCGGGCATCGGTTTGTTGGTAGGGGTCAGCTCTCGGGGGCGTCCTCCTCGGCCAGGATCGCGAACAGCTTGCGCCGCGTCACCTGGACGAGTTCGGTGGCCGCCTTGACCTGGCGCGGGCTACCCGACATGGCGAGTGACCGTGCGGCCATGGCCAGCTTGCCGAACTCGGGCCAGAACGTGGCCACGCCCTCGGCGTCCACGGGCTTGTACTGCTCGTTGACGCTGTCCCAGGGCTTCGTCTCGATCGCGGCAGCGGCCTGCTGGCCCGCCTCGGTGAGGACGAAGACCTTCTGGCCTTCGGCGTCCGAGGGAGCGATGAGTCCCTCGTCCTCGAGCTGGTTGAGCGCGGGGTAGATCGCACCGGGGCTGGGCTTCCAGGCCCCGCTGGTGCGCTCGTCGAGCGCCTGGATGATCTGGTAGCCATTGAGCGGCTGCTCCGCGAGCAGGGCCAGGATGGCCAGCCGGACGTCGCCGCGCCGAGCACGGCCACCACCGCGGCCACCGCGGCCGGGGCCGCCGGGACCGAAGCCCGGGCCGAACGCGCCGGGTCCGAAGCCGAAGTGGCCCATCGCGGGACCGCCCGGGCCGAAGCCGCGGCCGGGACCGAAACCGCCTCCACGACGATGTAGGCGGCCGGCGAACTCCTCGGGGCCGTCCTCCTCGCGCGGGCCGAAGCCCTCGCGGCGGGAATCCCGCTCGAAGTCACGATCGTCGCGACGGCCGTGGCGGCCACCGCGTCCAGGACGCCGGCGATCGAAGTCGTCTTCCGGCCCTCCAGGCCGGTTCATTGCGTAGTTCATGACGTTCTCCTCTCGTCTCGTTCGTCATCTACGTATTACTAACGATATATCGCAATACGCGTCTCGTCAAGCCAGGCGGTCGACGTTCTCCGGCACCAGGCGCATCGATGTGGCAGGTTCGTCATCACAACGACGGATGCGCTACATCGATGCCAGGGGAGAGCGCACGATCCACTCCTCAGCCACCCGGGGGCCCTGACCTGTCGGACGCCCCGTGTAGCGTCGTGACCCGTGACGGACCTCTTCGGCAACCCCGAGCCCGTGGACGCTCCTGCGCGCGCCGGGTCGCTCTCGGGCGCCGACCATGGCAACGTGCCGCTCGCCGTCCGCATGCGCCCCCGCACCCTGGATGAGATCGTCGGCCAGGACCATCTCCTCGCCCCCGGTTCACCTCTGCGCCGCCTCGCCGAGGGGCAGCCGATGTCGGTCTTCTTGTGGGGTCCGCCGGGAGTGGGCAAGACGACGATCGCCTCGGTCGTCAGCCACGCGACCAACCGCCGCTTCGTCGAGCTCTCGGCGGTCACTGCGGGCGTCAAGGAGGTCCGCGCCGAACTGGACGCCGCCCGCCGCGAACTCGCCCGCGGACGCGCCACCGTCCTCTTCGTCGACGAGGTGCACCGCTTCAACAAGGCCCAGCAAGACGTCCTCCTCCCCGCCGTCGAGAACCGCCTCGTCACCCTCATCGCCGCCACCACCGAGAACCCGTCGTTCTCGGTGATCTCGCCGCTGCTGTCCCGCTCGCTCCTCCTCACGCTCAAGCCGCTGACGGACGCCGACATCAGCTCCCTCCTCGATCGGGCCCTCAACGACGATCGCGGCCTACGCACGCCCGGCGGCGAGCCCTACACCGTCACCGAGGACGCCCGCGCCACCCTCGTCCGCCTGTCCGGCGGCGACGCGCGCCGCATCCTGACCTACGCCGAGGAGGCCGCAGCGTCGGCGTCCGCTCGTGGCGCGAGCGAGATCGACGCCGCGATCGTCGAGCAGGCTGTCGACCGGGCCGCGCTCCGCTACGACGCCGACGGCGACCAGCACCACGACGTGATCAGCGCGTTCATCAAGTCGATCAGGGGATCCGACGTGCAGGCCGGGCTGCACTACCTGGCCCGCATGCTCGAGGCAGGCGAGGACCCACGCTTCGTCGCCCGCCGCCTGGTCATCCTCGCCAGCGAGGACATCGGCATGGCCGCCCCCAGCGTGCTGCAGACGTGCGTGGCTGCGGCCCAGGCCGTCCAGCTGATCGGCATGCCCGAGGCCCAGATCAACCTCGCGCACGCGGTGATCGCCTGTGCGACCGCCCCCAAGTCCAACGCGGTCATCACCGCGATCAGTGCGGCCTCCGCCGACGTGCGTGCCGGCAAGGGCGGACCCGTCCCGCCCCACCTCCGTGACGCCCACTACGCGTCGGCCGCCTCGCTCGGCCACGGCAAGGGCTACCGCTACGCCCACGATTTCCCTCACGGAGTCGCAGAGCAGCAGTACCTGCCCGACGACCTCGCCGACGCCGTCTACTACCGTCCCACCGACCACGGCAACGAGGCGCAGATCGCCGAGCGCGTGCAGCTCCTCGACGACTTGCTCGGACGCCGTCGGCGCGACTCTGGCGCCGGCTGAGTCCCAGACCCCACCCCCCAGAGAGACCCGTGGCTCCGCGTGGGCCCGCCCCACCGTCCGGGCGTCTGGGCGCTCCCCAGGGTGATCGATGTTGCACATTCGTCGTGATAGTGGCGAGTGAGCTACATCGATGGGGCTGGAGAGCCCTGGACGCCGATGGCAGGGCTCGGCACGTGGGGCCTCTGGGCGTCTGGGCGCTCCCCAAAGCGATCGATGCGGCGGACTCGTCGTGTTGGCGGCGAGAGAGCTACATCGATGCGCCTGAGGGGGCGCGGGGGCGCCCAGCAATCCTCACGGGTGATGCTCCCGGGGCGGGTGCCGTCCGGTCCTCGGCGAGCAGGCGGACGCCGTCGGCGCGAGTCGCCACCCCGGACCCGTGCGTGGAATGCGGCCATGAGCGTCCGTGTTGAGAAGGTTTGAGACGGGCTGCATTAAGCTCGTCCGGGCTGGTGGCGCGCCCGCGCGCCGCCAAACCACCCCGGAGACATCCCGGGGCGAGCGAAAGAAGGCACCGACTGATGAAGACCGCCGCGATCCGACGGGCGTTCCTCGACTACTTCGAACGGAACGGGCACAAGATCCTGCCCTCGACGTCGCTGGTCTACAACGACCCGACGCTGCTGTTCGTGAACGCCGGCATGGTGCCGTTCAAGCCCTACTTCGTCGGCGCCGAGCCGGCCCCGGCCCCCCGCATCGCGACGTGCCAGAAGTGCGTCCGGACCCTCGACATCGACGACGTCGGTAAGACCACCCGCCACGGCACGTTCTTCCAGATGCTCGGCAACTTCGCGTTCGGCGACTACTTCAAGGAGGGCGCGATCCGCTACGGCTGGGAGCTCGTCACCGGCGACCCCGCCCAGGGTGGCTTCGGCTTCGACCCCGAGAAGATCTGGGTCACGGTCCTCGGTCCGGGCTACCACCCCGACTACCCCGATGGCGACGACGAGGCGGCCGCCCTGTGGCGAGCGGTCGGCGTCCCCGACGAGCGCATCCAGCGCCGCAACCTCAAGGACAACTACTGGAACATGGGCGTCCCGGGCCCCGGCGGCCCCTGCTCGGAGATCTACGTCGACCGCGGCCCCGAGCACGGCAAAGACGGCGGCCCGGCCGTCGACGAGGACCGCTTCCTCGAGATCTGGAACCTCGTCTTCCAGACCGAGGATCTCTCCGAGGTCCGCGCCAAGGACGACTTCGACATCGCTCGCCAGTTGCCGAGCAAGAACATCGACACCGGCGCCGGTCTCGAGCGCATCGCGTACCTGCTCCAGGGCGTCGACAACATGTACGAGATCGACGAGATCTTCCCGGTCATCGCCAAGGCGGCGGAAATCTCCGGGCGAACCTACGGCGCCAACCATTACGACGACGTGCGCCTGCGCGTGGTCGGCGACCACGTCCGCAGCGCGCTGATGCTGATGACCGACGGCGTCGCGCCCGGCAACGAGGCGCGCGGCTATGTCCTCAGGCGCCTCCTTCGCCGCTCGATCCGCTCCATGCGCCTCCTGGGCGTCGGCGACAAGGTCCTGCCCGAGCTGCTGCCGGTCTCGCGCGACCTGATGAGCGCGTCCTACCCCGAGATCGCCCGCGAGTGGGAGCGCGTCTCCGCGAGCGCCTACGCCGAGGAGGACGCCTTCCGCCGCACCCTGACCGCTGGCACGCAGATCTTCGACGTCGCGGTCGCGAAGGCCAAGCAGAAGAACACGACGACCCTCACCGGCGACCAGGCGTTCCAGCTCCACGACACCTACGGCTTCCCGATCGACCTGACGCTGGAGATGGCGTCCGAGCAGGGTCTCGAGGTCGACCAGACCGGCTTCCGCCGCCTCATGCAGGAGCAGAAGGACCGCGCCAAGGCCGACGCGCGCGCCAAGAAGGGCGGCGCCGTCAGCACCGAGGCGTTCGGCCAGCTCCGTCAATCGGGCGAGACGAAGTTCCTCGGCTACACCGAGCTGCAGGCCGAGTCGCGGGTTCGAGGCGTGATTGCCGACGGACGCCTCCTCACCAGCGCCAAGCCCGGCGACATCGTCGAGGTCGTCCTGGAGGAGACCCCCTTCTACGCCGAGTCCGGCGGCCAGGACGCCGACACCGGCGTTCTCACGGCCAACGGCGTCCAGCTCGACGTCCTGGACGTCCAGAAGCCCGTCGACGGCCTCGTCGCCCACAAGGTCCAGGTCACCGAGGGCGAGGTGCGGCCCGGCGACCTCCTGCTCGCCACCGTGGACGCCGCCAACCGCCACGGCGCCACCCAGGCGCACTCGGCGACCCACGTCATCCACGCGGTGTTGCGGCAGATCCTCGGCCCGACAGCGGTTCAGGCCGGCTCCTACAACAAGCCCGGCTACCTGCGCTTCGATTTCCACTCCAACATCGGCCTGACCAAGGCGATGCGCCAGGAGCTGGAGGGCCGCTCGAACGAGGCCATCGACGCCGACTACGACGTCACCACCCGCAACATGCCGCTGTCCGAGGCCCGTGCGCTAGGGGCGATGGCGATGTTCGGCGAGAAGTACCCCGAGGTCGTCCGGGTCGTCGAACTCGGCGGACCGTTCAGCCGCGAGCTGTGCGGCGGCACCCACGTCGAGTCGTCGGCGCAGATCGGCATGCTGACGCTGCTGGGCGAGTCCTCGATCGGATCGGGCGTCCGGCGAGTCGAGGCCTTCACCGGCAAGGACGCCTTCTCGCACCTCGCCAAGGAGCGTGCGCTCGTCTCCACGCTGTCCGACCTGCTGAAGACCCAGCCCGAGCAACTCGAGGAGCGCGTCGGCAAGATGGTCGCCCAGCTCAAGGCGGCCGAGAAGGAGATCGCCGACCTGCGCGGCAAGCAGCTGCTCGCGGACGCGGCCCAGCTCGCGGCGTCCGCCGAGACGGTGGGCGCCTACCGCCTGGTCGCCCAGCGCCTTCCCGGCGTGAACGGCGGCGATCTGCGCACCCTGGCGCTCGACCTGCGCGACCGGCTCGGCTCGGACGCCGCGGTCGTCGCGCTCGTCGGCGGCCCCGACGACAAGCCCGTCGTCACCGTCGTCACCAACGAGGCAGCGCGCGGCGCCGGCGCCCGCGCGGGCGTCCTGGTCGGCGCGGCGGCCCAGCGCCTCGGCGGACGCGGCGGCGGCAAGGACGACATCGCCCAGGGCGGCGGCAGCAACGGCGCCGGGGCCGAGGACGCCCTTGGTGCGGTCCGCGCCGCGCTCGCATGACAGACGCCCCCGGCTTCCGCATCGGCGTCCGCCTGGCCCTCGACTGGGGCCAGGCGCGCATCGGCGTCGCCGCCTGCGATGCGCACGGAACGCTGGCCTACCCCGTGGAGACGATCGCGGGGGCGTCCGATCTCGTCGCCGTCGGACGCCGTCTGCGCGCGTTGGTCGCCGAGTACGAGCCGATGGAGATCCTGCTCGGGCTGCCCCGGCACCTGAAGGGCGTCGAGGGGGCGGCGGCCGGCGGCGTCCGGGAGAAGGCCGCCTGGCTGGCGTCCGAATTCCCCACCGTCGGCGTCCGGCTGATCGACGAACGGCTCACGACGGTGGTCGCGTCCCGGCAGCTGCGGGCGGCCGGACGTGCGGCGAAAGGACAGCGTGCGGTCATCGACCAGGTGGCAGCCGTGGCAATCTTGGAGCAGGCGCTTGAGGTGGAGCGCAATACTGGGCTGCCGGGGGGCGAGCCGGTGACCGAGAGGACGTAAGGGTGAGGCGAGGGCACAAGTACAGCGATACGGACCCATTGCGCGACCCCGTCACCGGGCAGATCAATCCCGTCGAGTTCAAACGGCGGCTGAAGGGCTGGCTCGCCGTGGCCCTCGCGTTCGCCGTCCTGCTGGGCGGCGCGGGCTTCGTGGCGTCCAAGGGCTACGAGGCGTACACCGCGTTCAAGACGCAGAAGGAATTCGCCGGTCCGGGCGGCACCGAGGTGCAGCTCGTCATCCCGAAGAACTCCACCGCCCTGCAGATCGGCAAGATCCTGCAGGAGGCGAACGTCGTCAAGGACGCCAAGAAGTTCCAGGAGACCGCGACGACGCGCCCGGACCTGTGGGGCAAGGTGCAGGCCGGCAAGTACAAGCTCAACACCGAGATTCCGTCGCTCACCGCGTTGCAGCAGCTCACCGACTCGACCCGGGCGATCCGGGTCTGGATGCAGTTGCGCGAGGGGCAGCGGCTCGACCCACTGCAGATCAACGCGATCGCCCAGGGCACGAAGCTGCAGGCCAGCGACATCCTCGCCTATCTGAGCAAGACCGCTCCTACGTCGGCCGGGCTGCCGTCCTGGGCTCCGTCCAAGGCGGATCCGGCCGCGTTCGAGGGCTTCCTGTTCCCCGACACCTACGAGGTGCCCGACGGCGTCACGGTGCAGTCGATGGTGAAGACGATCTCGGCGCAGTTCACGGCCGTCACGAACAAGCTCGACTTCTACAACGCCGCTCAGTCCCTCGACTTCGGGCCGCAGTACAAGAACCCGACCCCCGCGGACAAGGCCTACATGGCCCTCATCGTGGCGAGCATCATCGAACGCGAGGTGTCGCGCCCCGAGGATCGTCCGAAGGTGGCCCGGGTGATCTACAACCGGCTCGCCAAGGGCATGCCGCTGCAGATGGATTCCACGACGGCCTACGCCGCGAAGAAGACCGACTCGATCTGGACCTCCGACGAGGAGCGCAAGAGCACCAGCGCCTACAACACCTACACGGCCAAGGCCTTGCCGCCGACCCCGATCTCGGCCCCGGGCGAGGCGGCTCTCTCCGCCGCGATCAACCCCGAGGCGGGCGACTGGCTGTACTTCACCGCCGTCAACCTCGAGACCGGCGAGACCGCCTTCAACTCCGACCCGGCCGCGCATCAGCAGGCCGTGGCCCAGTTGCAGGCCTGGTGCAGCGCATCCCCCGACAACAAGAAGTTCTGCCCCTGACTCGTCTCCGCGCCCGCCGACTCCGGGCGGACGCGGAACGTCACCTCCGAACCGTCGTGAAACACTGAGCGCCATGCTTCGCTACCTGACCGCCGGCGAATCGCACGGACGTGCCCTCGTGGCCACGATCGAGGGGCTGCCGGCGCACGTGCGCACGTCGACCGATTCGATCGCGGACGCCCTCGCCCGCCGTCGTCTGGGCGTCGGCCGGGGCGCGCGGATGAAGTTCGAGCGCGACGAGGTGACACTGCTGGCCGGCGTCCGGCACGGGCAGACGCTCGGCTCGCCGATCGCGGTGCTGATCGAGAACAGCGAGTGGCCCAAGTGGGAGGTCGTCATGGCGCCCGAGCCGGTCGACCCCGAGGAGTTGGCGGCCCAGGCGCGTTCCGCAGCCCTGACGCGTCCGCGTCCCGGCCACGCCGACCTGGCCGGCATGCAGAAGTACGACTGGGACGAGGCGCGTCCCATCCTCGAGCGCGCCTCCGCCCGCGAGACCGCCGCCCGGGTCGCGGTCGGCGAGATCGCCAAGGCGTTCCTCGGCCAGGCGTTCGGCATCGGCGTCCTCAGCCACGTCGTCGCGCTCGGCGCCGTGGCCTCCACCTCGACCGCACGGCCCACGATGGCCGACCTGGACGCGATCGACGACGACCCGGTGCGCTGCTTCGACCCGGACGCGTCCGAGCGCATGCTCGCCGAGGTCGAGGCCGCCAAGGCCGAGGGCGACACCCTGGGCGGCATCGTCGAGGTGCTCGCCTACGGCGTCCCGGTCGGCCTCGGGTCGCACACCCAGGGCGACCGCCGTCTGGACGCACGCCTGGCGGGCGCGCTCATGGGCATCCAGGCCATCAAGGCGGTCGCGCTCGGCGACGGGTTCGAGATGTCGACCCGCGGATCGCTCGCCCACGACGAGATGGTGCCGGGCGAGCACGGCCCGGTCCGGCTGTCGAACCGCTCCGGTGGCACCGAGGGCGGCATGAGCACCGGCGAACTGCTGCGCGTCCGGGCGATCATGAAGCCGATCTCGACGGTCCCGCGCGCCCTGCGCACGGTCGACCTCACCACCGGCGAGGCGGCCCAGGCCCATCATCAGCGCTCCGACGTGTGCGCGGTGCCGGCGGCCGGCGTGGTCGCCGAGGCGATGGTGGCGCTCGTCCTGGCCGAGGCGGCGCTGGAGAAGTTCGGCGGCGACTCCCTCGCCGAAACCCGGCGCAACTACGAGGCCTACCTCGCCCGGCTCGCCGAGCGCGGACTCGCGTGATCACCGTCGCTCTCATCGGCGCCTCGGGCGCCGGCAAGTCGAAGATCGGTCGCCTCCTCGCTGCGCGCCTGGGCGTCCCGATCATCGACGTGGACGCCGAGATCGAGGCGGCGTCCGGACGCGAGATCCGCGAGATCTTCGACACCGACGGCGAGGCGGCCTTCCGTGCGCTCGAGCGCGACGCGACCCTGGCCGCCCTGGCCCGCCCGGGCGTGGTCTCCCTCGGCGGCGGCGCGCCGATGACCCCCGCCATCGCGGACGCCCTGCGCGACATGCCGCACGTCGTCTGGCTGCGGGTGTCGCCCGAGGTGGCGGCGTCGCGCATCGGGTCGGACCCACGGCGTCCCCTGCTGCGCGACAACGCGCTGAAGAAGCTCATGGCCATGATCGCGTCGCGGACGCCGACGTACGCCTCGGTGTGCTCGCACGTCGTGGACGCCGACCTCGACGACCTCGAGGGCAAGGTCGACCTGATCGTGTCGCTGATCGAGGCGGTCGAGGCGAACCCGCTGCGGACGATCCGCGTCGCGGCGGAGCGTCCCTACGACGTCACCGTCGGACACGGGGCCGCCGCGGGCCTGCCGGACGCCGTCAAGGACTGCGACCGCATCGCCGTCATCCACCCGGCCGTCCTGACCGAGCGGGTCGCGGACTGGACCGCCGGCGTCCGGGGCGAGGTCGTCTGCATCGAGGTGCCCGACGGCGAGGCGCAGAAGACCGCCGCCGTCGTGGAACGCTGCTGGGGCGTGCTGGCCGATGCGGGGTTCACCCGCTCGGACGCGGTCGTCGGCGTCGGCGGGGGAGCGACCACCGACCTCGCGGGCTTCGTCGCGGCGACGTGGATGCGGGGCGTCCAGTACGTGTCGGTGCCGACGACCGTCCTGGGCATGGTGGACGCCGCGGTGGGCGGCAAGACCGGCATCAACACGCCGCAGGGCAAGAACCTCGTGGGCGCCTTCTGGGAGCCGGCGGCCGTCCTCGCCGACCTGGACGCCCTCGCGACCCTGCCGGTTGAG
>DAIRTI010000051.1:0-20937 GCA_036803965.1 Propioniciclava sp.
AGCTGGGCATCGGCTACGCCAACCTCGGCGCGCTGCTGATGGCCGTGGGCCGCGGGTACGACTCCGAGGGCGGCCGGGACCTGGCGGCGTCGATCACGTCGCTGATGACCGCGGTCTCCTACCGCCGCTCGGCGGAGCTGGCCGCGATCGTGGGGCCGTACAACGGCTACGCCCGCAACGCGTCCGCCCACCAGCGGGTGATGCGCAAGCACCAGGCCGCGAACGACGACCTGACTACGCTCACCGAGCTCGACGGTGCGGTGCACGCCGCAGCGGGTGCGGAATGGGCGAAGGTCGTGGAGCTGGGCGCGAAGTCGGGCTTCCGCAACGCGCAGGCGTCCGTGCTGGCCCCGACCGGCACGATCGGCTTCATGATGGACTGCGACACCACCGGCGTGGAGCCCGACTTCTCGCTGGTGAAGTTCAAGAAGCTCGTCGGTGGCGGCTCGATGCAGATCGTGAACGGTACGGTCGGCCGGGCGCTGACGAAGCTGGGCTACGCCGGCGAGACGGTCGAGGCGATCGTCGAGTACATCTCCGAGCACGGCCACGTCGTGGGCGCGCCCGGGCTGAAGCTCGAGCACTACGAGGTCTTCGACACCGCGATGGGGGAGCGGGCCATCAAGCCGATGGGCCACGTCCGCATGATGGCTGCCGTGCAGCCGTTCCTGTCCGGGGCGATCTCGAAGACCGTGAACCTGCCCGAGACCGCGACCGTCGAGGAGATCGCCGACGTCTACCTGCAGGGCTGGAAGCTCGGCCTGAAGGCGCTGGCCGTCTACCGCGACAACTGCAAGGTCGGGCAACCACTGTCCGACGCCAAGAAGAAAGACGCCGCAGCCCCGGCCACCGCGGAGCCGGAGGTGCGTATCGAATACCGCCCGCGCCGCACGCGACTGCCGAAGTCGCGTCAGGGCCGGACGACCTCGTTCACCGTGGGCGGCGCCGAGGGCTACATGACGTCGTCGCAGTATGAGGACGGACGCCTCGGCGAACTGTTCCTCAAGCTCGGCAAGCAGGGCTCGACGCTGGCCGGCGTCATGGACGCCTTCTCGATCGCGATCTCGATCGCGCTGCAGTACGGCGTCCCGCTGGAGACCTACGTGCAGAAGTTCACGAACCTCAAGTTCGAGCCCGCCGGCATGACCGACGACCCCGACCTGCGCATGGCGCAGTCGATCATCGACTACGTGTTCAAGCGGCTGGCGCTCGACTACCTGAGCTTCGACGAGCGCTCCGAACTGGGCATCTACACCGCCGCCGAGCGGGCTCGCTACGTGGCCACCGGGTCGTACCTGTCGGAGGAGGACGAGGCGCAGCTCCTCGAGTCGGAGTCGCTGAGGAACGACGCGGCCGACAACATGAAGTTCGACGAGCGGGGCGCCAACCAGCCCTCGCTGCTGTCGGTCGAGCCGGCGCCCGCCGGGCAGGCGCACACGTCCGCTGAACTCATGGAGCGCATGACGGGCCACGCCGTCGACGCCCCGCTGTGCTTCACCTGCGGCACCAAGATGCGCCCGTCCGGGTCCTGCTACGTGTGCGAGGGCTGCGGGTCCACCTCGGGCTGCAGTTGATTTGTGACCTGGGGGCGCCGTGACTCGGGCAACAGGTGCACGGCGCCATCGCAGGCCTCGACAGTCGGGATGTGCAATCGGTGAGTAGGACGCCGCAGGCGAAGCGTGGGCGTCCAGAGGTCGCTGCCGCGCCGAAGTTCCGCCTCGGCGGGAACTACTGGCGCCTGTTCGGGTCCTCGCTGGCGACCAATCTCGGCGACGGGATCATGTCGATCGCGATGGTCTGGCTGGCGTCCGGGCTCACCCGCGACCCGCTGCTGATCTCGGTCGTCGCGCTGGCGTCCAGGCTGCCCTGGCTGCTCTTCACGCTGCCCGCCGGAGTTCTCGCCGACAGGCTCGACCGCCGTCACCTCGTGGCGTGGACCGACGTCGCCCGGGCCACCCTGGTCGCGGCGTTCGCGCTGGCCGTCTGGCGATTCCAGGGCGACCTGCACACGCCGGAACAGCTGGCGTCCGGCGTGCAGGCCGCCCCGAACGCGCAACTGCTGCTCGGCGTCCTGATCGGGGTCTCGTTCGGTCTGGGCTGTGCGGAGGTGGTTCGCGACAACGCCGCACAGACGCTGATGGCGTCCGTGGTCGAGCCATACCAACTCGAGCGGGCCAACGGACGCCTCTGGGGCGCCGAGACCACGATGAACGTCTTCGTCGGGCCGCCGCTGGGCGGCCTGCTGGTGGCCTTCGCGGTTGCGCTGCCCTTCGGGCTCAACGCCGCCCTGCTCGCCACGGCCGCCTTGCTCGTGTTCTCGCTGGTCGGCAGCTTCAAGGCCCGCGGCGCGGACGAATCCACCAGCACCGGCTGGCGGGCCGAAGCCGCCGAGGGCTTCCGCTGGCTCTGGGGACACCGCCTCCTGCGCACGCTCGCCCTCATGCTCGCCGCGCTCAACCTGCTCAGCGCGCTCTCGACCACGCTGCTCGTCCTGTTCGCTCAGGAGATCCTCGGACTCTACGAGGGGGTCTGGTTCGGGGCCGTCACGACCGGTGTCGCGGCGGGTGCCGTGGTCGGCTCCCTGCTCGCCGAGCGCATCGCCACCCGGCTGGGCCCCGGCGCGGCGCTCAGCCTGTCCGTGGCCGGCATGGCCGCGACCTCCGGGGTCACCAGCCTGGTCTCGTCTCCGATCGCCTTCTGGGTGTGCGGCCTGGCCAGCGGGGTGATGGTGATGCTCTGGAACGTCATCACGGTCTCGCTGCGGCAGCGGATCATCCCCGACCGCCTGCTCGGCCGCGTGAACTCCGCCTACCGCTTCTTCGGCTGGGGCTTCGCCTCGGTCGGCACACTGCTCGGCGGAGTCGTGGTCGCCACCCTCAGCCCCCTCCTGGGCCGCGAGTGGGCCCTCCGGACGCCGTTCCTCGCCGCCGGCGTCCTCGGCCTGGTTCTGCTGGCCATCGCCGTCCGAACCCTGACCACACGAAGGATCAGGGACGCCGAGCAGGGGAGCGCGGCGGAATCAGCCGTGCCGAGTTGAGGATGAACGCCGACTCGCTGCCGACGTGCACCACAGCGGCGAGCAGGGGCCCGAGGACGCCGACGGCCGCGAGCAGCATGCCCAGCACGTCGACCGCGATCGTCCCGGCCACGTTGGCGAGGATGATGCGGCGAGCACGGCGGGCGGTGCGGACGGCCTCGGTCAGATCGGCCAGGTCCGAACTGATCAGCACCATGTCGGCGCTCTCTCGGGCCACGTGGGTGCCGCTGCCCATCGCGATTCCCACATCGGCCTCCGCGAGGGCGGGGGCGTCGTTGATCCCGTCGCCGACCATGGCCACGCGGCGTCCCTCGGCGCGGAGGCGCCGGACGAGCTCCGACTTCGCGGTGGGCAGTAGTTCGGCTCGCACGTCACCGATGCCGAGCTCGGCACTCACCGCGCGTGCGGTGTCCCGGCCGTCGCCAGTGAACATGACCACCTGGATGCCCATCCGGCGCAGCGCCTTCACGCAGCCGGCGGCCGAGTCGCGCACCCGGTCGCTCAGGACGACGGACCCGGCATAGACGCCGTCGATCGCGACGTGCACCGCAGATCCCGCCTGAAGCCGCGGGGGTGCACCGGGCACGAGCCTGGCGTTCCCTGCCGCTACCCGTCGCCCGCCTACCTCGGCCGTGACGCCCTGGCCAGGCTCGTAGACGAATCCCTCTGGCGCCAGAGCGACCAGGCCCGACGCAGCCGCCTGCCGAACGATCGCCTGCCCGACCGGATGCTCGGAGTAGGTCTCGGCGCCCGCGGCGAGGGCCAGCAACTCGTCGGCATCGAAGCCCTCCGCAGCCACCGCTGCGGTGACCTCGGGTTCGCCGTGGGTCAACGTGCCGGTCTTGTCGAAGACGACGGTGTCCACCGTCGAGAGGGCCTCGAGGTGGGCGCCGTCCTTCACGAACGCCCCGGACCGTGCAGAGCGCGCGATCGCGGCCAGCACCGCCAACGGCGTCCCCGCGGCGACACCGCAGGCACCCGCGACGATGACCACCGAGATCGTCGCGGTGAGATCACGGGTGACGAGGTAGGTCACGGCCGCCCCACCCAGCGCCAGATAGACCAGCCAGCCCGCGACCCGGTCGGCCAGCCGCTGGATCGGCGCCCTCGATTGCTGGGCCGACCGCACCGCCGCCACGATCCGGCCGTACGAGGACGACTCGCCGACCTGTTCGGCGCGCACGGCGATGGCGCCGGTCTGGTTGACCGAACCGGAGAACACCGAGTCGCCGGCGGCCACGTCCACGGGGAGCGGTTCGCCGGTGATCCGCGACTGGTCCACGCTCGACGCCCCGTCGACCACGACACCGTCGACGGGCACGCGGCCACCCGGGAACACGACGACGACGTCGCCGACCCGCACGTCGGCGAGCTGGGTGCTACGCAGGCGCGAGCCCTCCCGCACCTGTACGACGGACGGCAGGAAGCTCATCAACTCCGTCAAGGCGTCTCGACCGCGGTCCATCGTCAGGTCTTCGAGGATCTCGGCGGCGAGCACGAAGGCCGTGATGACCAGGGCCGTGACCCACTCGCCGATGAGCGCGGCAGCGACGATCGCCAGCAGCATCGACAGCTCCATGCTCATGCGTCGCGCACGGATGTCGTCGAGCGCGGCCCGCACGATCGGCCAGCACCCGAGGACCAGGCCGGCCACGGACGCCACGATCGTCAACCAGGAGGGACCACCCACGCCCGACGACACCGCCGACACGGCTGCCAGCGATCCGACCGCGCAGACGCGGCCGAGGTCTCCACGGTCGATCCGCCGCCACAGGCCCGCCACCGGCTCGGGGACGTACGCGACGGCGTCCCGCCCGAGATCCTCGGTCACGCTCACGGGGCGATCCCCTCTCGACGAGGGGCCACAGCGTCTGCGGAACGATGGTGCTGCGGCCACACGTCGATGACGTGTTCGGCCTGGAAGACGCCCTGGTGCACCAGTTCGCGCGCGTGATCGTCCACGAGGCTGTAGAAGACCCGTGTCCCCTCCTGGCGCGTCTGCACGACCTTCGCCCAACGCAGCTTGGCCAGATGCTGCGACACCGCGGTCGGAGACTTGCCGACACGCTGCGCCAACTCCCCGACCGCGAGTTCACCGGCCTCCAGCGCGAGGATGATCCGGATTCGCGTCGGATCCGACAACAGCGAGAACACCTCGGCGGCAAGGTCCACGTACTCGCTGTCGAGCGCCACCATTGCCTGCATACCTGCATTCATACGCAGATACTCGCACAGTTAGGTTAGGCTTCCCAAACGCCCTGAAGGGTCCGCTCGCAATCCGGCTGCCGAATCCTGCCCGCTACCCTTCGCACCATGTGGCCAAAGACCCAGCCCACCCTGACGGCCGGCGGCATCACCCTGCGCCCGGTGCGCCTCGCGGACGCCGACCGCATCGTCGCCGGCTGCTCCGACCCCGCGATCGCGCACTTCACGCGCGTCCCCGTCCCGTACGGACGTGAGGACGCCGAGCAGTTCGTCCGACTCGCCGGACAGCAGTGGGACGCCCACGCGGCAGCCGTCTTCGCGATCGCAGACGCGGACGACCTTCTCGTCGGCACCTGCGCCCTGATGGACGTCGAGCACGCCCACGCCCGGGCTGAGGCCGGCTACTGGGTCAGCCCGGACGCCCGCGGCCGAGGCGTCGCCCGCACCGCCTTGAGCCTGCTCACCGACTGGGGGCACTCCACCCTCGGCCTGCGCGAGATCTTCCTGACCATCGAGGACGCCAATCCGGCGTCGGTCAAAGCCGCGCTGGCGTCCGGCTACGACCCAGACGAGGCGACGCTCGAATACGAGCTCAAGGGCACCGCACGCCGGGTGCGTCACTACTGGCATCGATCTGCTTAGGCGCTCAGTCCTCGACCAGAGCCTCGCGCCGTTCGACGAGGCGGGCCTGGCTCTCGCCGACCAGCAGGTTGAACCCGAAGAAGACCAGGCCCCCGCCGACGAGTTCGACCGCGGCCAGGGCGGCGAGCAGCGGCACGCCGCTGAGCCCGGCGAAGCCCGCATCGACGAAGGCCGGCCGATCGCCGAGTTGCAGCGCGACGAGCGTCAGCACCGCGAGGGCCCCGGCCAGCAGTGCGGCGTCCAGGGCGTAGCTGCGCAGCCGAACCGGGCGTGACTCCGGCGATGTCGGCAGTTCTCGGCCCAGCACCGACTTGGGCGGCTCGGCGCCCGAGATCATCCGGTTGACGAGCCAGAACAGTCCGCCGACCCCGAGCAGTAGGACGATCGGCCAGGTGCCGATCTCACGGGTCCGCACGTACTGCACCCCCAGGTAGCCCACGATGCCGATCATCAGCACCGCCAGCACGATCTGCGCCGCGGCGCCGGCATTGCGTTCCTGTCGTTCGTCGTTCATTGCGGTTCGTCCTCCCAGAACAGGGTGTTGAGGTCGGTGCCCAGCCGGCGCGCGATACGCAGGCAGAGTTGCAGGGTCGGGTTGTAGTCGCCGGATTCCACCTGGCTGATGGTCTGCCGGGTGACACCGACGTCCGCCGCCAGTTCGGCCTGGGTCAGGCCCAGCCCGCGGCGCGCCTCACGCATCCGCTCCCTCGGCATTTTCGGCCCCCTCTGGTGTCGGCTAAACCCGACATATGTCATGTATACCCGACATTCATCCCGCTGGGCAACCCATCGATAGATCCACCCCGCCGCCGATCGCAGCCGACAGCGGAACCGAATCGGCGTCCGCTGTGAATCGTTAGGGGGCGGGGCACGGCGAGCCGCACGCGGCCCTCATGCGACACTGGCGCGGGCGTCCGGGGCGAGCAGCAGGTGCACCCCGGCGGAAGGAGTCAACGAGGATGTGCGGCATCGTCGCGCTGTGCTACGAAACCGACAACCCGCGCCTGGGCGCAGAGGCCGGTGACCTGCTCAAACGCCTCGAGTACCGCGGCTACGACTCCACCGGCGGAGCGTTCGTCGGCACCGACCGCTCGATCACCCTGCTCAAGGCGGTCGGCGCCCCGAGCCGCGTGGTGCCCGCGCTCGGCATCGACGAACAGCACGGCCAGCGGTTCGTGGGCCAGGTGCGCTGGGCCACCTACGGCGCCGTCACCCAGGAGAACGCCCAGCCCCATCAGCTCGCCTGCCGGCTGCCGTTCGTCGGCGCCCACAACGGCAACGTCTCCAACACCGACACCCTGAAGACCTACCTGGCCGAGCGGGGCCACACTGTCGTCTCCGACAACGACGGCGAGATGATCGCCCACCTCACCGAGGACTGCTACGCCGAGAACCTCGCCGCCCCCACAGCGGTCCTGGACGCCGCCCGCGCGGCCCTCGCGGCGTCCGGCATCGACATCGAGATCCCCGACAGCGTCCTGCTGCTGATCGACGGCGCCCGCCGCGCAAACGCCCTCGCCGAGGGCTCGTACGCCGCCGCGTTCTGCGACCCGGCCTCGCCGGGGATCGTCGCGGTCAAGTCGGGCTCCTCGCTGTACGCCGGCCTCGGCACCGACGCCGCCGGCGACTTCGTCGTGGTCTCGAGCGACCTGGCGTCCGTGCTGTCGAAGACCCACGACCTCATCCCGCTCGTTGAGGGCCAGGGCATCTGGTTCACCGAGCGCAGCTACCTCGTCTTCGACCTCGCCGGGCCCATCGCCTTCGCCGCGCCGGCCCCGAGGCGCTCGAAGCTCACCCTGCACGACACCGCCCTGCGCCCGCCGTTCGAGTACTTCATGGACCAGGAGATCGCGTCGGTCCCCGAGAACCTGGACGCCGTCGCCGCGGCCTACCTCACCACCGGCCCCGGTGAGGGCGAGGCCGTCGAGGCCAGGCGGCGCCTGGTCGACGACCTGCGCACCGTCGCCGACAAGGGCGGACGCATCTTCTTGGTGGCGTCCGGCACCTCGTACCACGCTGCGCTCGTGGCCGCCTACTTCTTCAACGGCCTCGCGGGGCTTGGCGTCTTCGCCTGCAACCCGGGCATGTTCCGCTCGATGTACCTCGCCTCGCTGCGCCCCGACGACGTGGTGCTCGGCATCACCCAGTCGGGCGAGACCAAGGACCTCGTCGACATCTTCGTCGACGTCGCCGCCCAGACCCCCGGCGTGCGCCGCATCAGCCTGGTCAACAACGAGAACAGCCGCATCCCGCAGGAGCTCAGCGACTACCACCTGCCGATCCTCTGCGGCCCCGAGATCGCGGTCGCCGCGACCAAGAGCTTCGTCAGCCAGCTCGCGGTGCTGTACGTCGTGGCGGCGTCCTTCTCGATGACCGACGACGAGATCGCCGCCAAGCTCGCCACCGCCCGCGGCCTGGTCGTCCGGACGCTCACCGACTGCGGCCCTGCCATCGACGAGGCCGCCGAGCGGCTCAACCTCGAGCCCAGCCTGCACATCCTCGGCACCAGCCTCGTCGGCCTGGCCCGCGAGGGGGCGCTGAAGATCCGCGAGGTCGTCCTCGACCACGCCGAGGGCTACGACGCCGCCGAGTTCAAGCACGGACCGAACACCATCCTCGGCAAGAACACGCTGTTCTCGATCGACGACCTCGCCCGCCTCCTGGACGCCTACGAGTCCGGACGCCCCGAGGGCCCGTTCCCCGGCGGCCTGGCCGCGCTCGCAGAACGCCCCGAACTGGTCGAGGGCCTGTTCGGCAACTACCCGCTCGTCTTCGTCTGCCCGCCTGACGACCGCGACCGCCGCATCACGATCAGCCAGATCCACACCCACAAGATCCGCGGCGCCGACATCCTGCTGATCGCCGAGCCGGACGCCGACCTGCGCCTGGCCGCCGAGGGGCGTCCGGCGGGCGTCGCCGACTACTGGGCGCGCTGCATCGACCTGCCCGCCTCGGGCGACCCGAACCTGTTCGTGTTCGGCGCGGCGGTCGCGCTGCAACGCCTCGCCTTCCGCATGTCGGAACTCAAGATGCGCTACCTGGACGCCCTCGGCGTCCGCGACCACGGCGTCCACCCCGACACTCCGAAGAACGTCTCCAAGTCGATCACCGTGGACTGAGCGCACCCACTCCCAAGCGACGCCCCTCACACGCCGCATCGATGTGGCGATCTCGCCGTTGCAGCGACGAACATGCCACATCGAAGCGCCACAAGGGCGACCCCCTACAGGCCCAGGAATTCCTTCCACCGGCACACCTCGCCGGCGGACTGGATACGGCCGGCCTGGAAGGCGGCGTCCAGACGGTCGATGCGCCGCTCGCCGTTCGCGATGCGCATGTCGACCGGACGGAACACGTACGCCTTCCCGGACGCCTCGAGGTCGTCGAGCTCGTCGAGGGTCGCGTTGTAGTGCCGCCACCGGTCGACCATCCCCTCGATGACAGCGGGGTAGTTGCGGTAGTACTGCGCGTAGACCTTGAGCTTCCGCTCCTGGCGGTGGCGGAACCCGCGCGGCCTGGTCGCCACGACGAAGAAGCGCTCGAATCCGTCGGCCTGGGCGGCGTCCAGGGCGATGCCGCCCGAGCTACCCAGCGCGCCGTCGACGTAGGGCTCGCCGTCGATCTCCGGCATCGGCATCAGGATCGGCATCGTCGAGGACGCCCGCACCTTCCGCATCAGCGTCGCCAGCGGCTGCAGGTCCTCCTTGCGCCAGTACACCGTCTCGCCGGTGCGAGCCCTGAGGGCCCCGATCCGCACCTGGGCCGGGTTGGCCAGGAACGTCGCGTAGTCGAACGGCAGCGCCTGGCCCTCCAGGCCCGTCTGCTCGTAGATCCACTCGGCGTTGAACAGACCCTTGCCCCGCACGAACGTCCTCACGTCGCCGAAGTTCGGGTCGGCGGCCAGCTCGACGAACGAGCGGCGAGCGCGCGCGGCGTCACGCGACACGTAGTTGCAGGTGCAGCTCGACCCCGCGGAGATGCCCGCCACCCAGCCGAAGTGGATGTCGTGGGCCAGCATCGTCGTCAGCGCCCCCGAGCTGTAGGCGGCCCGCATGCCGCCGCCCTCCCAGATGAGCGCGGTGTCGGTGACGTTGCAGTCAAGGGTCTCGTCGGGGGCGTCCACGGGCGTCACGGTACGCCGCCGTGCGGGGGCGTCCGTCAGCTGTTCGCCGCCCGGCGCATGAGCGCCGATCCCAGCCAGACCGCCAGGACGCCGATGCTCGACACCGGACGGGCCGGGTGCAGAACGGTGCCCGCCTGCCACACCAGCATCGTCCCCAGCACGAGGATCGCGTACGCCACCGCCGCCCGCGCGGTGTCCTGGCGCGCGCCCAGCGGGGGGATCAGGCGGAGCTCGAGGCGTCCGATCTGCGGAACGATCGCCGCGACCAGCACGAGCGTCAGCACCGCGACGGTGGGCTGCGCCAGCAGGAACCCGGACGCCGTGGGCGCGGCCTGGCTCAGCGCGAACAGCAGCCCGGCGGCCAGCGCGATGCAGCCGATGTGCCAGAGGTAGACCGACATCATCAGCGCGTTGACCAGCGCCAGCGCCTTTTCGAAGCGAACAGGGACGGACGCCAGCACGCCACTGCGCTCGACCAGGCCGAGCGCGCCGCACTGGGCGAGCGCCAGGAACACCATCGCGATCGTCGGCGGTTGCACGTTGGCGTTGGGAATGTCCGCCAGGCCCACCGAGCTGCCCGGGTAGCCGACGACGAGCACGAGCACCGCGATCGCGGCCGCCCCGCCCAGCAGCGGCAGCCAGGAGCGCCACGCCGGACCCGTCCGGAACCAGCCGCGGTGGTAGGCGATGCCGAACTGGTGCACCAGCGGCCACACCAGCAGCATGTTGAGGTAGCGGACCCACACGGCACCCACCGCGAACGAGCAGGCGTCCACCACGGCGGCCAGCGCGAGCACCAGCACCATCGGACGCCAGCCCCACCGGTCGTGCACCCGCACCGCCGCGGGCGCGATGGCCACGATCACGAGGTAGACCGCGATGAACCACAGAAGCTGCATGAGCTGGGCGGTCAGCGAGGACGCCGCCTCGAGCTGACCGGCCCACGCGATCACCGTGCTGACGAGGGCTATCACGGTGATGAAGAACACCAGCGGGCCGACGAGCCGGCGTCCGCGATTGGCCAGGAAGTGCCCGTAGGAGGTGCCTTCCCGGTGCATCCGGTCGACCACCAGCGCGTGGGCGAAGCCCCCCGCGAAGAAGAACACCGGGATGATCATGAAGAACCACGACAGGAACCACCACGGCCAGTGCGGGGGAGCCCAGCCCACGAGCACGGGGAACCCGTCGGTCACCCGAACCTGGTAGAGGAGACTGTGGAAGACGACCACGACGAACACCGAGAAGGCGCGCGCGGTGTCGACCACGTGGTTGCGGGGCTGGCGTGCGGCGTCCATGACGATCGCTCATCGTACGGGCCCCGGAACGACCGCCCGGACGCCGACACGCCTCGGTCGCGTCGGCCCGGACAACGCGGAACAGGGGTGCCGGACCCGTTCTAGTGTGGGGGCGTGCTGGCGGCGTTGAGCGGGTTCGCGATCATCTGGACGGTGGTCGCGGTCGGCTGGCTGCTGGCGCACACCGGCACGGTCGGCGACTCCGGTCAGGCGTTCCTGAACAAGATGGCGTTCATGGCGGCGTCCCCGGCGCTGCTGTTCACGATCGTTGCGGGCGGCTCCCTCGACCACCTGTTCTCGACGACCCTGCTGGCCTCGGTCGCGGCGATCGCGGTCAGCGCGGTTCTCTACCTGATCGCGAACCGCCTCTTCTTCCGCCACTCCCTCGGCGGCACCACGATCGGCTGGATGGCCGCCTCCTACACCAACGCCGGCAACCTGGGCCTCCCGATCGCCCTGCACCTGCTCGGCGACATGACCTGGATGGCGCCGATCCTCCTGCTGCAGGTGGCGATCCTCCAGCCGTTCGGCCTTGCCAGCCTGGACGCCGCGGCGGCCCACGCCAAGGGCGTCCGGCTCTCGGTGGCGAGCCACCTGACGCTGCCGTTCCGTAACCCGATCACGGTCGGCATCCTGGCCGGCCTGGTGGTGAACCTCACCCGCGTGACCCTGCCCGAGTGGCTGACCTCGGCGATCTCGATGGTGGGGGCGATGGCGGTGCCGATGATGCTGATCGCGTTCGGCGTCTCGCTGCGGCTCGACCCGCTGCCCGGCACGGGGCCGCACGCCCGCGAGGTCTGGACGATCCAGGTCCTGAAGATGCTCGTCATGCCCCTGACGGCCATCGGGGTCGGCGTCCTGCTCGGGCTGCCGCGCGCTCAGCTGTTCGCCGTGGGCGTCATCGCCGCCCTGCCGACCGCGCAGAACATCTTCGTCATCGCCTCCCGCTACCGAGAGTCGATGCCGGTCGCACGCGACTGCGTGTTCTGGTCGACGATCCTCACGGTGCCGGTGATCGTCGCGATGTCGGCCGTGCTGGGCTGACGGCGCGCACTTCGCGCGGCTAGGTTGGCGGCGTGACACAGCCGGACGAAGATCCTGGAGTCGCCGAGTTCGACCTCGAGCGCAGCACGGCCGAGTCGTGGGCGTCCTTCGCCGCCAAGCTCGCGGATGTCCTGTCGGTGATGGAGGACGACGCGACCCTCACCATCGGCGCGATGGCGGGCGAGAAGTCCGGCGCGGCGCCGTTCGTCGCCTTCCGGGCCGCCGAGAACGGCGGGCTCGTCGCGGAGGCGTCCGGCAACGCCGAACTGGGGGAGTACTACCAGCTGACGCCCGACCAGGCGGACGCACTGGCAACGATCGGCTGGGAGCCTCCGGAGCAGCCCGGACGCCGCTTCCGCGCCCTGGGCACCCAGGAGGCCTCGGCCGAGCTGGCCGACAAGGCCGTCCGGGCGCTGCGCGACGTGTTCGGCGTCCCGCACCCGGCGTTCCTCGCACCCGACCAGCTGGCCGAGATCCTGACGCCCGCACCCGTCGGGGAGCGTCCGGCCAACGCCTTCCCCGAATTCCCGCCCGAGGAACTCACCGCGACGATGCCGGTCTCGGCCGAACACCTGGACGCCATGGTCGCGGCCGCGCTCGCGCGGCAGCTGGGCCACGCGCCCGTGCCGGACGAGCAGGGGGACTACGGCATCCGGGTCGGGTCGACGATGGTGTTCGTCCGGGCCAGCACCGACGGCCGAGACGTGCTGATCTTCTCTTCTGTCGTCCACGACGTCGACGGACGCTCCCGGGCCATGGAGGTCATCAGCGACCTCAACACCGAGTCGCGGTTCGTCCGGTTCCTGCTGGTCCGCGACCGGGTGTTCGTGAGCCTGTCGATCCCCGCGCGACCGTTCGTGCCGGCGCACCTGCGCCAGGCGTTGCAGCTGATCTCGCTCACCAGCGACGGCATCGACAACGAGCTCGCGGCCAAGCTGCGCGGCCGCACGACGTTCGCCGACGACGGTCCCCGGCCGGACGCCCCAGGGGCCGGTTGAGGCGTCCCATCCGGGGAATCGCCGCTAGTGGCGCCGGAGCGCTAGCCTACGAACATGAGCGCAGGGGTCCCGGTCGAGAGCCCCGGCCACTTCCTCACGGTCGAGCCCGAGGAGTGCCGCCGGCTGCTGCGCGACGCGACGATCGGACGCGTCAGCTGGCCCTCCTCGGCCGGCCTGGTGACGCTGCCCGTGACCTACGGCGTCCACGACGACGGACGCATCGGCTTCCACGCCGCGGCCCGCGGCCTGCTGAGCGAGCTGGCAGCCGAGCCCGCCGACGTGGCGTTCGAGGTCGACGACATCGACGGCGAGACCCTCACCGGGTGGAGCGTCCTGGTCCGGGGCGCCGCGGCCGCCTGGCAGGGCGACTGGCCCGACGGCCTGTGCCGGGCATGGGCGCCCGGCCACAGCGACCTCACCCTTCAGATCACCCCGCACGCCTACTCGGGCCGGTCCGTCTCGGCGGACTGACCAGGACGGAGGAACCATGACCACGCCCGACATCCGGATCCTGATCGGCTTCGACGGCTCAGACGACAGCATGGCCGCCCTCGAGTTCGCCGCCACCGAGGCCGCCGTCCGCAGCGGCGTCCTGCACATCGTGTACGCCGTGGACGACACCGTCCTGAACAGCGCCTGGGGCATCGTG
Source organism: Propioniciclava sp. (assembly GCA_036803965.1). Classification (GTDB taxonomy): domain Bacteria; phylum Actinomycetota; class Actinomycetes; order Propionibacteriales; family Propionibacteriaceae; genus Propioniciclava. The sequence goes on from DAIRTI010000051.1 coordinate 13,994, forward strand.
TTCGACGTCGAAGCGGTCCGGCGCGGCGGTCTGGAACTGCTCGAACGCGCCCGCGAGATCGCCCACGCCCGCGGCGTCCCACTGGAGAAGATCGAGACCGAGTGCCTGGTCGGTCAGCCGGCCGCGGTGCTGTCGCGCCTGTCCGAGACGTCGTCGCTGGTCGTCGTCGGGCGCCGCGCCGAGAGCGGCGCCCACTCGTTGTTCGTCGGCTCGACCGCGGTCGGGCTGGCCGGCACGGCGGGCTGCCCGGTGGTGATGACCTCCGACCTGAACCGCACCGACGCGCCGCAGAACGCGATCGGCGTCGGGCTGGACCCGGGGGCCCACGGCATCGTCGCCGTCGAGTGGGCCATGAAGCGGGCTCGCCGTCTCGGCGACCGCGTCCAGGTGCTGACGGTCGTCAAGAAGCCGCAGAGCCGCCTGTTCGGCGGTGGGGCCCCCAGCGACGAGCAGCTGACAAAGGCCGTCGACGACGTGCGGGCCCGGGTTGAGGCCGCCGTCGATTCGCTGCGGCAGACCATCCCCGACGTCAAGGTCGAGGTCGACGTGCGCTACGGCAGCCCGATCGACGAGCTGGTCGCGATGTCGGAGGAGCTGGACCTGCTGATCGTCGGCGTCCACCCGTCGTTCCCGACCTACAGCCTGGGCGGCGTCGTCCGCGGACTGATGGCGCACTCCAGCTGCACGCTGGGGCTGATCCGGCACAAGTAGCGGCTGCCCGCGCGTGCGGGTCGCGGGTAGGGTTGGCAGGCTATGGTTCCCGCGATCACGTTCCCCGACGAGCTGCCGATCAGCGCCGCCGTCGACGAGATCCGCGCCGCGCTGGACGCCCACCAGGTCGTTGTCGTCGCCGGCGAGACCGGCTCGGGCAAGACCACGCAGCTGCCCAAGATCTGCCTGGCGGCGGGCCGCAAGCGCATCGGGCACACCCAGCCCCGCCGCATCGCGGCCAGGTCGGTGGCCGAGCGCATCGCGTACGAGCTCGGCTCCGAGATCGGCCAGACCGTCGGCTACCAGGTGCGGTTCACCCGCCGGGCCGGACGCTCCACGGCGATCAAGCTGATGACCGACGGCATCCTGCTCGCCGAGATCGGGCACGACCGCGACCTGCGGGCCTACGACACGATCATCATCGACGAGGCCCACGAGCGCAGCCTCAACATCGACTTCCTGCTCGGCTACCTCAAGCAGCTGCTGCCGCGGCGTCCGGAACTGAAGGTGATCATCACCTCCGCGACCATCGACACGGCACGGTTCAGCGAGCACTTCGACGGGGCGCCGATCGTCGAGGTCTCCGGACGCACCTACCCGGTCGACGTCGTCTACGAGCCGCTCGCCGATCCGGACTCCGACATGATCGACGGCATCGCCTCGGGCGTGTCGACCCTGCACGCGCTCGGCGGAGGCGACATCCTCGTGTTCCTCTCCGGCGAGCGCGAGATCCGCGACGCCGCGGACGCCGTCTCCGCGCTGAAGCTGCGCGACGTCGAGGTCCTGCCGCTGTACGCCCGACTGTCGGCCCACGAGCAGCAACGGGTGTTCTCGGCCCACCGGGGGACGCGCGTCGTGCTGGCCACCAACGTGGCCGAGACGTCGCTGACGGTCCCCGGCATCCGCTACGTCGTCGATCCCGGCTTCGCGCGCATCTCCCGCTACTCCGCCCGCACCAAGGTGCAGCGGCTGCCGATCGAGGCCGTCTCGCAGGCGTCCGCGAACCAGCGCGCCGGCCGCTGCGGACGCCTCGGGCCCGGCGTCTGCATCCGGCTCTATTCCAAGGACGACTACGCCTCGCGCCCCGAATTCACCGAGCCCGAGATCCTGCGCACGAACCTCGCGTCGGTCATCCTGCAGATGGCGGACGCCCGCCTGGGCGCCATCGAAGACTTCCCGTTCGTCGAGCGCCCGGACGCCGGACAGGTCCGCGACGGCATGCGGCTCCTCAACGAGCTGGGCGCCCTGGCCAAAGCCGAGCACCGCGGCGGGTCGGTCCGGCTCACCCCCGTCGGACGCCTCCTGGCCCGCATGCCCGTCGACCCGCGGCTCGGCCGGATGCTGGTCGAGGCGGACGCCCGCGGCTGCCTCAAGGACGCCACCGCCGTCGTCGCGGCGCTGGCCATCCCGGACGTCCGGGAACGCCCCAATGATCACCAGCAGGAGGCCGACGCCCTCCACCGCCGCTTCTGGCGCACGGTGGACGCCGATGGCACCGAGACCGCCGACCCCTCCGACATCGCCGCGATCCTGCGGCTGTGGCGCCACCTGCGGACGGCCCGCCGCGAGCTGTCCGGCAACGCCTTCCGGCGGATGTGCCGCGACGAGTACCTCAACTACCTGCGCGTCCGCGAGTGGCAGGACCTCACCACACAGCTCCGCGACGTCTGCAAGGAACTAGGCCTCGGCACCTCACCCGCCACACCCGACGCCGACGGGCTCCACATCGCGGTCCTGTCCGGCCTGCTCAGTCACGTCGGCCTCCTGGACGCCGCGGCGACGGCCCGGCAGTCCGGCAGGCCCTGGCCCAAGCCGCGCGGACGGCGTCCCATCGCCGAATACCTCGGCGCCCGCGGCACCCGGTTCGCGATCCAGCCCGGCTCGGCGGCGGCGAAGGCCGAGCCGCCGCTGGTGATGGCGGTCGAGCTCGTCGAGACCTCCCGGCTGTGGGCGCGCACGGTGGCGCCCGTCACCGCCGAGTGGATCGAGGCCGTCGGCGAGCACCTGATCAAGCGCACCTACTCCGAGCCGCGCTGGTCGGCGTCCGGGGGCCAGTGCGTGGCCGACGAGCGGGTCAACCTGCTCGGCGTCCCGATCGTGGCCGGACGCACCGTCAGCTACGGACGCATCGACCCCGTCGTGGCCCGCGAGGTGTTCATCCGCTCGGCGCTGGTCGAGGGGCAGTGGCGCACCCGCCACCACTTCTTCGCCCGCAACGAGGTGCTGCGCCGCGAGGCCGAGGACCTCGAGGAGCGCACCCGCCGCCGCGACCTCGTCGACGACCAGGCGATCTTCGACTTCTACGATGCCCGCGTCCCGGCGGGCATCACCACCGTCGCCCACTTCGACCGCTGGTGGCGCGACAAGCGCCGCTCCGACGAGCACTTCCTCGACCTGAGCCTCGACGACGTCACCTCGGACGCCGCCGGCGGCCTCGACGCCGCGTCCTTCCCCGACGAGTGGGTGGCCGGCGACAATCGCCTGCCGGTCTCCTACACCTTCGACCCCGGCGAGGGCCGCGACGGCGTCACCGTCGACCTCGACGTCTCGATGCTCAACCAGGTGGACGCCGCCCCCTTCAGCTGGCAGGTCCCCGGGCTGCGCCTCGAGCTGGCCACCGAGCTGATCCGCCACCTGCCCAAGGCCAAGCGGGTCAACTTCGTGCCCGCCCCCGACTGGGGACGCCGCGTCCTCGACTACCTCGCCGGACGCCCCGACCTGGCAGCCAGGCCCTTCCCGGACGCCGCCGCGCAGGCCCTCACGACCCTGTCCGGGGTGCGCGTCGCGGCGTCCGACTTCGACCTGGACGCCCTTCCCGGCCACCTGCGCGTCACGTTCGTCGTCACGGACGCCACCAAGACCGCCACCGAGCGCGAACTGGGCCACGGCAAGGACTTCGACGCGCTGCGCACCGAGTTCGCGCCCGCCCTGAGCCGCCGCCTCAACGCGGCCGCGCCCGGGCTCACGCACCCCGGCGCCACCAGCTGGCAGTTCGGCGTCCTGCCGACGACGGTCGAGCTGGCGTCCGAGCCGGCGACGCTGCTCGGCTACCCGGCGCTGGTCGACCTGCGCGACCGCGTGGGGGTCAAGGTGGCCGACACACCCGCCCGGGCGTCCCGCTGGCAGGCCCTCGGCCTGCGCCGCCTCGTCACGCTCGTCTCGCCCGACCCGACCCGCTCTGTGTTCGCGCACATGTCCAACGACACCAAGCTGGCGCTGTCGTCGAGCCCGTACGGCACGCTGGCCGACCTGCTCGCCGACGCCCGTCTCAAGGCCACCGGAGACCTGATCGCGGCCCGCCGCATCGACCCTGACACGGTCCGCGACGAGGCGGCCTTCACGCGCGTGGTCGATCAAGTCCGTCCCGACGTCGCCAACGCCATGCAGCGCGTCGCCGCCGTCGCCGGACGCATCCTCGCCCGCCGGGCCGCCGTCGTCCGCGAGCTCGACCGCCGCGGGCCCTCGGAGAGCGCCTCCGACGTCCGCGCCCAGCTCGACAACCTGCTGTTCTCCGGCTTCGTCGCGGCCACCCCCGAGCCGCACTTCACCGCCCTCGAGCGCTACCTGCACGCCGCCGCCAACCGCGTCGCCGCCTGGGACACCCATCCCGCCCGCGAACGCCAGGGCCTCGACACGATCACCGCCCTCGAGGACGCCTACGCCGCCGCCACCGACCGCTTCCCGGTCGGCGAGCTGCCCGCCGAGGCCGCCGCCGTGGGCTGGCTGCTGGAGGAGCTGCGGGTCAGCCTGTTCGCCCAGTCGCTGGGCACCGCGCAGCCGGTGTCGGCCAAGCGTGTGCGTTCGGCGATCGACGCGCTCTCGGCGCTCGTCGGGTCGGAATAGAGTGTCGGGCGTGATGGACCCGCGCTCGCTGTACACCTTCTCGCCCGAGGCCTGGGCGAGCGTTCAGAACAGCGGTGCGGTGCTGCTGCACCTGCTGGAGGGCTACGTGGACGCCGGCGGCGTCACCCGCACCCTGAGCGAGCAGATCCTCGAACACTGCGAGCACACGCCGGTCGTGGAGTTCGACTGCGACCAGCTGCACGACTACCGCTCGCGGCGTCCGTCGATGACGTTCGACACCAGCCGCTGGATCGACGCCGTCATGCCCGCGCTGACACTGCACAAGGTCACGGACGCCGCCGGTCGCGACTTCCTGCTCCTCGCCGGCCCCGAGCCCGACTCGCAGTGGGCGCGGGCGGTGGCGGCGATCCTGGACGTCGTCCGCGGCCTCGGCGTGACGCAGTTGGTCACCGCGACCGGGGTGCCGATGGGCGTCCCGCACACGCGTCCGTTGCTGGTGACCACGCACGGCACTCGGGCCGACCTGACCGCCGAGAACCCGATCTTCATCGACCGCGTGTCGGTGCCCGGCAGCTTCTCGGCCCTGCTCGAGGTGCGGGCCGGCGAGCTGGACCTGCCCGCACGCGGCTTCGTCGCGCACGTCCCGCACTACCTCGCCCAGGGCACGTTCGCCCCGGCCGCCCTGCGCGTCGCGCAGCTGATTTCTGACGCCGTCGGCGTCACCCTGCCGACCGACGATCTGGAGGAGACCTCGGCCGCCACGCTGCAGGCGCTCGACAGCGAGCTGGACGGCGATTCCGAGCTGGCCCAATTGGTGGCCGGTCTGGAGGCGGGCTACGACGAACTGCAGGCCAAGGGCGCGCAGGTGCCCACCGCCGACGAGATCGGCCGCGTCGTCGAGCGCTTCCTGGCCGAGCAGGACGAGAACCCCGGGGAGGCGTGACGCGGATGCCGCAGCAGATCGACGAGTTGCTGGAGATCCTCGACCTGGAGGACCTGGGCTGCAACGAGTTCAGGGGCCAGCACCCGTCGACGAACATGCAGCGATCGTTCGGCGGCCAGGTGTTGGCCCAGGCGCTGGCGGCCGCCTACCGCACGATTCACGACGAGCGCCTGTGCCACTCGCTGTCGGGCTACTTCCTGCGTCCGGGCTCGACGGCCGGCCCCATCGACTATCACGTCACGGCGACCCGCGACGGCCGCAGCTTCTCGACGCGCCGGGTCGTCGCCGAGCAGGGTGGCCGGGACATCTTCGTGTGCTCGGGCTCGTTCAAGACGCCCGAGCCCGGCCTGGAGCACCAGATGGCGCCGTACTCGCCACCGGTGCCCCCGAGCCAGTGCCCGCCGCTCGCGGACGTCCTCGCGCGCAACTCCCGCGCCGGCAAGCAGCATTGGGAGGACGAGTGGGGCGTCCTGGACATCCGCTACGTCGACTCCTCGATGGACAACCCGCTGGAGTCGACCGCGCGCATGACGGTCTGGGTCAAGACCGTGGACGCCCTGGGCGACGATCCGCGGCTGCACCAGCAGGTGCTCGCCTATGCGTCAGACCTGACGATCCTCGCGGTGGCGACCGTGCCGCACGACATCGACTTCTACAGCCCGCGCATGCAGATGGCGACGATCAACCACTCGATGTGGTTCCACCGGGCGATCCGGGCCGACGGCTGGGTGCTCTACGACCAACTGTCGCCGTCGGCGTCCAACGGTCTCGGATTCTCGATCGGACGCCTGTACTCGGGCGGCGTCCTCGGGGCGTCCTGTGCCCAGGAAGGGCTGATCAGGGTGCTGCCCAGCGAGGACACCCCCGAGGCTGTGCCCTGGATCAAGGGGTGAACGTCAGGCCGCGATGCTCTTGTCGCGCAGCTTGGCGATGGCGTGCCGCTCGATCTGCCGCACGCGCTCGGCGGTGATGCCCCAGATCTGCGCGATGTCGGCGAGCTTGGCCTGGCGTCCGTCGAGGAGGCCGTAGCGACGGCGGACGACGTCGGCGGAGCGGGCGTCCAGCGTGCTGAGCAGTTCCTCCAGGCGTCCACGGTCGACGGCGTCCAGGACGACGTCGTCGGGGCCGGGGGCCGTGTCGCGGGCCAGCAGGTCGCCGAGCGCGGTGTCGCCGTCGGCCTCGACCGGAGCGTCCAGGCTGACGTGGTCGCGGGACAGCCGGAGCAGGTCGATGATCTCCTCGACCTCGCGGCCGAGCTCGGCGGCGATCTCCTCGACCTCGGGCTCGCGGCCGAGCTTGCGCTCCAGCGTGCGGCGGACGGCCGAGACCTGGTTGATCTGCTCGGCGACGTGCACGGGGAGGCGGACGATGCGGCCCTGCTGGGCGATGCCGCGCGAGATCGACTGCCGCACCCACCACGTGGCGTAGGTCGAGAACTTGAAGCCCTTGGTGTAGTCGAACTTCTCGACGGCGCGGATCAGGCCGG
>DAIRTI010000052.1:0-20476 GCA_036803965.1 Propioniciclava sp.
CCGCCGTCGAGTAGACGCGGGTGGCCGCCATCACGCCGATGTTCTCGGCGTAGGTCGTCGTGGGCCCGGCGCCGACCGCGGTCGCGAGCACCGACGAGATGCCGTCGGCGGCGATCGCGCGGCCCATGTCCTGGTCGAGGTTCGAGCCGGTCATCTCGGCGACCGCCTTGACGTGCCCGGTGTTCTCCGCGATCAGCGCGATGACGACCGGCAGCGCGACCAGGATGAACGCGAGGTTGAAGTTCGGCAGGTGGAACCCCACGACATTGGTAGAAGCGTGGAGCTTCCAGTTCGTCAGGTCGGTCATCGGCGGCAGCCCGAACCAGGGGGCCGACGCGACCCCGGACCAGTCCACCCGCTGGTGCGTCGTCACCTCGCCCGCCGCCGCGGAGTAGCTCGTGATCGGCCCGAGCACCAGGTCGAACACCCACGACAGCACGTAGCCGATGATGAGCGACAGGAAGATCGCGATGCGTCCGATGAAGCCCCGGACGCCGACGCTGAGCACCACCACCACGAGCATGACGATGAGGGCGGTCCACTGATCCTGCGGCCAGTAGGTGCCCGCCACCACGGGCGCCAGGTTGAAGCCGATCAGCATCACGACAGCGCCGGTCACCACCGGCGGCAGCGCCCGGTGGATCACCCTCGCCCCTGCCGCCTGGATCACGAGTCCGGTCGCGAGCAGCGCGACCCCGACCCAGAGCATGGCGCCGGTCACGTCGCTCGGGTTGCCGCCGGCGCCGTAGATCGCGGTCGACACGCCCACGAAGGACGCCGACGAGCCCAGGTACGACGGGACGCGTCCCTTGACGATCAGCAGGAACAGCAGGGTGCCGACGCCCGACATCATCACCGCGAGCTGGGGGTTGAGGCCCATCAGCAACGGGAAGACGAACGTGGCCCCGAACATCGCGACGACGTGCTGCGCGCCCAAGCCCGCGGTCTTGCCCCAGCTCAGCCGTTCGTGCGGTGCCACGACCTCACCGGGCTTCAGGGTTCCGTCTCCGTGCAGGGTCCACAGCGCCATGGGTCGCGTCCTTCGTCGTCGGGTCGCGGCGAGCCTAGTGGACGCGTTTCCACGTCCCGGGCGCCGTCTCGTCGGCGTGTTTCAGGAGGTGAACCCCACATCGGCCCAGGTTGTCGAGGCGTAGCCGGACGCTCCCAGGTTGGCCAGTCGCGTCCGGACGACCACGACGTCGGGCTCGACGTAGAGCGGCAGCGTGCGGGCGTCCTGCCACAGCAGGCGCGCCGCCTGCGTCGCCTGCCCGAGGCGCGCGGACGCGTCCAGGTTCGAGTCCATGCCGACGACGAGCTCGGCCAGCCCCGGGACGCTCGCGAAGCGTCCGGCGACGCCGCGCAGCGGATAGCGGGGCACCGCGACGCTGACCGGGGTCAGGTCGGCGCCCGAGCTCACCGTCCGGACCGTGATGCCCAGCGCGGTCAGGTCCGCCGCGATCGAGGACGCCTCGGCCTCGGCCCGGGCGTCCCCCGTGCGGACGCCGACGGTCAGCGTCAAGGCCCCGGACGCCCCGGTGCGGACGCCGCCCACCAGCGGCCAGCCGGCGTCGGTGAGCGCCTGCGCGGCCGCGCGGGCGTCGTAGTCGAGCCCGGTCGCGGTGGAGGCATCCAGGTAGCCGGCCTGCTGGGGCAGCATCAGGTGGTTCGACCACAGGGTCGGGTTGGGTTCGGCGGAGCGCAGCGCAGCGCGCGCGAGCTTGGCCCGGTCGATGCCCCGGACGATCGCCTGGCGCAGCTTCCGGTCGGCCAGCGGCCCCTCGAGCGAGAGCGTCAGCGACCGCCCGGAGGTACCCGGCGCCGTGCGGACGGCACTGTCGGGGGCCGTCCGCGCCAGCGCCAGCAGGGCGTCCTCGCGGCCCGGCGAGTACAGGTCGAACTCGCCGGCGGCGACGGTGCTGGCCAGGGCGTCCGGGCTGACGATGCGCACGAAGATGCGGTCCAGGCGGGGCGTCGTGCCCCACCAGCGCGGGTTGGGCTCCAGCGTCCAGAGCTGCTGGACCTGGTCGACGTGGGCGACCACGTAGGGCCCGGCGAACCAGTCGGCGCGGTAGTCCGACCACCCGTGGTCGAACGTCGCGGCGTCCGCCACCGAGGACGCGCGCGCGGGCAGCTCGACGAGCGGCTCCGTCCAGTCGGGGACGTCACCGGTGAAGGTGACCACGACCTCGTGGTCGTCGGCCCCCTGCCGCACGCCGGCGACCCTCTCCCAGCCCGCCAGCGAGCGGGCGGTGTGCCGCTCCTGGGCCGCACGGTAGGCCTTGAAGGTCGCCACCCAGTCGGCGGCGGTGATCGCCACCCCGTCGCCCCACACGGCCAGGGGGTTGAGCCGCAGGGTCACCACCGTCGGCGACCCCGACGCCGTCGCCGAGACCAGGTAGTCGGGGTTGGGCCGCGGCGTCCCCGATGCGTCGAACAGGAACGCCTGCCCCGACAGCGGCCCGCGCAGGACGTCCGCGCTCGTCGTGCCGCCGGCGGTGCTGAAGGGGTTCCACTGGGTCGGGGCCGCCGAGATCGCCAGCCGGAGGAGCCCGCCCTCGGCGAGCTGGTCGGCGGCCCGGCCGTTGACGCCGCCAGCCGGCACCGGCGTGGTGACCGCCGGGCTCTGCTGGGGGGTCCCCGGCACCGTGCACGCCGACAGCGCCAGCGCCGCCCCCAGGGACGCCGCCACCACCGCCCGCCGCCAGAGCATCGTCAGATCCAGGAGTGCAGCCACATGCGCGTCAGCCAGTCGTTGTACGGCAGCAGCATGTCGGTGAGCACCGGGTACATGTACCCGAAGTCGAGGACGACCAGCGCCACCACCAGCCCGGCGACGATGGCGGCGCGGCGGCGTCCGGGACCTCGCGCACGCCCCAGCATCAGCCCGAGCACCATCGCCAGGCCGATGACTGTGAACGGCACGATCGTGATCGCGTAGAAGAAGAACAGCGGCCGGGTCGTCGTCACCCCCTGCCACACCCAGGGCAGCCACGTGGACGCCACCCCCAGCACCGGGACGCCGAAGCGCCAGTCGCGCCCGGCGAGCCACCACACGCAGGCGACGATCAGGGCGAGCGCCGCGAACCACCACAGCAGCGGCGTCCCCATGCCGGAGATGACCCGCAGGCAGTCGCCGGACGCGACCTCGCAGCCGTCCGTGCCGTTCTTGATGCCGTTGACCGCGTCGATGCCGATCGGGCGCAGCATCAGCAGCCAGCCGGCCGGGTGCGCGTTGTAGGGATGCGTCGCGTGGTTGATGAAGTCGCCGGTGTGGAAGTCGTAGATCTCCTTGTGGTACCAGAGCCACGAGGCGATGTCGGGCCCGAACGCCCTGACCAGCGACGAGTCGGGGTTCTGGGCGCCCCAGTCGCGGTCCCAGCCGCCGGAGGTCGCGAACCAGCCCGTCCAGCTGACGACGTAGACCACGGCGGCGCCGAGCACCATCGCCACGAACGCCGGGATGCCGTCGTAGAGCAGCGCCAGCCACGATCGGAAGTCGGCCCCGGCGAGGCGGCGGGCGCCGACGTCCCACAGCACCGAGAGCAGGCCGAAGACGGCCAGCACGTAGATCGAGTTCCACTTCACCGCGATCGAGCAGCCGAACATCGCGCCGGCGACCCAGCGCCAGGGACGCCACAGCACCAGAGGGCCGAGGCCACCCCCGAGATCGGACGCCCCCGCGCGCGTCAGCCCGTCGGCCAGCCGGTTGCGGAACCAGTCGCGGTCGGCGACCACCGCCGCCACCGCCGCGACGATGTAGAACGCCTGGAAGATGTCGAGCAGGGCGATCCGCGACATCGTGAAGGCCAGCCCGTCGAAGGTGAGCAGGATGCCGGCCAGGACGCCCACCATGGTCGAGCGCGACACGCGGCGCGCCAGGCGGATCGTCATCAGCACCAGCAGGGCCCCGAACACGCACGGCATGAACCGCCAGCCGAACGAGTTGACCCCGAACAGTTGCTCGCCGATCGCGATCAGCCACTTGCCCAGCGGCGGGTGCACGACGAAGGACGGTCCGTCCTGCAGGTAGGAGTAGTCGCCGTTCACGAACGCCTTGTTGGTGGTCTCCATCGGGTCGGGCCACTGGCGCTCGTAGCCGTAGTGGAGCAGCGAATAGGCGTCCTTGGCGTAGTAGGTCTCGTCGAAGATCAGGTAGCTGGGGTAGCCGATGCCGATGATCCGGATGACGAACGCAACGAGTGTCACGATGCCGGTCAGAATCCAGGAGCGGACGCCGTCGTCCGGCATGAAGTCGCGCAGCCGGGCGATCGTGGGCAACTCGGACACGCGCGGCCTGGCCAGGCGGGTCGCCCCACCGCGCGGCGGCCGCCAGGCGTCGGTGCTGGGCGGGGCGTACGCAGCCGGGCTTGTCACGCGGGCCATCCTAGACGCGGGCGTTGTCCATACTGGGCAGCGTGAATGCCCTCACAGCGTCCCCCCAGGCCGGCGGCGTCCTCGTGCTGGCCGCCACGCCCATCGGCGATCCCGAGGACGCCTCGCCCGCGCTCGTCCGCGAACTGCGGCGGGCCGGCCTGATAGCCGCCGAGGACACCCGCCGGCTCAAGGCGCTCGCCGCCCGGCTGCAGGTGAGTATCGCCGCGCCCGTCGTGTCGTACTTCGACGGCAACGAGGCCGCCCGGGTCGACACCCTGCTGGAGGCGCTGGCGTCCGGGCAGCGGGTGGTCGTGGTGACGGACGCCGGCATGCCACTGGTCTCCGACCCGGGCTTCCGCATCGTCACCGCCGCGGTCGAGCGCGGCTACCGGGTGACCGCGGTGCCGGGCCCTTCGGCGGTGCTGACCGCGCTGGCCCTGTCGGGGCTGCCGTCGGACCGCTTCTGCTTCGAGGGCTTCGCCCCCCGCAAGGGCGGCGAGCGGCGGCGCCGGCTCGGGGCGCTGGCGTCCGAGGAGCGCACGATGATCTTCTTCGAGGCACCGCACCGGCTCGAGGCGTTCCTCGCCGACGCCGCGGAAGCGTTCGGCGCCGACCGCCCCGCGGCGGTCTGCCGCGAGCTGACCAAGACCTACGAGGAGGTCCGCCGCGGCCCGCTGGCCGAGCTGCTCGAGTGGGCGTCCGGGAAGGTGCTCGGCGAGATCACCGTCGTGATCGGCGGCGCGCCGTCCCGCGCCGCGTCGCTGCCGGACGCCGTCGGTGCGGTCCTGCAGCGGGTCGCGGGGGGCGTCCGGTTCAAGGAGGCGGTGGCTGCGGTGGCGTCCGAGACCGGGGTGAGCCGGGGCGTCCTCTACGACGCTGCGCTGGCCGCGCGACGCGAGGAGGCCTGACGGGGGAGCGCTGACCCCTGGCCGCGAGGTCGCGCCCGGTAGGCTGCCCCGACGAAGGAGGGGACCATGCCGAACCGTCCGCCCTCGCCCGAGCCGCTTCCGGCACCGGTGACGGACGCCCACACGCACCTGGAGTCGACCACGGTCAAGGGCGGCCTGAGCGCCGACGAGGCCGTGCCGCTGGCGGCGGCCGTGAACGTCACCCGCCTCGTGGACGTGGGCTGCGACGTCGCCAGCTCGCGGTCGGCGATCGTCAACGCCGAGAACCACCCGGGGGTCGTGGCGACCGTCGCACTGCACCCGAACGACGCGGCGCGCGCGGGGGCGTCCCTGGACGAGCACCTGCGCTCGATCGAGGCGCTGGTGACGGCGTCCGAGCGGGTGCGGGCCGTCGGCGAGACCGGACTCGACTTCTACCGCACCCGCGACGAGGCGGGCCAGGGCCGGCAGCGGGTCAGCTTCGCCGCGCACATCGCGTTCGCCAAGGCGTTCGGCAAGGCGCTGGTCATCCACGACAGGGACGCCCATGGTGCGATCCTCGACGTCCTGGACGCCGAGGGCTGGCCGGAGCGGGTGCAGTTCCACTGCTTCTCGGGCGATGTCGCGTTCGCGCGGCGCTGCCTGGCCCACGACGCGTTCCTGTCGTTCCCGGGCACCATCACCTACAAGGGCAACGATGCGCTGCGGGAGGTGCTGAGGGTCACCCCGCCCGACCGGCTGCTCGTCGAGACCGACGCGCCGTACCTGACGCCGGTACCGCACCGGGGCAAGGAGAACGCCTCGTATCTGGTGCCGTTCATCGTGCGTGCGATGGCCGCCGAGCGCGGCGACGACCTCGAGGCGCTCTGCCACACCCTGCACGCCAACGCGACCGCGCTGTTCGGCGACTGGGGCCCCGGTGTGAGCGCGACCGATGGCTGACGGCCTGCTCGACCCGCGGACGATCCGGGCGCTGGCGTCCGAGCTCGACCTGCGGCCGACCAAGCAGCGGGGGCAGAATTTCGTCCACGACGCGAACACGGTCCGGCGGATCGTCGCGGCGTCCGGCGTGGGCCCCGACGACGCGGTGCTCGAGATCGGTCCGGGCCTGGGGTCGCTGACGCTCGGGCTGCTCGGCGCCGCGCGCCACGTCACCGCGATCGAGATCGAGCCTGCCCTGGCGCGGCGGCTGCCGCAGACGGTCGAGCAGCGCCTGCCGGACGCCGCCGCGCGCCTCACGGTCATCGAGGCGGACGCCCTCGCCGTCGAGACGCTGCCCGAGCCGCAGCCCACCGCGGTGGTCGCGAACCTGCCCTACAACGTGAGCGTCCCGGTGCTGCTGCACCTGCTGGAGCGCTTCGAGTCCTGGACCCGTGGCCTGGTCATGGTGCAGCTCGAGGTCGCCGACCGACTCGTCGCCGGCCCCGGCACGAAGGTGTACGGCGTACCCAGCGTGAAGTTGGCCTGGTACGCGGACGCCGCCCGCGCCGGCACCGTTCCGCCGGCGGTGTTCTGGCCGGTGCCCAACGTGGAATCGGGGCTGGTGCGGATCGTCCGGCGTCCGTCGCCGCCCACGACGGCGTCCCGGGCGCACGTGTTTGCCGTCGTCGACGCCGCCTTCGCCCAGCGCCGCAAGATGCTGCGCGCCGCGCTGGCCGGGCTGTTCGGGTCGTCCGCGGCGGCGTCCGAGGCGCTGCAGGCCGCAGGCGTCGACCCCCAGGCGCGCGGGGAGACCCTCACGGTCGCCGACTTCGCCCGGATCGCCGAGCGGCTTCCCAGCCCGGGCTGAGGTTGATAGGAAAGCCCCATGAGCATGGACCGCGCCGCCGACGTGGTGCGGGTGCGCGCCTCGGGCAAGATCAACCTGGCGCTGCGCGTCGGTCCGCGCTCGGACGACGGCTACCACCCCCTGGCCACGGTCTTCCAGTCGGTGAGCGTCTTCGACGACGTCGAGGTGCGTCCCGGTTCGCCCGGCCTCTTCCCGGTCTCGGTCACCGGGGCCCAGGCCGAGCTCGTCCCCACCGACGGACGCAACCTCGTCGTCAAGGCCGCCCGGCTCCTGGCCTCCGAGTACACCGTGCCGGACGCCGGCGCCGAGATCGCGCTCCGCAAGAGCATCCCGGTCACGGGCGGCATGGCCGGCGGGTCGGCCGACTGCGCCGCCGCCCTGCTGGCGCTGTCCGTGCTGTGGGACCTCGACGTCACCCCCGAGGAACTCGCCGAACTGGGCGGACGCCTCGGCGCCGACGTCCCGTTCTCGCTGCTCGGCCAGACCGCCTACGGCACCGGCCGCGGCGACCGGCTCGTCCCCGTGCTGACCCGCGGCATCTACCACTGGGTGCTGGCCTTCGCCGACTTCGAACTGTCGACGCCCGCGGTGTTCGCGCGCTTCGACGAGCTCAACCCGACCGCCGAACGGCCCGAACTGCCCGCCGGCATGCTGAGCGCGCTGGCGTCCGGGGACGCCGAGGCGCTCGCCGGCGTCCTCGTCAACGACCTGCAGGACGCCGCGCTCGACCTCCGTCCTGAGCTGGCCCGCACGATGGCCGCCGGGCTGGAGGCCGGCGCGCTGGCGTCCCTGCTGTCGGGATCGGGGCCGACCGTCGCGTTCCTGGCCACGAGTGAGCAGGCCGCGATCGACCTGTCCTGCCGGCTCGGCCAGGCAGGGGTGTGCAGGACGGTGCGGCGCGTCTCGGGTCCGGTGCATGGCGCCCGGCTGATCTCCTGAGCCCGAGGATCACTCGGACGCCGGAGCGCTCCGTGTCTCCCGCATGCGCAGCTGCGGGTTGGGCTTGAGGTGCCGCATGCCGTTCCAGGTGAGGTTCACCAGGTGCGTCGCCACCTCGCGCTTGGCGAGGTGGGTGACGTCGCGGTTGTCGACCCACCACTGGCCGGCCAGGGCGACCAGCCCGACGAGCATCTGCGAGTAGAGCGGCGCGGTCTCGGGATCATAGCCGCGGTCGTCGAACTGGGCGGCGAGCAGGCCCTCGACCCGGCTGGCGATCGACGACAGGATCGTCTGGTAGCTGCCCGCCTGCGTGTAGGGCGAGGAGTCGCGGGAGATGATCCGGAACCCGTCGGTGTTCTCCTCGATGTAGTCGAGGAGCGCCATGGTGCCGAGCTCGATGAGCGAACGCGGGTCGGCGTCCGGTCGGGTGATCGCCGCTGCGATCGCGTCGTGCAGCTGACGCACCTCGCGATCGACCACGACGGCGTACAGGCCCTCCTTGCCGCCGAAGTGCTCGTAGACCACCGGCTTGCTGACCTGGGCGTGCGCGGCGATCTCCTCGACCGAGGTGCCGTCGAGGCCGCGCTCGGCGAACAGGGCGCGGGCGACCTCCACGAGTTGCTCGCGGCGCTCGGCCCGGCTCATCCGGACGCGGGCGCGGCGGGCGCGCGGGACGGCCGGACTGCTGCTCACCGGCCTAGTCTGGCCGATCGCGCAACCGCCCGCGACCGATCCCGTCGCACGCGCCTGGGATGCGACGGCGTCCCCTGCCCCCGTAAACTGCCTGATCGAGCCCCTTGCGGGCCCGATCCCCGGTTGGTCTTTCGGCAGGGCCCGCCTGACTTTGAATCAGGATTAGCGAAGTAGGTTCGACTCCTACCCGGGGAGCGCATCCACCCGAGCGATCCGGGCGAGCAGGAGGAGTCGACATGACAGCACCGGCGGAGTCGGAGGCCACGGTCCCGGAGCGCGGAGTGGCCGCGGTCATCGTCCTTGCGGCGGGCGCGGGCACACGGATGAAGTCGCAGACCTCCAAGCTCCTGCACAAGGTCGCCGGCCGCTCGCTGCTGTCGTACGCCGTGGACGCCGCCGGTGCGCTCTCGCCCGAGCACCTCGTGGTCGTCGTCGGTCACCAGCGCGACCAGGTCGAGGCTCACCTAGCCGATATCGCCCCGCACGTGACGATCGCCGTCCAGGAGAGCCCGCGCGGCACCGGGGACGCCGTCCGCTCCGGCCTGGCCGTCCTCCCTGAGCTGGCCGGCGAGATCGTCGTCACTTACGGCGACGTCCCGCTGCTCACCGGGGACACGCTGAAGTCGCTCGTCGGCGTCCATCGTGATCGCCTCGACGCCGTGACGGTCCTCACGACCGTGCTCGAGGACGCCGGCGCGTACGGACGCATCCTGCGCGACGACGACGGCGAGGTCGTCGGCATCGTCGAGCGCAAGGACTGCACGCCCGAGCAGGCCGCGATCCGCGAGATCAACGCGGGCATCTACGTCTTCGAGGCCGACACGCTGCGCGCCGGGCTGGCGTCCCTGACCACCGACAACGCCCAGGGCGAGCTCTACCTGACCGACGTCGTCGGGTTCGCACGCGGCCAGGGCAAGCACGTCCACCCGATGGTGCTCGACGACCCCTGGGAGGCCGAGGGCGTCAACGACCGCTCGCAGCTGGCGGTGCTCGGCCGCATCCTCAACCAGCGCATCTGCGAGCGCTGGATGCGGGCCGGCGTCACGATCGTCGACCCCGCCACCACCTGGATCGAGGACGGCGTCGACATCGAACCCGACGTCACCCTCCTGCCGGGGACGCAACTAGAAGGCGCCACGACGATCCGCTCCGGCGCGACGATCGGGCCCGACACCACGCTGCGGGACGCCGAGATCGGCTGCGACGCCATCGTCGTCCGTACCCACGGGCTGCTCGCCACCGTCGGCGACCGGGCGTGCGTCGGCCCGTACGCCCACCTGCGGCCCGGCACCGAGGTCGAGGCGGACGCCCGCGTCGGCGCCTTCGTCGAGCTGCGCGCCGCGCACGTGGACGCCGGAGAGCGCGTCCCGCCGCTGACCGC
This sequence comes from Propioniciclava sp., assembly GCA_036803965.1. Taxonomy (GTDB): domain Bacteria; phylum Actinomycetota; class Actinomycetes; order Propionibacteriales; family Propionibacteriaceae; genus Propioniciclava. Next base: position 10,064 of record DAIRTI010000052.1, read on the forward strand.
GCGCGATGAGCACGTGGTCGCCGGTACCAGGGAAGAGACCGCCGGCTCGGCGGCGTCCGGACACAACTAGGATGACCCGCGACGACGGGACGCGTGCGCGAGGGGATGGCGAGTGAGCGGCATCACAAGGCCGAATGACAAGCATTTGATGCTCTGCAGCGGGCGCGCGTTCCCCGAACTCGCCGAGGAGATCGCCGAGCTGCTGAAGGTCGAGCTGGTGCCGACCAGGCAGGTCACGTACGCGAACTCCGAGATCTACGTGCGCTTCGAGGAGTCGGTGCGCGGCGCGGACGCCTTCGTCATCCAGGCCCACCCGGCGCCGGTCAACGAGTGGCTGATGGAGCAGCTGATCATGATCGACGCGCTGAAGCGGGCCTCCGCGAAGCGCATCACAGTGGTCTCGCCGTTCTACCCCTACGGACGTCAGGACAAGAAGCACGCCGGCCGCGAGCCCATCTCGGCGCGCCTGGTCGCCGACCTCTACAAGGTCGCCGGGGCGCACCGGCTCATGTCGGTCGACCTGCACGCCGCGCAGATCCAGGGCTTCTTCGACGGCCCCGTCGACCACCTGATGGCCATGCCGGTGCTGTGCGACTACATCAAGACGCACTACCCGCTCGAGCGGATGACGATCGTCTCGCCGGACGCCGGACGCGTCCGCCTGGCCGACATGTACACCGACCGGCTTGGCGCGCCGCTGGCGATCATCCACAAGCGGCGCGACCCCAACAAGGCCAACGAGGTGGCCGTCGGCGAGGTCGTCGGCGACGTCGAGGGACGCGTCTGCCTGCTGGTCGACGACATGATCGACACCGCCGGAACGATCTGCGGCGCGGCCCGCGTCCTCAAGGACCACGGCGCCGACAAGGTGATCTGCGCCGCGACGCACCCGATCCTGTCCGGCCCGGCGATCGAGCGGCTCAACGAGTCCGACTTCGAGGAGGTCATCGTCACCAACACGCTGCCGGTCGCCGACGTGGACGCCATCCCGAAGATGACCGTCCTCTCGATCGCCCCCCTGATCGCCAAGGCGATCCAGGAGGTGTTCACCGACGGCTCGGTGACCTCGCTGCTGTCGCACTGAGTCCGACCGCACCGGCGGCGTCCGGAATCTCTCCCCGCGAACCGGATTTCGAAGCTCGGACGCCGACCCGATAGACTGCGCCGGTTACCTCGGCGAGGGGCCTACGAGCCCGTGATCGACAAGGCGTCCTCCCTTGCCGGGCCCGGAACGCAAGGTGGTAGGAGAAGAAGATGGCCAACGAGATCCAGATCGCGGCGGAGCCGCGCAACGAATTCGGCAAGGGCGCGTCGCGCCGCATCCGCCGCGCGGGCAAGGTCCCCGCGGTGCTGTACGGCCACGGCACCGATCCGGTGCACGTGACGCTGCCCGCCCACGAGACGCTGCTCGCGCTGCGCACGGCGAACGCCCTGCTGTCGCTCGACCTCGGCGGCAAGCAGCAGCTGGCCCTGCCCAAGCAGGTGCAGCGCGACCCGATCCGCGGCACGCTCGACCACGTCGACCTGATCATCGTCCGCCGCGGCGAGAAGGTCACCGTCGAGGTCCCGCTGCACGTCGTCGGCGAGCTGGCCGCGACCGACCTGGTCCTCAACATGGACCAGCAGTCGCTGGCCCTCGAGGTCGAGGCGACCCACATCCCCGAGCGCATCGAGATCGACATCGCGGGCCTGGGCGCCGGCGACCGGATCACCGTCGCCGATCTCACGCTGCCCGAGGGTGCGTCCTACCACGGCGCCGAGGCGGCCGACGAGAACGTGATCCTGACGATCGCCGTCCCGAAGGCCGAGGCCGAAGAGGCCGAGGAAGGCGAAGAGGGCGAGGCCGCGGAGGAGTCCGAGGCCGGCGAGGCCGAGTAGTCCCTTGGTGGCATGGCTTGTGGTCGGGCTCGGCAATCCGGGCCCGACCTACGCTTCTCACCGGCACAACGCCGGCTACCTGGTGGTCGAGGAACTGGCGCGCCGGGCGCGGGCGTCCTTCACGGCGCCCCGTCTCATGCGGGCCGAGGTGTGCGAGACGCGACTGACGGCGTCCGGCATCGGCGGTGTCGGCGCGGACGCCGAGCGCGTCGTCCTGCTCAAGTCGCGCACGTACATGAACGAGTCCGGCATCGCCGTGCGGAAGGCGTCCACGTTCTACAAGATCGACCCGGCGCACACGGTGGTCGTCCACGACGAACTGGACATCGACTTCGGCCAGCTGCGCCTCAAGCTCGGCGGCGGCGACAACGGCCACAACGGGCTCAAATCGATCCGGGCCCATCTGGGCACCGGCGACTTCTATCGCGTCCGGTTCGGCATCGGACGCCCCCCCGGCCGCCAGGACCCGGCCGACTTCGTCCTGACGCCCTTTCCGTCGGCGGTCCGCGAGGCCCTGGCCCTCGAAGTCGGACGCGCCGCAGACGCCGTCGAGGCCCTGATCTCTCTTGGCCTCCCCGAGGCGCAGAACCGCTTCAACTCCTGAGCAGGCCGGTCCCGGCGCCCCCACTACACTGACCCGGTGAATCTCGCGGGCCTGGTCGAACTCGTCGCCTCCGAGCCCGCCGTCGCCGAGGCTCTCGAGGACGCCCGCTCGGGCGCGATCACGGCCCTTGACATCGCGTCCCCCGAAGCCATCAGGCCGTTGCTGGTCGCCGCGCTGGCGTCCACGAGCCGTCCGATCCTGCTGATCACCTCGACCTACCGCGAGGCAGAGTCGCTGACGGCGTCCCTGGGCTCGATCCTGGGCACCGACGCCGTCGCCTACTACCCGGCCTGGGAGACCCTGCCCCACGAGCGGCTCTCGCCCCGCTCGGACACGGTCGGACGCCGCCTGTCCGTCCTGCGCCGCCTGGCGGGCAACGACGAACTGCCGCCGCCCCACGTGATCGTGGCCCCCGTCCGCGCGGTGCTGCAGCCGCAGGTCAAGGGGCTCGGCGACCTGCTTCCCGTCACCGTGGTCGCCGGTGAGGACTTCGACATCGACGCCCTCGCCCGTGCGCTCGCCGATGCCGCCTACGTGCGTGTCGATCTGGTCGAGCGGCGCGGCGAGTTCGCCGTCCGCGGCGGCATCGTCGACGTGTTCCCGCCGACCGAGGAGCACCCGGTCCGCATCGACTTCTTCGGCGACACGGTCGACGAGATCCGCCACTTCCAGGTCGCCGACCAGCGCTCCGACCCCGACACGCTGCCGGAGATCACGGCGTACCCCTGCCGCGAGCTCCTGATCACGGACGCTGTCCGTGCCCGAGCCCGCGCGCACGCCCAAAACGGCCAGATCCCCGGGCACCTGCGCGAGCTGTTCGAGCGCGTCGCCGAGGGCCACGCGGTGGACGGGATGGAGGCGCTCTCGCCAGCCCTCGTCGACGGCCTCGAACTGCTGGTCGACGTCGTCCCGGGCGACACGATCGTCGCAGTCAGCGACCCCGAGAAGGTGCGCGCCCGCGCGCTCGAGCTGCACGCCACCTCGCAGGAGTTCCTGGCGGCGTCCTGGGCGGCGGCGGCCGAGGGGGGCAAGGCGCCGATCGACCTGGGGGCGTCCGCCTACCGCAGCCTCTCCGACGTGCGCACGACCGCGCTCGACCGCGGGCACGCCTGGTGGACCCTGTCCGCCTTCGCCGAGGACCCGGCCTCCCGCCAGGTCGCGGCGGTCGCGGGGGAGACCTTCCGCGGCGACACCGAGCGGGCTCTCGACGCGATCCGGGACGCCGTCGGCGCCGGTGCCGCGGCGGTCCTGGTCGCCGACTCCCCGGGACGCGCGGCCCGCATGCGCGAGGTCCTCGCGGACGCCGACCTCGCCGGCCGCGTCGAGGTGCTGGTGGCCGACCTGCCGCACGGCTTCAAGATCGTCCAGCCGCCCCTGGTGGTCTTCACCGCCGGCGATCTGTCGGGGCAGGCCGACGTCGACAAGGCGTCCAGGAAGATGCCCACGCGGCGCCGTAACCAGATCGATCCGCTGGAGCTGAAGGCCGGCGACTACGTCGTCCACGACGCGCACGGCGTCGGACGCTATATAGAGATGCTCCAGCGCACGGTCGCCGGCACGACCCGCGAGTACCTCGTGGTCGAGTACGCCCCGAGCAAGCGCGGACAGCCCGGCGACCGGCTGTTCCTGCCCATGGACGCCCTCGACCAGATCACCCGCTACGTCGGCGGCGAGGCACCCTCGCTCGACCGCCTCGGCGGCGCCGACTGGGCCAAGCGCAAGTCGCGGGCCCGCAAGGCCGTCCGCGAGATCGCGGCCGAGCTGATCAAGCTGTACGCGGCACGGCAGGCGTCCAGGGGCCATGCGTTCTCCGCCGACACCGTCTGGCAGCGCGAGCTCGAGGACGCCTTCAGTTACGTCGAGACCCCCGACCAGCTGGCAGCGATCACCGAGGTCAAGGGCGACATGGAACAACTCGTGCCCATGGACCGCCTGATCTGCGGCGACGTCGGCTACGGCAAGACCGAGATCGCGGTGCGCGCGGCGTTCAAGGCGGTGATGGACGGCAAGCAGGTTGCGATCCTCGTCCCGACGACACTGCTGGTCCAGCAGCACTACGCGACGTTCGCCGACCGCTACGCCGGCTTCCCGGTGACGGTCGCGCCGCTCAGCCGCTTCCAGAGCGACACCGACGCCAAGAAGACCGTCGAGGGGCTGGAGTCCGGCGCCGTCGACGTCGTCGTGGGCACCCACCGGCTGCTCTCGGACGCCGTCACCTTCAAGGACCTGGGGCTCGTCATCATCGACGAGGAGCAGCGCTTCGGCGTCGAGCACAAGGAGGCGCTCAAGAAGCTGCGCCTCAACGTCGACGTGCTCGCGATGTCGGCGACCCCGATCCCACGAACCCTCGAGATGGCCGTGACCGGCATCCGCGAGCTGAGCGTCATCTCGACACCCCCCGAGGAGCGTCACCCCGTGCTGACGTTCGCCGGCCCCTACGACGAGGGCCAGGTGCGCGCGGCGATCCGGCGCGAGCTGGCGCGCGAGGGCCAGGTGTTCTTCATCCACAACAGGGTCGGATCGATCGAGCGCGCCGCCAAGCGCATCGCCGAACTGGTCCCCGAGGCGCGGGTGGCGGTCGCGCACGGCCAGCTGAACGAGCGCGCCCTCGAACAGGTCATGGTCGACTTCTGGGAACGCCGCGCCGACGTCCTGGTCTGCACCACGATCGTCGAGGCCGGCCTCGACATCTCGACCGCCAACACGCTGCTGATCGAGCGCGCGGACCTGATGGGGCTGTCCCAGTTGCACCAGCTCCGCGGACGCGTCGGGCGCGGACGCGAGCGCGGCTACGCCTACTTCTTCTACCCGGGCGAGAAGCCGCTCACCGAGACCGCCCACGACCGTCTCGCCACGATGGCCGCGCATACCGATCTGGGCGCCGGCATGGCGATCGCGATGAAAGACCTGGAGATCCGCGGCGCCGGCAACCTGCTGGGCGGCGAGCAGTCGGGTCACATAGCCGACGTGGGCTTCGACCTCTACCTGCGCCTGGTGGGCGAGGCGGTGGCCGACTACCGCGGCGAGGACACCGAGCCCGAGCCCGAGGTCCGCATCGAGTTGCCCGTCGAGGCGCACCTGCCGCCCGACTACGTCGAGTCCGAGCGGCTGCGCCTGGAGATGTACAAGCGGCTGGCGTCCGTGCGCGAGGCGTCCGAACTGGACGCCCTCCGCGACGAACTGCTCGACCGCTACGGGACGCCCCCGCCTGCGGTGGAGGCGCTGCTCGCGGTGGCCCGGTTCCGCCTGCTGTGCCGCAGCGTCGGCCTGACCGAGGTGATCGCGGCAGGCAACATGATCCGCCTGGCCCCGGCCGACCTGCCCGACAGCCGCGTCATGCGCATGAACCGGCTCTACCCGGGCGCCCAGCTGCGCAAGGCCCTCGGCCAGGTGCTGCTGCCGCGTCCGCTGACCCGCCCGATCACCGGGACGCCGCTCAAAGACGCCGAACTCCTCGCCTGGGCGACCCAGGCGGTCGAGGCGTTGTTCGGCGGCGGGACCCCTGGCGGGCCGAGCAGCGCGAGCCGCTAGGATCGAATCCGAAGTCGCAACGAGGAGACAGCGTCACGATGCCGAAATTCTGGAGCAAGTTCGAGGCACATCGGGTCCTGGCCGCCGTCGCGGTCGCCGTCCTCGGGCTCAGCGGCTGCTCTCAGGCACCGAGCTCCGCCGCCGTGGTCGATGGCACCGTCATCGGCGTCTCCGAGATCGAGGCCGCCTCCGCCGCCGCCGCGCCGATCGTCGGTCAGGACGCCGCGAGCCTCGGTCCGACGGTGGTCCAGGCGCACGTGCAGGGGCTGGTCGCCGAGAAGATCGCCAAGAACCACTCGATCGAGTTGACGGACGCCGCGCGCGCCGAGACGATCGCCGGCAACTCCGTGCTGGCCAAGCTCGCCGACACGCCCGGCGGCAAGAACCTCGCCGTCGCGCTGGCCAACACGGCCGTGGTCGCCGGCAAGGTCGACACCACCACCTTCGCGGCCGAGTGCTCGCAGGCCGTCGTCGTGGTGAACCCGCGCTACGGGTCCTGGGCCAAGGAACTCTGCGGTCTCGACAGCGACTCGGGCAGCCTGTCCAAGCCGGCACCGACCCCGGTCACGAACGCCGGCTGAGCCGCGCCGTGCCCGGTCCGGAGGCCGTGCCCGGTCGGGAGCGGGGTCCGCTCCCCGGGCTGGTACGGCTCGCCGAGGTGATGCACGCCATCCGCGCCGGCTGTCCCTGGGACGCCGAGCAGACGCACGCGTCCCTGGTGCGCTACCTCGTCGAGGAGACCGCCGAGGTGGTCGAGGCCATCGAGGCCGGCGACGACGAACAACTCCGCGAAGAGCTGGGAGACCTGCTGCTGCAGGTCTACTTCCATGCCGAGATCGCCGCGGAGGAGGATCGCTTCACTCTCGACGACGTGGCGTCCGAGATCGCCGCGAAGCTCGTGGCGCGGCACCCCTACGTGTTCACCGACGCCCAGGTGCCCGACGACGTTCTCGGCTCGTGGGAGCGCCGCAAGCGCGTCGAGAAGGCCCGCGCCTCCGCCCTTGACGGCATCCCCGGCCCGCTGGACACCCTGGCCCGCGCCGCCAAGGTCGTCTCCCGGGCACGGGCGCACGGAGTCGAGGTGGACCTGCCGTCCGAGCAGGTGGGCCAGGACGAACTCGGAGCTGCCCTGTTGGAGCTCGTCGCACGCGCTCAGGCGTCCGGGCTCGACGCCGATCAGGCGCTCCGGGGCGCACTCAGGCGCCTCGAAACCCACATCCGGGCAGTCGAACCGCCCCTTCCCTGAGACAACCAGACACAAACCAAGACTTTGTTGGCGTTTTGCAACGTGTTGGCCCTAGCGGTTGGGCATTGTGTCCTCTACGCTGACGAAGCGCCTCCAGACTGCGACCGAGAGCTGGGGGTCTGAAACAACCGAAGTGAGGTTTCAATGACGAGTCCCGAATTCACGCGTCGTTCGCTGCTGATCGGCACCCTGGGCGTCGCGGCAGCGGGCGCGCTTGCTGCCTGCAGCAGCGGTGGTACCGCCACGAGCGCGCCCGGTGGGGGCACCACGACGGCCGCCTCGACGGTGGACTGGACCAAGAAGGGCCCGATCAGCTACGTCCAGGGCAAGGACACCTCGGGCTACGTGCAGCCGACCATCGACAAGTGGAACGCCGCGCACCCCGACGAGAAGGTCACGCTCATCGAGCTGTCGGACAAGGCCGATGAGCAGCAGCAGAAGATGATCGACAACGCGACCACGAACGGCTCGGCCGGCTACGACGTCCTCAGCGTCGACGTGGTGTGGACCGCGCAGTTCGCCGCGAACGGCTACATCATCGAACTCCCCAAGGACAAGTTCGACACCACCGGCTACCTGGCACCCGCCATCGACGCCTCGACCTACTTCAACAAGCTGTACTGCTTCCCGGCGACCTCCGACGGCGCTCTGCTCTACTACCGCAAGGACCTGCTGGACGCCGCTGGCGTCACCGCGGCTCCGAAGACGTGGGATGAAGTCGTCACCATCGGCAAGAAGGTCCAGGCCGCGAACCCGGGCATCGGCATCCTCGGCGGCCAGTTCCAGAAGTACGAGGGCCTCACCTGCAACTTCGCCGAGTGGCTGAACGGCGGCGGCGGCAAGTTCCTCGACGACTCCGGCAAGCCCACGGTGAACACCGACGCCGCGGCTGTTGGCGTCCAGGTCATGGCCGACTTCTTCAAGGACGGCACGATCCCGGCCGAGGCGTCCACCTGGCAGGAGGAGCCCTCGCGTCAGGCGTTCCAGGACGGGAAGCTGATCTTCCTGCGCAACTGGCCCTACGTGTACACGCTGGCCCAGAAGACCGACGGCTCGTCGAAGGTCGCCGGCAAGTTCGGGGTCGCGCCGATCCCCGGCAAGACCGGCACCGGCGTGTCGACCCTCGGTGGCCACAACATGGCGATCACCAAGACCGCGAAGAACCCGGGCACCTGCAAGGACTTCATCCTCTGGTGGAACAGCCCCGAGCAGCAGAAGGCCAACATCATTCAGACGTCGAACGCTCCGACCTACGAGGCGCTGTACACCGACGCCGAGCTGGTCGCGAAGTTCGCCTACCTGCCGGTTCTGAAGGATTCCATCAAGACCGCCATGCCTCGCCCGAAGGCGGTCAAGTACTCCGACGTCACGCTCGCCATCCAGGACGCCGCGTACACGATCGTCAAGGATCCCACCACCGACGTCAAGGCGACGCTTGCCGCGCTGCAGACGAAGCTGGTGGCGCTGACCTCGTAGTCGGCTTTGTCAACAGCCGTCCACTTTCCGAGGAGGCATTCTTGTCCACCACCACCGCAACCCATGCGGCCGCCCCACCCGCCAACCGAAAGAAGAACGCGCTCAGCGACGGCCAGGGCCGGCTGGCCGGAATCCTGTTGTCCCCCACGATGCTCGTGCTGTTCGTCGTCGTGATCATCCCGGTGATCATGTCGATCCGGGAGTCGCTGTTCCTGCGCAGTGACGCCGTCGACCCGAACACCGGCATGGTGCAGTCCGGAGACGCCTTCGTCGGCCTGGGCAACTACATCAACGCGCTCACCTCGCAGAGCGATCAGGTGACCGGCGTCTTCGGCACCATGCCGCGCCTGATCAACGCGTTCCTCAACAACATGTACTTCACGGTCGTCTGCGTGGCGATCGAGACCGTGCTGGGCGTCATCATGGCGCTGATCATGGCCAAGGCGTTCCGCGGCAAGGGCATCGTCCGCGCTGCCATCCTCGTGCCCTGGGCGATCCCGACGATCGTGTCCGCCATGATGTGGAAGCTCATCTTCGACGCCGACGGCGTCGCCAACAAGATCATCGGCCAGAAGATCCTGTGGTTGCAGGACAACGCGTGGTCCCAGTTGGCGATCATCATCGCCGACGTGTGGAAGACGGCCCCGTTCATCGGACTGCTGGCCCTCGCCGGTCTGCAGACGATCGACCGCCAGGTGTACGAGGCCGCGGACGTGGACGGCGCCAGCAAGTGGCAGCAGTTCACCCAGATCACGCTGCCGCTGATGAAGCCCGCACTGGTCGTCGCGGTGCTCTTCCGCACGCTGCAGACGATGGGCATCTTCGAACTGCCCTACGGCATGATGGGCGCCGGCAAGTACTCGGTCGAGACCCTGTCGACCTTCGCCTTCTTCGAGGCGCGGGCGACCCGGTACGGCCCGGCAGCCGCCTACTCGGTGCTCTTGTTCCTGCTCGTCGCGCTCGTCGCGTTCCTGTTCATCAGGCTCCTCGGCGCCGATGTCATCGGCGATGAGGAGGTCAAGGCGGTCGCCGCGCAGCGCAAGCGTCAGAAGCTCGCGGCCAAGGCGGCGCGATCGGCCGGAGAGCCGCCGAGTGGCAGCGGCCCGGTCCGGACCATCACGAGCGGGGAGGCCCAGCAATGACGACCACCACTGCCGTCAACGCGGATTTCCAGACCAGCGCCGCCGAGGTCGCCGCGCTCAACAAGCCGAAGCGTGACGCCAAGTACTGGGCAGGGGGCGTCCTGACGTTCATCGGCATGGCCGCGATCGTGCTCTACTGCGTCCTGCCGTTCTATTGGATGGTCGTGTCGTCGCTGCGCCTGCCGACGATGGGCATGAGCAACGACTTCCTGCCGAACCCGCCGTCGCTGGAGAACCTGATCGCGGTCTTCAACCCGAGCAACGACTTCGGCCGCGCGCTGATCAACTCGGTCATCGTGTCGACGATCACCACCGTGCTGACCCTGCTGTTCGGCATCCTCGGCGCATACGCCCTGGCGCGCCTGCGCTTCTGGGGCAAGGGCGTCGTTCTGGCCGTCATCATCGGCTGCTCGATGTTCCCCGGCATCACGCTGCTGGTTCCGCTGCTGAAGATGTTCTCCGGCTACTACCCGTGGTTCCCGAACTGGATGAACACCTACCAGGCGCTGATCATCCCGTCGCTGTCGTTCGGCCTG
>DAIRTI010000053.1:0-2859 GCA_036803965.1 Propioniciclava sp.
GCCGCGGTGATGGTCTCGGCGAGCGGATCGAGCCGGTCGAGCGCCACCCCGTCGGTGGCGGCCCGGCTGACCGGCTGATCGTTCAGCTCGAGGCGTATCTCCTCCGGATCGATCGGCGCATCGGCGTCCTGGCCGTGGCCGTCTTGTCGGTCGAGGGCGGCGCGGCGTTCTTGTTGGGCGTAGGCGTCGATGAGTTTGATCAAGGGTTCGGCGTCCAGCGTGGGTAGGGAGCCGCGGATGAGGACCGATCCGTAGCCGTCGGGTTTGAAGGTGAGGTGCCGGCCGGCTCTCGCGGCTTTCAACTCGCGTTCGAGGCGTTTGGCTTCGCGTTCGTCGGCTCCGGTCGGGTCGAGCAACTCGACCAGCCTGCGGGTCAGGCGGGCGAGGCCAGCCGAGTCGAACTCGCCGGCGTAGCCGATCATCAGCGTCTCGGCTTCGGCGACCTGCTTGGAGTTGAAGTCGGTGGGCAGTTTGGCCAGGACGCCGCCGATGGCGTTGGCCTGGTCGAACAACACCTCCCCGGACATGGTCGCCTCGGCGAGGTGGGTGAACCGGGTCAGGTTCTCACCGTGGCGGATGAGCCGGTGCGCTTCGCCGCGGGTCAGTCGCTCGTTCGCTGCGAGCCAGGATGCCAGCGGCACTCCGGACTCGTGTTCGGCCGCTTCCACAGCATCTGCTTCGCCGGCCAGGGTGGCGGCCAGGGCTTGGGCCGACGCAGAGAACCGGACCGCAGCCGCCACCAACGCAAGCCGGTCGGCGTCCGAGAGGAGGCCCCGGTCGGGGTTGAGCTGGTCGAACAACGCGGCCGCTTGGGCCAGCACCTGGCTGGCCGGCAGCAGATCCCGCGTCGTCTCCATGTCGTCAACGCTATGGACCAGGTCCGACAGTTTCTGCTCGCAAAGGGTCATTGTGAACAACTGAATACTTGTATTGTTCGAATATTCTGAGCTGATCAGGGGAACGACTTGGGGGACAGCTGCCGAGTTGGCCGCGGCCTTGCCCGTCGGGGGTTCGAGTCACGTGCCGTGATCAGGGTCATGACTGGGGTCGGACGCTGAGCTGGCGTCCCGGATGTGAGTGGTCGCACCGAACCGCACTGCGTACCCAGCGGAGGGGACAGGGGCCGCGTCAGGGTGCGGACGGGCATTGCGTTTCGGCTGGCGGCGGTCGACTGGGCCGCCGAGGCGTCCGGCATCCCAGGGGGCAACGCGGGAAATCTCCCGCGTCCGGCCGCTTCGACTCCCGGCGTTTCTACCTTCGAATCGTGATCCGAATCCGAGCCGACACCGAGAACGTCGGCCACTGACGCCGGCGGCGTCCGGCCGGGAACGGATCTTGTTGCGGGGTCGCTTGTGTCGATCCCGGTGAAGTGGGCGCGGAGCTCAGCGCCCGACAAGGGCGAGGCGTAAGGAGGGATACGCCTCGCTCGATGTCCAGTCGAGGCCTTTGCGCGCCCTCGCGCAGGCCTCGCCGCCTTCGGACGTCGAAGGGAGGTGGCGTCCATGATCGGTCAGCCCACGTTGCTGAACCTGCTCTGGCTGTTCTTCGGTTTCTGACAGCTACTCCCGGTGCCCGGTCCCGCATGTCGCGTGGCCGGGCATCGGCCTGTCGGGGCTCAGTCGGCCCACTCCCAGCCGATCCCGTACGCCATGCCGCGCTTGAGATCGGCGAAGTGCAGGCGGACCATCCCGCCGGCCGGGTCGAACGCCTCCAGCGGTGGCAGCTTCTGGCCGATGAGGAAGGGCGGCACGTCATCGAAGAGCCAGGCCTTTCGGGCGGCGCTGGGCGTCCCGAAGTCGACTTCGAGGTCGAAGCTGCTGACCGGCACCACCGGCGCGAGACCGACGAACGGGGCGAGCAGTGCGCGGCTCTCGAACGTGACGCGGAGCTCCACTGTGGCCTCCTCGCCCGCGCGAACCGTCGCGGGCAGTCGCACGATGGCACGCCACGTGGGCCCTGTCTCGTGGACGAGAGCGGTGAGGCGTCCGCCGCTCAACACCTCGACCTCTGGGCCTCCCCAGTCGTCAGGGGCCCGCAGGAACGACAGCACGTTGTCGTACGTGTCCCTGTCGCGGGTCGCCCTCACGGTCAGGCGCTGGGTGATGCTCGGCCGCTCGGACGCCAGGTCGACGATCTGGGCGCCCGCGGTCGTCGGCCACCCCTGCGGGTCGTACACCGAATGGGCCCGCCGGTTCGCGAGCAGGAACTCCGCCAGCGCCTGCTCGGCGGCCCTCAGACGGCGGCTGAGCGACCGATGGTCGCGCTGCAGCTTCTCCCCGGCGAGCGTCATGCGGTCCTTCAGCAGGAGCGCGTCGCTCGCGATCCCGGACGTCACGAGGAACAGATAGCGCTGATCCCGGGGCAGCGAGTCGGCGGCGCCCACGAGCATCGCCGACACCTCGGTGCGCCAGACCTCGTCGTCCGCGGACGCCTCGCAGCCGACGAGTTCGGTCAGGTGCGGTCCGAGCCAGGCGCGGATATTCGGACGCCGCAGGCCGCGGCCACGCTGCAGGGCCTGGAGTTCGTCGGCGACCTCATCGGCGTCCATGGCTCATTCTCACGCCGGACCTCCAGTTCCGGTCGCGGAGTCGACAGAAAGTGGACACCCTCCCGGGTTCCCCCTCGGTGACCGGAGAGCCCTGCCGATAATCCCTTGTACGCCCACTCCGGGAGAGCATGGAGGCCGGGGCCGGTCGGCGGGGGGTTCTGACCGGCCCGGTTCCACGTCCGGGGCCTGATCCGTCGATTCGGTGGCGGGCGGCACCCAAGACCAACGGGCCTGGGGTCTCATGGCGTCTGGCCAGCGGATTGGCGGCGCGCCGCCTGCTCGCCTCGCTACGCTGACGCCCGTCGTGACGT
>DAIRTI010000053.1:2959-19932 GCA_036803965.1 Propioniciclava sp.
ACGCCATCGCGGTCTTCCTCAATGGCCGCCTCCAGTGACGCCGGCGGACGCGGCTGGTTGAAGCCCGCAGCAGGCGGGGCCGCGGTCATCGGCGTCCTCGCCGGCATCGTCCAGATCCTCAGTTGGCTCGGCGTGAATCCAGGCTCGCCCCCGGAGGCCGTTTTGTCCGCGTCCTCGTCCACGTCCGCACCCGCGGCCACGTCGCCCGCGGCATCTCAGCAGGTGTCCACGAGATCCTCGATCCCAGCCGCTCCGGAGGGCCAGGCGGTCGCGTGCTACGCCCAGGGCGTCGAGACGTCCTGCAGCAAGCCGCACGACAGCGAGTCGGTGCAGGGCATCGCGTGCACAACCGACGGACTCATCGCCTATATGGGCGGCGTCGCGGGCGTCGAGGTGCTGCACACCTCGATCGCCCTCAAGGCGACACCCACCGGCTGCCAGGTCGCAGTCCCGACCGGGGCGACGTCCGAGCTCAAGGACGCCCTGCGGGGCACCGGAAACGACTTCCGTTCCTGCCTCGACCAGGGACGCGAGGTGACCTGCGGCGTCCGGCATTCGTCTGAGATCGTCTATGTCGCGAAGTCGGCGACCGAATCACCCGACTGTGAGGCGCGGGCGAGCACCTTCCTGGGCGCGCCCTACTCGCAGTACAACGATCGCCTCGACATGATCCGCGGGAGCGTCGGCGATGTGCCGATGTGCGCGGTGAAGCTCCGGGACCAGTCGCAGGCGCTCACGTTCTCGCTGCGGAACGTCCGCAACCGAAGCTTCCCCTGACCTCAGCGTCCGAAGATCTCCGCGAGCCGCTCGACGGACGCCTTGGGTGTCCGGTCTGCGTGGACCAGGCCGTTCTGCTCCTGCAGCGTGTCGGTGAGCTGGGTGTAGCAGTAGCCAGCCAGTCCCGAACCGGCGCGCACCGCGCCGACGAGCGCGTCGAGGCGAGCTAGCAGGGCGTCCGGGTCGCGGACCGCGCCGTAGCCCGACCACGCCTCGGCGTCCGAGTCGAGCGAGACTCCGCCGAACTCGCTCAGCACCACCGGGACGCGGCTGAGGTCCGGTTCACCCACCTCCGGTGCCGAAACCACGGCCGGACGCCCCGACGGACGCCAGCGCCGCAGGGTGGACGCCACGGCGTCCCGACTGCCGTAGCGGGCGGTCAGGTCGGCCGGCGCATGGCTGTAGTCGTGGACGCCGACCACATCGCCGACGACGTACTCCCAGCCGTCGTTGCCCAGGACCAGCCGGGTCGGGTCCAGGGCGCGGGCGGTCGCGTGCAAGGCCCGGACGGCCCAGCGCTGCCGCTCGTCGGACGCGACGGCGTCCACGCCCCAGCTCTCGTTGTACGGCACCCAGGCGATGACGCTCGGGTGGTTGCGGTCGCGCTCGATCAGCTCCAGCCACATCCGGGACGCCCGCGCGAACGCCGCGCCCGAGAAGCGGTAGGACGCCGGGGCGTCCGCCCAGACGACGAGCCCGAACTCGTCGCAGGCGCGCAGGAAGCGCGGGTCGGCGGTGGTCTGGTGCAGGCGCAGACCGTTGAAGCCGAGCGCCTTGATGAGGTGGGCCTCGGCGCGGCAGGCGCCGGCGTCCGGAGGTGTGAAGTGGCTGGCGGGCCAGTAGGCCTGCTCGAGCACCAGGCGGCAGAAGAACGCGCGTCCGTTGAGCAGGATCGCGCCGCTCTCGGCGCCGATCGTGCGCAGCCCGGTGTAGGACGCCACCTCGTCGACGACGCGCCGACCGTCCAACAGCCGCACCCGGACGTCGACGAGCGTGGGGTGGTCCGGCGTCCAGAGCAGGTCTTCGACGTCGACCCCGCGACCGCCCAGCCGGACGGAGAACTCCGCGGACGCCCCCGCGACTCGCTGCCGGACGCGGCCGATCGGCGTCCCGGCAAGGGAGAACGCGCACTCCACATCGAGGCCGGCGGCGTCCCCGTGGAACCGCACCTCGCCGGCGAGCAGGCCGGCGGCGTCCAGGGGCGTCCAGACGAGGGTGTCGACCCGGACCGCCGGCACGACCTCCAGCCAGACCGAGCGCCAGATGCCGGACGACCTCCGGTACCAGATGACGTGGGGACGCTCCTGCCAGTCCTGCTTGCCGCGGGGGATCTCGAGGTCGGCCATCGGGTCGTCGGCCGCCACCACCAGCTCGTTCGCGCCCGGGACGAGCGCGTCGGTCACGTCGCAGGCGAACGGCGTGTAGCCGCCGGAGTGCTCGGCGACCCGGTGCCCGTTGACCCAGACGCGGCAGTCGTGGTCGACGGCGCCGAAGTGCAGCAGGACGCGTCCGCCGGCCGGGTCGGCGGTGAACGTGCGCCGGTAGCGCGGGTGTTCGCACACCGCCCGGCCGATGCCGGAGGCGTCCGACTCGGGCGGGAACGGGACGCGGATCCGCTCGCCGTACGCCAACGCCGGCGGGTCGTCGTCGAGGACGCCGTCGGTGAACTCCCAGTCGCCGTCGAGGCTCGTCCAGGACGCCCGCGCGCACGTCGGGCGTGGGTGTTCGCGCAGGTCCATGCGGCCATCGTGGCACCAGACGGGACGCCACGGGGAGTGCCTGCGCGGCCTCCGGCAACGCCGTTCCGCATCGCGCACCAAGTTGAGCCTTCAAGACTCAACTTGGCTTGACTACCAAGCCAGAAGAGCAATAATGGAAGCCAAAGGGCACACCAACCAGAGAGGAGAAGCCCATGGCACGCACAACGTTCGATCCGTTCCGGGAGATGGACCGCCTCCTCGGCGACATCACGCGCACCCCGGCGTCCGTCGGGATGCCGATGGATCTCTACCGCGACGGTGATCAGTTCGTCGCCCAGATCGACCTTCCCGGGGTCGATCCGGAGACCATCGACATCGACATGGACGGCGCCACGGTCACCATCCGCGCCGAGCGCCGCACGCACGCCGGCGAGGAGGCGCAGTGGCTGACTCGCGAGCGGGCCGTCGGCACGTTCGCCCGGCAACTCACCCTCGGCCGCGGGCTGGCCACCGACAAGATCAGCGCCGACTACTCCGACGGCGTCCTGACCCTGACGATCCCGATCGCCGAGGCCGCCAAGCCCCGCAAGATCGCGCTGAACCGGTCCGGCGAGACGGTCCAGGGCGAGATCGCCGCTCCGTCCGAGACGGGCGAGGCGAGCGAGACCGTCGAGTAACGACCCGACCGACCCCACGGGGCCCTGGCGCGACGGCGTCCGGGCCCCGTTGTCGTGTCCGGATCCGGACGCCGTGACAGCTGGCACACAGCTTCGCCTGCGCTGGATGACAGGTCGCTCGGGCAACCTCGGCTGCGCCGCCTTTGAGGAAGGAGTTCGCGCGTGTCCGAACACGGGGCTGTAACGACCGACGAGAGCGCCGATCCGGCATCGGGGAGCACCCCGGCGTCCGCCGACTCCGCCTCGGCGACCGCGGGATCGGACGCCCCGTCCCCGGCCGCGCCGCGGGCGTCCAAGAAGCGCTTCCGGCTGGTCCCGAGGAGCCGCCGCGGACGCATCCTCGCGGCGATCGCGCTCGTCCTGGTGCTCGGCCTCGCGGCCTGGTTCGCGTTCCTGCGGCCGCAGCCGGCGGCGTCCGCGACCGTGACGCAGCAGACCCTGACGATCAGCAAGAGCACCCTGAAGACGACAGTGAGCGCTTCCGGCACCCTCGAGCCCGAGCGGCGCGCCGATCTATCGTTCAGCTCCAGCGGCACCGTCACGTCGGTGGCCGTCGCGGTGGGCGACAAGGTGACCTCCGGGCAGATCCTCGCCACGATCGACCCCGCCTCGCTCAAGATCGCCTACCAGTCGGCGGCCGCCGACCTGACCGCCGCCCAGGAGACGCTGACCGACCTCGAGGACTCCTCCTCGGCCACCACAGCCTCGATCAACGCGGCTGCGGCGAGCGTCCAGGTCAAGGAGAACGCCCTGGCCACCGCGAAGGCGAACCTCGCCGCCGCCACGATGACCGCCCCCTTCGACGGCGTGGTCGCCCAGGTCAACATCGCCGCGGGCGACAAGTCGGGCTCGTCCTCGGGCGGCTCCGGCTCCAGCGGCTCCTCGGGAGGCACCGGAAGCTCCGGCTCCGGCTCGAACTCGGGCAGCTCCTCGTCCAGCTCCTCGTCGGCGGCGATCGTCCTGATCAGCGACGGGACGTTCAACGTCACCACGTCGGTGTCGAACAGCGACGTGGCCTCGATCAAGCGCGGCCTGCAGGCGACCATCACGCCGACCGGATCGTCCACGAACGCCTTCGGCACCGTCTCGTCGGTGGGGGTCGTGGCGTCGTCGTCCTCCTCGTCGTCGGGGTCGTCGACCTTCCCGGTCGTGGTGCACGTGACCGGCACGCACAGCGACCTGCTGCCCGGCGGCAGCGTCACCGTGCAGATCGTCACCTCGCAGCTGACCGACGTGATCAGCGTCCCGACGCAGGCCCTGACCACGAGCAACGGCTCGACCACGGTGAAGAAGCTCGTCGACGGGCAGGAGGTCGAGACGAAGGTGACCACCGGTCAGGTCGTCGGCAGTGCCACCGTGATCACCGAGGGCCTGAGCGAGGGCGACCAGATCGTCGTCGCGAACGTCCGGGTCGCGGCCGGTTCCGGCTCGACCGCCCGGTCGTCCTCGGGCAGCGGACAGTTCTCGGGGAACGGCCAGTTCTCCGGCAACGGCCAGTTCCAGGGCGGGCAGTTCCCCCAGGGTGCGGGCCAGCAGGCCGGGGCTGGCGCTCAGGCCGGGGGGACGCGGTGACGGCCGTCCTGCCTGACGTCGCGACCGCGGGCCCGGACGCCGACGGCCACGTCGTCGTCCGCCTGGACGACGTCACGAAGACCTACAACACCGGCGCGCTGGAGGTGCAGGCCCTGGCGGGGGTCTCGTTGACGGTGCGCGCGGGGGAGTACGTCGCGATCATGGGGCCGTCGGGCTCGGGCAAGTCGACGCTGATGAACATCCTGGGCTGCCTGGACGTGCTGACCACCGGCCGGTACGTCCTCGACGGCCAGGACGTGGCCGAGCTCGACGACGACGAGCTCGCCGAGATCCGCAACAAGCGCATCGGCTTCGTCTTCCAGCAGTTCAACCTGCTGCCCGCGCTGCCGGCGTGGCGCAACGTCGAGCTGCCGCTGTTCTACGCCGGTGTCCCGGCGGGTGAGCGCAAGCGCCGGGCGATGGACGCCCTCGCCCGCGTCGGCCTGGGCGACCGCGTCGACCACCGTCCGGGCGAGCTGTCCGGCGGACAGCAGCAGCGCGTCGCGGTGGCTCGCGCGCTGGCGTCCGACCCCGCGATGATCCTGGCCGACGAGCCCACCGGCAACCTCGACTCGCACTCGACCGCCGACGTCCTCGCCCTGCTCGACGAGCTGCACGCCTCCGGACGCACGATCGTGCTGATCACCCACGAGGCCGAGGTGGCCGCGCGCGCGAGCCGCATCCTGCACGTCCGCGACGGGCTGATCACCGACGCCGACCCCGAGGGGGTGCGCCACACGTGAGGCTCCGTCAGACGTTCCAGGTGGCGTTCGAGGCCGTCCGGCTCAACCGGATGCGCTCGATCCTGACCGTCCTCGGCATCATGATCGGCATCGCGTCGGTGACGCTCACCGTCGGCCTCGGCCTCGGCGCGCAGCAGAAGGTCAAGGACCAGATCAGCGCCCTCGGCAGCAACCTCCTGATCGTGTCGCCCGGCAGCTCGACCTCCAACGGAATCCGTGGCGGCTTCGGCTCCGCGACCACGCTGACCAGGGCGGACGCCGAGGCGCTCACGTCCGCCGACGTCGCCCCGAGCATCGCAGGGGTCGCGCCGGTGGCGTCCACCAGCCAATCGCTCGCTGCCGGCACCACGACCTGGACCTCCCAGGTCGTCGCCGTGACGCCGTCCTGGCAGACCGTGCGGTCGCGCACGCTGGCCGCCGGCCGGTTCATCACGGACGCCGACGTCACCGAGCGCACCAAGTCGATCGTGCTCGGGTCCTCGACGGCCAGCGAGCTGTTCAGCGGCGGCAGCCCCCTGGGCCAGACGGTGACGATCGCCAACGCGTCGTTCACGGTCGTCGGCGTCCTGAACTCGACGGGCTCGTCCTCGTCGTCCACCAGCGACGACGACATGGTCCTGATGCCCTGGACGACCGCGGCGACGACCGTCGGCACGTCGGCGTCCACAGTCTCGACCGTCTACCTGCAGGCGAAGGACGCCGCGCACCTCTCGGCGGCCTACCAGGAGGCGAGTGCCGCGCTCAAGGTGCGGCACGGCATCACCAGCACGGGCACCGCCGACTTCTCGATCACGACCCAGGAGTCGATCGTCGCGGCGGCCACCTCCACCGACCGGACGCTCACGATCCTGCTCGGCGGCATCGCCGCGATCTCGCTGCTCGTCGGCGGCATCGGCGTCATGAACATCATGCTGGTGAGCGTGTCGGAGCGGGTCCGGGAGATCGGCCTGCGCAAGGCGCTCGGGGCCAAGCAGAACGTGATCCGCAACCAGTTCCTGACCGAGGCGGGCGTGCTCGGCTTCGCCGGGGGCGTCCTGGGCCTGGGTATCGCCGCGCTCGGGGCGGTGCTGCTGCCGCGGCTCATCGACCAACCCGTGACGCTGGCCTGGTGGGCCGCGGTCGGGTCGCTGGTCGTGGCGGTCGGCGTCGGCCTGATCGCCGGGGTGTACCCGGCCAGCCGGGCCGCCCGGCTCGCTCCCATCGACGCGCTGAGGCGGGAGTGACATGCGCCGCCTCTCATCGTCCCCTCCGGCGTCTGCGCCCGAGATTCCGACGCCACAAGCCAACACGCGCACACTGCCGCCCCTGAGTGCGGCGTCAACCGTCCCCTCGTCCCCGATCAGGAAGACCATCGTGACCAAGCCCCTCGCCCTCCTCGTCGCCGGTTGCGCCGGCGTCCTGCTGCTGGCCGGCTGCTCGTCGGCCCAGAGCGCGACGACCACCGGCTCGACGCCGGCCGGCACGGCGTCCGGACGCCAGGGCAGCCAGACCGCGCGGATCCCCGGGACGTTCGGCCTCATCGCCGAGATCACCGGCAAGACACTGCAGGTGCAGGGCACCAGCGCACAGACGGCCGTGACCTACACCGACACGACGACGATCACGCGGCAGGCATCCGGGACGGCGGCCGACCTGAAGGCCGGCGTGTGCGTGAGCGTCCGCAGCGCGGAGTCGAGCGGGTCCGGGACGGCGTCCCCGGCCTCCGGGGCGGGCGAGGCGTCCGGGAACGTGACGGCGTCCAGCATCACGATCAGCGAGCCGGTCAACGGCCAGTGCCAGGCGACGGCGTTCGGCGGCGGCAACGGGGCCGGCAATGGCGGCCAGCCGGGCGGCGGGATGGCGTCCGGGATGCCGAGCGGTGCCATGCCCTCCGGGGCTCCCGGCGGCAATGGGGGCGGCATGCCGAGCGGTGCGGCGTCCGGCGGACCCGGCGGCGGAATGCCCAGCGGAATGCCCAGCGGCGGGCAGAGCGCCGGGGCGTCCGGGCAGCGCGGCGGCTTCGGCCGGGGTGTCTCTGGCACCGTCGAGTCGGTCTCCGGCGAGACCTTCGTCGTGAAGGTCACCCAGCCGAGCGGCGGCGGCACGGCGACGGCGTCCCCCTCGGCGACCACGTCGAACGTGACGGTGACGATCGGGTCCTCGGCCACGATCACGAAGACGGTGTCCTCGGACGCCTCGGCGCTGAAGGTGGGCCTGTGCGCGTGGGCGAACGGCTCGACCGACAACACCGGCGCGGTGACGGCGACGTCGATCCGGCTGAGCGACGCCGTCAACGGCGCCTGCACGATGGGCTGACGGAGGGCGTCCGTGAAGAAGGACATGCAGAAGGCTCGGCGGCGGCGGAGGCTGCTGATCGGGGTGCCGTTGACCCTGGCGGTCGGCCTGGGCGGCGTCCTGGCGGTGACGCAGGTGCAGGCCGCGTCCGCCAGCGACCGGTTCGTGACCGCGGTGGCGTCCAAGGGGACGCTGAGCCAGACCCTGACAGGCACCGGCACGCTCGGCATGGTGACGTCGGCGAGCGCCTCGTTCCCGACCAGCGCGACCGTGACGGCCGTCAACGTGATGCTCGGCGACAAGGTGACGGCCGGGCAGATCATCGCCGAGATCGACCCCACGACGCTCGACTACGCCGTGGACCAGGCCAAGCTCACCCTCGCCCAGGCGCAGGTCAAGCTGCAGAACGCCGAGGACGCCGCGTCCAGTTCCAGCTCCTCGACGACCACGACCGGGACGAGTTCCGGCGGTTCGGGGAGCTCGGGCGGCAGCACGTCAGGCGGGACGGGTGGGTCCTCGGCGGCCCCCACGACCGGGACGCCCTCGGGCGGCTCATCCGCGAGCCCGTCCTCGAGTGCGGGGCCGACGGGGTCAGCGAGCCCGAGCGGTTCGGCGAGTCCGTCTGGTTCGGCGAGCCCCTCGAGTTCGGCGAGCCCGTCTGGTTCGGCCAGTCCATCTGGTTCGGCCAGTCCGTCGAGTTCGGCGAGCCCTTCCAGTTCACCCAGCCCTTCCAGCTCACCCAGCCCGACGACGAGCCCTTCGGGGACGCCGACGTCCGGCACGTCGCAGGCCAAGGTCGACAAGGTGACGGACGCCGTCACGAAGGCCCAGACGGCGCTGGATCGCGCGTGGCGGGCCCTCACGGCCACGCTGAACGGGGTCGGCCAGGCGTGCGCGCAGGCCGCGCCGGCCGCGTCGCCGAGCCCCACCTCGTCGACCCCCGAGACCACGCCGTCGAGCGGGGAGACTCCCAGCAGCGACGCGTCGGCGTCCGCTGAGTCCAGCCCGGCGCCGACCCTGTCGTCGGCGAAGACGGCGGGCCACGACGGGTGCATCGCCGCCCTGGAGTCCACCGAGTCGGCGGAGTCGTCGGTGACCGCCGCCAAGGAGGCCCTGGCCAAGGCTGTCGGCAGCCTCGTCGACCTGGCGTCGTCGCTGGCGTCCACAGACAATTCGGGCTCCACCGGGACGCCGACCAGCTCGGCCAGCCCCAGCACCCAGACGACCGCCGGCCAGGGCACGACGGGCACCAGCACGACGGGCACGGGTACGTCGGGCACGGGCACCTCCGGCGCGAGCGCGACCGGAACCTCCGGCGGGACCGGCGGGGCGTCCGGAGGCTCGGGCGGGGCCGGCGGCAGCAGCACGACGACCGTGGCGCAGGCGGAGGCGTCCGTGGCGGAGGCGCAGCTGGCGCTGACGAACGCGCAGCTGGCCCGGCAGCAGGCGACGCTGGTCGCGCCGATCGACGGAACCGTGACCGCGCTGCCCTGGGCCGTGGGCGACACGGCGTCCACGAGCCAGCAGGTGACGATCATGGGCGCCGAGTCGGTGTCGATGCAGATCACGGTCGGGGAGACCTCGATCACCAAGGTCAAGGTCGGGCAGCCCGTCAAGGTCACGTCGTCGACCGGGTCCGTCTCCGACGGCAAGGTCAGTGCGATCTCGATCCTGCCATCGAGCACGACGACCTCGTCGTCGGCCACCTACCCGGTGACGATCGTGGTGAGCTCGCCGCAGTCGGGGTTGACGTCCGGCACGACCGCGACCGCCGTCGTCACGATCGCCTCGGCCGATGACGCGATCGTGGTCCCAGTGTCGGCGGTCACCCTGACCGGCACTTCGGCCGGCACGATTCGTGTGCTGGGCAGCGACAACACCGAGTCGACCGCGCAGGTCACCCTCGGCATCGTGGGCTCGGCCCAGGTGCAGGTCGCCTCGGGGGTGAGCGCCGGCACGAAGGTGATCCTGGCTGACACGTCCTCGGCGATCCCGTCGAGCACGACCTCCACGCGCATAGGCGGCGGCAGCGGCAGCAGCCTGACCGGCGGCTCGTCCGGCATCCCCGGCGGCCTCACCGGCTCCGGCGGCGGAGGCGGTGCGCCTCCGGGCCGCTGATCCCGGCCAGCAGGCCACTTCGAAGGGCGCCTTCGTGAGGCCGGCGCGATCAAACTGGAGGGTTGTAGCCCGACTACGGGGCACAACCCTCCAGTATCACGTGCAGGGTCAGTGGGTGAGCGTCACCTCGTAGGCCAGCCGGGCTCCCCGGGCGTCCAGGACGCCGGCGATCTCCACTCGAGCCTCCTCGGCCTCGTCGGCGTCCAGGCAGCGGACCTCAATCGACGTCACGCGATGGTCCGGGTTGGCGACGAGCGACAGGTACTGCCGGACGCGGGCGTCCCACCAGGCGTGGTCGGGGTGCTCGGGCGGCACGTCGATGGCGATCAGGTCGCCCGCGAGCCCAGGCAGGATCGCCACCATGGGCACCACGGCGCCGTCCGCCCCCCGCAGTTCCAGTTCGGCCGCGGGCCGCGCAGTCTCCGACGGCGTGCTCGTCACGAAGTCGCGCCACTGCCGCATCCAGTAGCGCCACTCCCGCGCCAGGACCCGGTACAGCGGCTGGTACCGGACGCCCTGGCGGCGTCCGTGGACGCGGGCCTTCTCGCGCGCCAGCAGCGCCCCGGTCACGCCGATCGCCATGAACACGAACTGGGTCGACAGCGCCCACTTGAAGTTCTCGAGGGTGTAGCCGCCGAGCAGGTCGAGCACCAGCCCGACCACCCAAATGTTGATCAGCGACGTCGTGTAGCCGGCCACGATCACGAACCCGGACGCCGTCCCGACCCGGTGCCCCGGCGTGACCGAGCGGGCCACGTCCATCCCGATCAGCGACCCGGGCCCGGACGCCCCCATCCCGATCATCAGCACCACCAGCAGCCATAGCGGCGCCGGCCCCGGCCACAGCAGCACCGCCGCCCAGGGGATCGCCGCCCCCGCCGTCACGGCGAACGCCAGGTTCGAGCGCTGCAGCGGCGCACGCCGGCTGAGCAGGCCGATCAGCGGCGCGAACGGCAGCCCGGCCAGTGCGAACAGGCTGATCAGCCCGGACGCCGTCTGTTGCGACAGGCCCTGTCCCTGGGTCAGGAAGGGGTAGCCCCACATGAAGGCGAACAGCATGCCCCAGGCCGCGCAGATCCAGTGGATCCAGAACGCCATCCGCGTCGCGGGCTCCTTGACGATCTGGGCCACCTGGCTCAGGACGCCGGTCTCGGCCGGCGGCGCCACCACGACGACCCCCGGTGGGTGGTCGCGCAGCAGCGCGAAGGCGCTCACGGCCGCGATCGTCCCCAGCGCCGCCGCGGACGCGAACGCCGTGGTCCACCCGCGCGTCCCCAGCAGGGCCGCGAACGGCACCGCGCTGAGCAGCTGCCCGATCTGGCCCGTCATGCCGACCAGCTGGTTGAGCACCGGTACCCGACGCTCGCTGAACCAGGCGGGCAGCATCCGCAGCAGGGGCGTGAACGTCATCGCGTCTCCCGCGCCGACAAGGATGCGCGCGACCAGCGCGGAGATCACGTTGTCGGCGAACGCCAGGTCGAGCTGCCCGAGCGCCATCAGCGCCGCGCCGGTCGACAGGACGATGCGCGTCCCGAACCGGTCCACCAGGACGCCCACCGGCACCTGCAGCGCCGCGTATGTCAGCAGCTGCACGACCACGAACAGGCTCACCACGGACGCCCCGGCCGCGAACCGTTCGCCCGCCTGCACGCCCGCCACGCCGAAGCTGGTGCGCTGGGTGACCGCGACGATGTAGGCGGCCGTGCCGACGCCCCACATGAGCCAGGAGCGGCGGCTGTCCAGGTGCGAGGCGGTGGTCACGTGGACCCATTCTCGTCGTGTCCCGACTCACCCCGAACGGTTGCCACGGGTTGGCCCGGACGCGTCGGCGTCCGGAGAAAGCGCTAGCGAGCCTCTACGAGCGTGAGGGCTCGGACGCCGCCACGAGCCGCTCGATCGTCGCCCGCAGGTGCTCCGACAGCTGCTCGAGGGTGAGCTCCTGGTTCGACGCACTCTCGAGCATCAGCCCGTCGATCAGGGCCGCGACGATCTGGATCGCCATCGCACGCGGCAGCGCCGGGTCGGTCGGCGGCAGGACCCGGTCGACGATGCCGGCGATGAGGTCGGACCAGGCGATCGTCTTCTCGCGCAGGTCGGGGTTGCGGGTGGCCTCCATGAACATCTCGAACAGGGCCAGGTCGTACAGCGGGTCGGCGATGGACTTGTCGAGGAAGATCGTGGTCAGCAGGTCGACCGACTGGTCGACCGTCGGCTCTCCGGTGACCTCCTCGACGATGCCGGTCATGCGCTCGCGCTCGATCTCGACCGCGTACGCCATCGTCTGGTCGATCAGTTCCTCGCGGTCGCGGAAGTAGTAGGTCATCGACCCGAGCGGCACGCCGGCCGCCTCGGCCACCGCGCGGTGGGTCAGGGACGCCAGCCCGCCGGTTCCGATGACCCGCACGGCGGCGTCCAGGATCTGACGGCGCCTCGCCTCCCCGCGGCCGGCCCTGCGGCGTCCGCGGAGGGGCCGCTCGTCGAACTCGCTCTGGGCGGTCACCCTTGACTCCTGCCGCGTCCCTTCATTTCGGGCCACCCTATCGCCCGGAAACGGCCGGGCCGGCGTGGACCGGCGCCGGCCGTCCCGACGTGTCGAAGGCGTCCTCAACGGTGGATCACCGTCCCCGAGCGCCCGGCCATGGCCTCCGGCGCCCGCTCCAGCGACCCGATCACGGCCCGGCGGCCGGGGCCGCCGCCCACGTACTCGACCGCCGCCAGCACCTTGGGCTGCATCGAGCCCGAGCCGAACTGGCCCTCGGCGGCGTATCGCTCGGCCGTGTCGGCGTCCAGCTCGTCGAGGTCGACCTGCTCGGGCGTCCCGAAGGCGAGCGAGACCTTGTCGACCGCGGTCAGGATGAACAGGTAGTCGGCACCGACGGCGTCCGCGAGGGCGGCCGAGGAGAAGTCCTTGTCGATGACCGCCGGAACCCCGGTCAGCACCCCCTCGGACCCCACCACCGGCACCCCGCCCCCGCCGCACGCGATCACGATGAACTCGTGGTCGAGCAGGTTGAGGATCGAGTCAGCTTCGACGATCTCCACCGGACGCGGCGACGCGACCACGCGCCGCCAGCCGCGGCCGGCGTCCTCGACCATGACCAGCCCCGGCTCGGCGGCCATGCGCGCCCGCGCGGTGGCCTCGTCGCAGAAGCCGCCGATCGGCTTGGTCGGACGCGCGAAGGCGGGGTCATCCGGGTCGACGCGCACCTGCGTGACCACCGTCGCGACGTGCCAGGGCATGCCCTCGGCGCGCAGCTCGGCCAGCAGTCCCTGCTGCAGGTGGTAGCCGATGTAGCCCTGGCTCATCGCGGTGCACTCGGGCAGCTCCATGACCGGGACGCCCCCGGCGCCGGACGCGACCTCGAACGCCCGCTGGATCGTGCCCACCTGGGGCCCGTTGCCGTGGGACACGATGATCTCGTGTCCCTGCGCGATGAGGCCGACCAGCGGCGCGGCGGCCCGGGCGATGGCGTCCCGCTGCTCGGCGGGGGTGTCGCCGAGCGCGTTGCCGCCGAGGGCGATGACGATGCGGGACATCAGCCGAGCTTGGCCAGCAGCTCGTCGAGGTCGGCCTTAGCGGCGGCCCTCTCGGACGCGTCCGCCGGCTTCGCCGGCATGAAGTAGACCAGCAGCGCGCGCTGGGCAGTGAGCCGGTTCTCGGCCTGGTCGAACGCGATCGAGGACGCCGAGTCGAGCACCTCGTCGGTGACCTCCTCGCCGCGGGTCGCGGGCAGGCAGTGCATGAGCTTGGCGGTCGCGCCGGCGCGGCGCATGAAATCGGCGTTCACCTGGTAGGTCGGCATGAAGACCGCCTGCCGCTGCTCGGGCGACAGCTCGTTCTCGTAGAGGCCGTACCAGACATCGGTGTAGACGAAGTCGGAGCCCTCGATGGACGCCGGGTCGTCGGTCACCAGGACGCTGCCCCCGGACGCCTCCGCGTTCTCGCGCCCGATCGCCTGCATGGCCTCGCTCAGCTGGAACCCCTTCGGCCCGAACTGGACGAACCGCATGCCCATCTTGGTCGCGATCATCATCAGCGAGGCGCACACCTGGGTGGCGTCCCCGACGAAGGTGACCTTGCAGTCCTCGAGCCGCTTGCCGGCCGGCAGGTGCTCGATCATCGTGATCAGGTCGCCGATCTCCTGGGTGGGGTGGTTGTAGTCGGACATGCCGTTGATCACCGGCACGGCGGACGCAGCGGCCAGGTGGACCACCGTCCGGTGGGCGGCGACGCGCGCCATCAGCATGTCGACCAGCGTCCCGAGGACGCGTCCCGTGTCGCCGATGCTCTCGTGCCCGCCGAGCTGGATCTGCCCCGGCGCCAGGTACTGCGCGTGCCCGCCCAGCTGCGTCATCGCGGTCTCGAACGACACGCGCGTCCGGGTCGAGGACTGCTCGAAGATCATCCCCAGCGTGCGGTTGGCCAGCAGCTGCGGGTAGTAGCCCGCGGCCACGCAGCGCTTGAGCCTGATGCCGAGGTGGGCCAGGTCGAGCAGCTGCTCCTTGGTGAAGTCCTGGGTGTCGATGAAGTCCGTGGTGCGGGTGGAGGTCGCCAGGAGGGTCATGGTGGTTCCTTTCGGGCAAGTGTGCTGGTGAGGTGCGGTTTGGATCGGGGTCGGGCGCCGGCGTCCGGGCATGGCGGAGCCGGGCCTTGGTTCTGGGACGCCGCGTGTGCGGCCGGTTGGCCGGAGTGTCTGGGACGCCGCCGGCGGGTCAGCGTCCGGAGGGGCGCTGCTGGGTGATGCAGTGGACGTTGCCGCCGCCGAGCAGGATCTCCCGGCCCGGGACCGTGACGATCCGGCGCGGGGCGAAGATGCGGGCGTACGTGTCGATCGCGGC
Source organism: Propioniciclava sp. (assembly GCA_036803965.1). GTDB lineage: Bacteria > Actinomycetota > Actinomycetes > Propionibacteriales > Propionibacteriaceae > Propioniciclava. Next base: position 17,660 of record DAIRTI010000053.1, read on the forward strand.
CTGGTCGTGCGGGTCGTCGAAGATCGGCAGCACGACGATGTCGTTGCCGATGTAGGAGTTCACGTACGAGCCGGCCAGCCGGTCGCCCTCCTGGCGGGGCAGGGTGCCGTCCACGGCGTCCACGCCGTCGGCCTCCTCGGCGGTGATGGTGATCGGGCCGGGCTGGTGGATCTTGACCACCTCGAGACGGCGACCCTGGGCGTCCGTGGTGCTCTGCAGCACCTCGAGCGCGGCGAGCGAGCGGGCGTACTGCGGGTCGTCCGTGTCGTCGGTCCAGGTGAGCATGACCTGGCCGGGGCGGACGAACCGGCAGAAGTTGTCGACGTGGCCGTTGGTCTCGTCGAGGTGGACGCCCTCAGGCAGCCAGACCACCTGGGTGACGCCGAGGTAGTCGCACAGGCGCTGCTCGATGTCCTCCCTGGTCAGCTCGGGGTTGCGGCCCTCCGACAGCAGGCATTCGGCGGTGACGAGCACCGTGCCCTCGCCGTCGACGTCGATCGAGCCGCCCTCGAGGACGAAGTCGGTGCGATACCGGTCGACCCCCTCGAGCTCGCAGACCTTGCGGGCGACGGCGTCGTCGGCGGCCCACGGGAAGTAGAGGCCGTCGACCAGTCCGCCCCAGGCGTTGAACTGCCAGTCGACGCCGCGGACGTCGCCCGCGTCGTTCACGACGAACGTGGGGCCGATGTCGCGCATCCAGGAGTCGTCGTTGCTCATCTCGACCACCCTGATGTGGCAGGGCAGGTGGTGGCGGGCGTTGTCGTACTGGCCGGCCGACACCGCGACCGTGACGGCCTCGGTCTCTGCGATCGCCGTGGCGACAGCGGTGAACGCGCGCTGGGCGGGCTTGCCGCCGAGGCGCCAGTTGTCGGGACGCTCGGGCCACACCAGCCAGCAGCCGGCGTGGGGCGCCCACTCGGCCGGCATGCGGTAGCCGTCGGCGGCCGGGGTCGTGTGGAGGGTGTTGGTCATCGTGGTTCCTTTCGGGCGCGGCAGGATCGTCCGCCGCCGTGTCGAGGGGCGTTCAGCCTTCCTGGGCCAGCGGCAGGTCGAGGGCGTCCGCCTCGGCCTCTGCGGCGCGCTCGGCCGCCCAGCCGGGGGACTTGGCGCAGAAGATCTCCTGGATGACGACGGTGACGACCAGGCCGATCAGGATCGAGCCGGTGACCTCGGCGGAGAAGTCGAAGGGGTTGACGACGAAGAACACGGTCGCGGCGATGAGCAGCACCGTCGGCACCCACGCGATGACCCAGGTGAGCGCCGGGCCGCCGGGGACGCGGTAGGGACGGACGGCGTCCGGATCGCTCTTGCGCAGCTTGGCGAAGACCTGCATCAGGACGATGTAGGGCAGCAGGAAGATGACCGAGGAGAACGCGAACAGGTTCCAGAAGAGGTCGTCCACAGCGCCGTTGGTAAGGGCGAACAGGATGGCGTACGCGATCGTGACGCCGGTGCCGACGAGCGAGCAGAGCAGCGCCGCGCCGGTCGGTGTGCCGCGGGTCGGGTGCGTCCGGGCGAAGACCTTGGGCAGGTCGCCCAACTGCGCCGACTCGGACGCCGCCAGGTTCGCGCCGATCGTCCAGGGGATGAGCGAGGCGAAGAAGCAGTACAGCGAGCCGATGCCCAGCGCCGTGACCACGATGTTCGCGATCAGCGAGTCGCCGAAGCCGAGGCGCAGCGCGTCGATGAGGCCCGTGGTCTCGGAGATCTGGTCGGCCGGCAGGATCATCTGCATCGCCACGGTCGCGACCAGGTAGAAGCCGCCGATCAGGGCGCCGGCGATGAGGATCGTCCGGGGCACGTCGCGCTTCGGGTTGGCCATCTGCGTGGACGCCGACGACATCAGCTCGAAGCCGAGGAAGTTGTAGATGATGATCGGGAGGGCGAGCGCCATCGCCGGGATGCCCTGGTGGGGCAGCATGGTCTCGGGCGACCACTCGGTGGCCGAGCCGTTGGCGTTGACGTAGAGGCCGGCCGCGATGGCCAGCACGACGATGACGACCACCGTGATGCCCGCGCCGAGGTTCGAGACCCAGGTGCCGGTGTCGAGGCTGCGGGAGTTCACCCAGTAGTTGACCCAGATCAGCACGATCGCGATGGCGACCTGCACCCAGAAGTTCAACTCGCCGCCGAAGAACATCGACGAGAGGGTGCCCGAGAACATGAGGTAGACGCTCGGTACCCACAGGGCCGTGTTGAGCCAGTACCACCAGGAGACCCGGGTGCCCCAGCGCTTGCCGAACGCCCGCACCACCCAGGAGTAGATGCCGCCG
>DAIRTI010000054.1:0-19730 GCA_036803965.1 Propioniciclava sp.
CGTACGTGAAGACCCTGCACTACCTGCCGGTCAACCTGTACCGCTACTTCATCGGCCGCGAGGACCAGTCGGTCAACGAGAAGGTCATGATCGGACGCCTGGACCAGCAGATGCGCATCACCAACATCATGGTGGACGCCTACACGCTGCCCGACGACGTGCCCAGCAAGCGCCTCGCCCGGTACATGGAGGGGTTCCTCGCCCTGATCGTCGCGGCGTCCTCGATGTTCGCCATCATCCGCGGGGACGCCGAGGCGCTGCACATGCGCAAGGAGATGTGGGAGCACCTGTACGCCAAGGACGCCGAGATGGCCAGGCGGCTGGGTCGCCACCCGATCGTGCTGGGGTCGAACCTGTCCAGCCAGTCGGGACGCAAGGCGTCCATCGCGCTCTACCGTCTGGCCCAGCGGATCTACCACTTCAACTGATCCCGGGGGCCGCAGAGTCGCTGCGGCGGCGGGGCCAACGGCGTCCGGGCTTGTGAGCGGCTCGTCAGGAGGCCTGGTACTCGGCGGGGTGATCCTCGTCATCGCCGCCCTCGGGCGGCTCGTTCTCGGGGGGACTGGGCTCGGGATGCTCGTCCTCGACGTCGTCGAAGGACGGATGCAGCAGCGTCAGCCAGATGACGCCGCCGATGGCGATGAGGCCCAGCAGCAGCATGAAGAAGGCGCCGACGCCGGTGAGGCGTCCGGTCTCGCCGAGCACCGCCATGCCGAAGACGACCGCGACGACGGGGGAGGTGATCGTCATCGCCGCGACGACGATCTCGGCGGGCCCGGTGGCGTAGCCCTGCTGGACCATCCAGCCGGCCGCGGCGCTGCCGATGAGCAGCGCGACGAGGATCGACCAGAACGAGGGGGAGTGCAGCCAGTCGTACCGGTTCGCGAACTCCATCAGCGACCGCACGAGTGCGGCTTCGAGGCCGTAGAAGAGGGCCCCGCCGGACGCCCAGAACAGCGAGCGCCACTGGCGCGGCCCCTTCGACCCGAGCCAGCCGAGGCTCATCGCGCAGAGGTAGATCACGAGGGCGCCGAGGAAGACGCGGTTCTGATCCAGGTGAGTCTCGGGGCTGGTCGACACGGCGGTGATGATCGTGAACGCGAGCGTGGCGCCCACGGTCACGCCGACGGCGCGGATGACGTTCTTCTGCGGACGCTTCTTCGCCGCCCACGCCTGGATGACGATCGACCACGGGAAGGCCAGCAGGCCGACCGGCTGCACGACCGACACCGGGGCCAGTCGCAGCGCGAGCACCTGGAGGCCGAGCGAGAGGCCCATGGCGAGCAGGCCGAGCAGCCACCGGGGGCGCTTGATGCTCTCCCAGAGCTGGCCGAAGCCGAGGCGCGACTTGCCGCGGTTGCCGTCGCTGTCCTGGCCCAGCGCGTAGTGCTGCAGGTATGCCGACGACGCGAAGCAGAACGACCCGATCGCCTGAAGCACGATCGCGAGGGGGATGTTCTGCTGCAACGGGGTTCCTCGGGATAGCTGGCCGGTGTCGGGCGGCACCGCGACGCGACGGTCACGGCGACCGTGACACGGTACCGCAGCACTGCACCGAGCGGCGCGGGACGCCCCCGGGTTGAGTAGCCGAAACGAGCTCGTCGAGTTCGACCCACTCGGAGTCGCAGCCGGGGCAGCGGTAGACGGGGGCGCCGTCCAGGGTGCGTCCTGTGTCGAGGGTGCCGCAGGAGTCCTCGCACGGATTGCTGATCAGGTAGCGCGCCGGCATGGGGCCATTGTGCGCCCTTCCACGACAGGTGTCGCCAACCTATCCTCGGGGTGTGAGCCGTCGCCTAGATTCCCGTCATCACGTCGTCATCGTCGGATCGGGCTTCGGCGGGCTCTTCGCGGCCCAGGCCCTGCGGCACGCCGACGTCAGGGTGACACTGATCGCGAAGACCACCCATCACCTCTTCCAGCCGCTGCTGTACCAGGTGGCCACCGGGATCCTGTCCGAAGGCGAGATCGCACCCGCGACGCGCGAGATCCTGCGGCACCAGCGCAACGCCCAGGTGCTGCTGGGGCTGGTCGAGCAGATCGACCTGTCGCGCCGCGAGGTGAGTTGGCGGAACCACAACGAGCCGGCGACCACGGCGTACGACTCGCTCATCGTCGCCGCGGGGGCCGGGCAGTCGTACTTCGGCCACGACGAGTTCGCGACGTTCGCGCCCGGCATGAAGTCGATCGACGACGCCCTGGAGCTGCGCTCGCGCATCTTCTGGGCCTTCGAGCAGGCCGAGGTCGCCGAGGACGCCGCCGAGGCCGGCCGGCACCTCACGTTCGTCGTGGTCGGTGCGGGACCGACCGGGGTCGAAATGGCGGGGCAGATCCGCGAGCTCGCGTCCGGGACGCTCAAGCACGACTTCCGCGCCATCGATCCTGCCCGCGCCCGGGTGGTGCTCGTCGACGGCGCCGACCAGGTGCTGCCCGCCTTCGGCCGCCGGCTGGGCGCCAAGACCAAGCGGTCGCTGGAGCGCAGGGGGGTCGAGGTGCGGCTGGGTGCCATCGTGACGGGCTTGGACGCCGATGGCGTCGTCCTGCGGCATTCCGACGGATCGACGGAGCGGATCGAGTCCTCGTGCAAGGTGTGGGCGGCGGGCGTCCGGGCGAGCGAGCTGGGACGGACGCTGACCGAGCAGTCCGGTGCCGAGCTCGACCGTTCGGGACGCGTTGTCGTGCTGCCCGACCTGTCGCTGCCCGGGCATCCCGAGGTGTTCGTGATCGGCGACATGGCGGCTGTGCCCGACGTGCCTGGGGTGGCTCAGGGGGCGATTCAGGAGGCGCGGTACGCGGCGGCCCTGATCGCGGCCCGCGCTTTGGGCTCGGGACCTCACCGGGACAAGGCCGTCGCGGCGGCGTCCGTGCCCTTTATGTATCGCGACAAGGGGTCGATGGCGACGATCGCGAAGTTCTCGGCCGTGGTGAAGGTCGGACGCCTCGAGCTCACCGGGTTCATCGCCTGGGCGGCCTGGCTGTTCCTGCACCTGTTGTACATCGCCGGCTTCAAGCAGCGCGTGTCGACCCTGCTGAGGTGGGTGATCTCGTTCCTAAGCAACGCGCGGTCGGAGCGGGTCGCCACGAATCAGCAGTTCGTCGGACGCCTCGCGCTGGAACAACTCGGGCAGTACGCGTCCGGACGGCTGGTCCAGGGCGAGGACGTCGTCGCCGACCTCGCGCGCGGCTCGGCCGCCAGGCGGCCGCGCGAGGAGGCATAGGGGAGTCGTCGCGCAGCCCGCGGGCGTCCGGTGCGACGCTGGTCGGTCGGGAGCGGATGGTCCCGGCGACGGCCGGGTAGGGCCGCAGGGGAGTTCCAGCGCCGGATCGCCTGCTGGCTCCCTCCGGCGGCGTGTCGCCGCACTGGTGCAGGATTCGCCCCGCGGGATGGTTGTCGCTGGTCGCCTAGATGGAGATACTTGAAGAGTTGGCAACCAAGTGAGGCGCAATGTCCAAGACCGGTGACGTAACGAGCGGTGATGGGGCCCGCGCCGAACTGGACTCGCTGAACGCCGCACGGGCGGCCGGGGTGGAGGCGTCCATGAGGCCGGCCTGGGTCGACGCTATCGGCTCCCTGTTCCTTGGGCTCGCGATCTGGCTCGCCTCGATGCAGACCCTGGTCGGTGCGGTCGTCGCCGTGGTGCTGCTGGTGGGCGGGGCGTTGCTGAATATCCGGTTCACCAGGCGACGCGGGACGCTCACCGACGATCGGGCGGTCGGCGCGACGATCCTTGCCTACGCGCCGCTCGGGGTGGCCGTCGGCGTCGCCGGCACCGTCGCCCGGGACGCGTCCGGCTGGGTCACCGCCCTCGCCGCCCTCGCGGTGGCGGTCATGTGCTTCGTCTATCTGAGGGGCGTCGAGCGCTACCAGGTCAAGCGCCTCGCCCGGGGCGACTACGGTCCCTACGACCTGTCGTGACCGAGCCCGAGGCGTCCTTCGACGAACTCATTCATTCGCCCAACCGGCTCCGGATCTGCGCGGCGCTCGAGGCGTCCACTGAACTGGAGTTCGCCGCCCTGGAGGCGGGGTTGGGCCTGTCGACCTCGCTGCTGTCGAAGCAGCTGAAGCTGCTCGTCGACGCCGGCTACGTCGAGTTGGACAAGCGTCGTCAGCCCATCGGACGCCCGCGCACCTGGGTGCGTCTCACGCCGATTGGACGCCGCTCGTACCGCAACCACGTGGCCGCCTTGCGCAGGATCGTGGGGTGAGGAGCGAGACTGGAAGCCGGGGCTGATCGGCCCTGTAGTCCGCCACCCTCTCCCGGGGTTGGGTTTCGCTGCGGGGGCGGGGCCGCGTCCCGCCCTGCTCCGCCGGACGTCGCAAGCGTCCTCCGGCTCCGCAATGCCCGTCCGCACCCCGACGCGGCCCCGCTCCCTCCGCTCCCACACAGGTGCGGTCGGCACGTGGTCTGGACGCCGGGGTTCCCATCGGGGCGGGCTGAGTTTCCCTGGGGTCGGTCCGGCTCAGCGTCCGTCCGGTCTTCCTGTCGCGGTCTTTCCCACCGCCGTCGCTTGACGAGAAACGCTTACCGCCTCGTCGCCAGGCGAAAGCGACACCCGTCCGATCTGCTCGTCGTAGTGCCACCAGCATGGTTGTCGTCGTTCTCGTCGGATCGTTGGGCGTCCGAGTGCCGTGGTGAGGGCCAACCTCGTATTGGAAGTCACGCGGGGACGTCCACGCGTGCCACCTGGGGCACCAGTGCTCGACCTGCCACAACCTCGCATCTCGACCAGGCGCAACTTCGGCTCTTGCTCGACCAGAGGCGCTCACCCGCACTCGCTGCGGGCGAAGGCCGGGCAGTTGTCAGTGCTGGTGCTCGTGGTCACCGTCGCGGGTGTCCTCGTGCGCGGCGTGTTCGTCGTAGTCGTCGTAGTCGTCGCGGGGCTCCGGGCGGCCGAGGGTGGTGGTGCCGTAGGGGCCGACTTCGTATTGGAAGCCGTGTGGGCTGGTCCAGGTGTACCAGCCGGGTTGCCATTGCTCGACCTGCCAGAGTCTGGCGGTCTTGGCTCGGTGGACCCGTCGGGAGAGGGGTCCCAGGTTGTCGGCGCGGGTCTGCTCGGCACCGTCATGCGCCTGCCAGTCGTACGGAACCGTGTGATCCAGATCGCAGTTGTTGGCGGGGCGTGCCGAGAACGGGAACGCCTCCACCGGATTCCGTGCCAGCACATGCTGCCGCAACCGAACGGGGACTTCGTAATGGTCGACCGGCGGGATGGTGTTCAGGTCCACCACCGGTTTGACGGTGACCTGGGTGTGGCCGAGGAACCGGCGCAGGGTCTGTAGGTCGAGCGGTCCGACGCCCTCGATGCGCGCCACGCCACCTTCGATGAGCACGGCCGGCACCGCCTGGTCAAGGGCGGCGTCCTTGACCGTCACGATGGGCGCGTCTGGTGTCTCGATCGAAGCGGAGGATCTGCTGTCGGGCGGGTTTCCGCTTGTCGGCACATCACCAGCGGTCGGCGGCTCGGGTCCGGTCAGTCCGTCCTCCGCGCCCGGACCATCGATCACCAAGGAGTGAGGTGTCATCCAACTGTCGCAGATCGAACGTTCGCCGGACGGCAGGCCGTTCGGCGGCCCACCTGTGCTCGGCGATGCCGCTTGGAGTTCGGTGGCCGGCGGCCTGCCCACGATGGCGGGTCCGGGTTGGAGCCAGCCGCTGCTGGGTCCAGCCTGCAGCCAGGCAGTCAAGACCGGGTCGGGGGTGCCGCGGAGGTCTTCGTAGGGTTCGGGGTACACCTGGTCGGCTGCGATGTGCACCACGAGGGTGGCTTTGCGGTTGGTCGGCTTCCCGTCACCAAACCCGGCCAACAGATCCAGGGCGGCTTGAGGGTCGGCCAGGATCCCGAGCGCGGTGGCCCGGCGTTGGTCGATCAGTTCGGTGCTGCCAGCAGCAGCCAATGCGTTGGCGACCTCGGAGATGGTCTGGTCCAGGGCGAGGGCGTCTTCGGTGTCGAGCCGGCCGAACAGCACCGAGGCTCCGTCGGTGTGGCCGCCGATGTAGACGTGACGTTCTTTCCTGCGTTGCTCAGCCCGTTGGGCGGCCAGGGCCGCGTCGGCTTTGACGATCAGTCCGGCCAGGGACCGTTGCACCCTGGCCCAGGGGAGTGCGGCCAGGGTCAGGGCGAGTTGGTGGTCGACCCAGCGGGCCGCTTCAGCCGACAGACCAGCACTGGCGCAGCGCTGCGCGACTTTGAGTGCTTCTTTGGGGGTGAGCTTCCCGGCGTGGGTGTGGGCCCATAGTTCGGGGTGTCGGTCGCGCAGGTTGAGCACGTCGCGGATCAGGATCGACGCTTCGACTGGATCAACACCGAGCAGCCCGCCGAGTTCCATGGAGAGGAACTCCCCGATACACGCCGTTCCGTCTGCTCCGCCGACGATCAGCCGTTCGGTCGCAAACCCAGCCGCGGTTTGGTCGACGCACGTCTCATCACAGGCTTGGGCGATCAACGCCAGCTCACGCAGTTCGGCGTCACGCAGGAGGGAGTGGTTCTCCCGCAATGCGTCGAACACGTCGTCGCTGGGATCGGCCACCACCACCCATCCGCTCATAAGAACGATTCTATCACATCATTCGAATATAACAACGATTATTAGTGACTATTCTAATGCGGAGTACCTTCAGAATCTCTCGGTTGGGCGCCAGTGCCTCAGCTTTGACTCCCACCTGGAGGCCGGATCACCCCCTGGCACTGATGTCCAAGACGAGGCGACGTGTGGGGTCCTGCGCCAACCATTCATGGCATCAGGGCGACGTGGTCACAGATGGCGACGCACCGTGCCAGGCAGTGCATCGCAAAGCAGCAGAGGTCCTCGACAGTCAGGAGCGGGAGCTGCCCAGTTCACTCGCAGGTCAGAAGTGGACCGTCGCCGTCGTGCTGGCTCCGGTGACGGCCTCGGCGCTGGCGGTGGCGGCGATGGCGAAGGACCCGGACGCGCTGTTGTTGAGGGACACCCGGAACTTCAGGTCGCCGGTGGAACCCCCGGGAGCGACGCTGCCGCTGTAGGTGAGCGTGTAGACCCACGTGGGCCCGGCCTGGACCGGCGCTGAGGCGCTCCAGGCGGGGGTGCCTACGACGATCGTCGCCGCGTCGCCATCGACGCGGGAGTCCGGGATGGTCACCTTCACGGTGATCGTGTCGAGGGTCGGCGAACCACTGGTCCAGAGGTTCTGGACGCTCAAGCCGCACTCCAGTTCGGTCATGACGCCGTTCACGTAGGTGGCGCCGTACCCGTTGAGGTAGTTGAAGTGCAGCGTCCCACTGACGGACGCCGCGAGCGCGGGCGCGGGCCGGGCGATCAAGACAATCGGCGCCGACCAGGCCGCCGCGGCGACCACGCGGCGCGAGAGGGGGCGTCCGAGGGACGTGTGGTCGGGCTGCACGATCTGGGTCTCCATGGTCCGCGGCCCATAACCGGGCCTCCTGCCCCCCGACGGCGAGGGTAACACTGCCGACGGCGGGCTCCGGGCGGCCGTTCCGCCTTGGAGCCCGCCGCAGCGACTCAGGAGATCAGAAGCCCGATGTCAGCCTCAGACACCCACGCTGGCGAGATCGTTCTCGGGGTTCGTGATCGGACGCAGCCCGAACTCCGAGACCAGCACGTCGAACACCTCGGGGGCCACGAACGCGGGCAGCGTGGGGCCGAGGAAGATGTTCTTGATGCCCAGCGACAGGAGGCTCAGCAGGACGCACACCGCCTTCTGCTCGTACCACGACAGCACCAGCGTCAGCGGCAGGTCGTTGACGCCGACCCCGAAGGCGTCCGCGAGCGCCGAGGCGACCTTGACGGCCGAGTAGGCGTCGTTGCACTGGCCCATGTCCAGGATGCGGGGCAGTCCGCCCAGGGTGCCGAGGTCGAGATCGTTGAACCGGTACTTGCCGCAGGCCAGGGTCAGAACCAGCGTGTCAGGGGCCGTCTGCTCGACGAACCGGGTGTAGTAGTTACGACCGTGCAGCGCCCCGTCGCAGCCACCGACGAGGTAGATGTGCTTGAGATCGCCCGCATTGACCGCGTTGATGACCGTCTCCGCGGCGCCGAGCACTGTGTGGTGCCCGAAGCCGGTGGTCAGCGTCGAACCGCCGTTGATTCCGGTGAACGTGTGCTTGTGGTGCCACCCGCCGAGTTCCTTGGCGCGCTCGATGACGGGGGTGAAGTCCTTGTGCCCGTCGGCATCGGCCGCGATGTGCTTCAGCCCCGGGTAGGCCACCACCGAGGTGGTGAAGATGTGGTCGGCGTACGAGTGCTTGGGCGGCATCAGGCAGTTCGTCGTGAACAGGAACGCCCCCGGCACCTTCTTGAACTCCTTGCGCTGGTTCTGCCAGGCGGTGCCGAAGTTGCCCTTCAGACAGCTGTACTTGGCCAGCTCCGGGTAGGCGTGGCCGGGCAGCATCTCGCCGTGGGTGTACACCGAGACCCCGGTGCCCTCGCACTGCTCGAGCAGCATCTTCATGTCGTGCAGGTCGTGGCCGGTGATGACGATGAACGGGCCGGGCTCGACGTCCATCGTCACCGTCGTCGGAACCGGGTGCCCGTAGCTGCCCGTGTTGGCCTCGTCGAGCACCTCCATGCACCGGAAGTTGACCATCCCGAAGTCGTGGATCAGCCCCAACCACTCGCCGACCTCGTGGTGACGCGCGGCGTCCGCCATGCCGGAGATCAGCCAGGCGTCGACGGACTCGTCACGGCGTCCGAGCATGTACGCGTGGTGTGCGTACGCCGCCATGCCGCGCAGTCCGAGCACGAGCAGGGCCCGGCAGGACGCCTCGACGCCCGACTGCCCGAAGATGTCGGCCGGGGCCGCGATCGCCTCCAACGGGGTGTCCGTGTCCCCCGTGATCGCCAGGCGACGAGCGGCGATCTCGTCCGCCATCCGACTGCAGGCGTCCTCGTCGAAGCTGACGTTCGTGATGGTCGTGAACAGCGCCTCCATGAACAGGACGGGCAGGTCGTCGTCGACCCGGGCGTCCTGAACGGCCGTGGCCAGCTTCATCAGTTCGTAGGTGATGCGGTCCTGCGCGTCGGACGTGCCTACCGACTTGCCGCAGACACCAACGTCCACGCAGCCGGTGCCGAACGCGGTCTGCTCGCACTGGAAGCAGAACATGCCCATCTTGAGATCTCCTTGTTTTAGCGGAACGCCGAACAGCGTTGACCGACCTTCACGCTAGGGTCGGCGGGCCGGCAGGTCTGTTGCCGTGGCAACAATTTGGAGGAACGCGTGAACCCCGAAGCGCTCCGTGAGTGGGAGGCGGCAGAGCTGCCACTCAACCTGGAAGACCGTCGTGCCCTTCTGGCGTCCCCACTAGGAGTCGGGCTGCGTCCGCGCGACCTGGCCACGATGCTGGCCGAGGGCTACGCGCGGTTTGCGACGGCGTCCCGAGGCGACATCCTGGCGCTCGCCGACGCCCAGCAGCGCGAGTTCTTCCTCGTACTCTCGGGGGCGCTGGAGGTGGCGCGTCCCGGCTCAGACGGCAGCCGGCGCATCCTGGATATCGTCGAGGCTGGCGGGGCCTGCGGTGCCGTCACCGCGTTCTCCTCGCGCCCGCGCTGGCCGGCCGCCGTGCACGTCGTCGAGGACGCCCGCCTGCTCGCGATCTCGTCCGGGGCGTTGCTCGCGGACGCCGACCCCAGCGAGACCCGCCAGCGGTTGCTGCAGAACAGCGTCGGCCTGCTGGCAGAGCGCGCCCGGCACCTGCATGCCCGCGGCGAGCTTCTCGGACGCCGTGGGTTGCGTGAGCGCATCGCGTTCTTCCTGGTCAGGAACTCGGACGCCAAGGGTCGCGTCCGGCTCAAGCTCACCCGGCAGGCGATGGCCGACCACCTCGTCGTGTCGAGGGCGTCCATGACCCGCGAGCTGGGACGCATGGCCGACGAGGGCCTGATCGCCATGCGCGGACGCGGTTTCACGATCCTGGACGCCGACGCCCTCCGCCGATTGAGCGAGTAGCTCCTATGATGGTGACTGACGATCAGTCACCAAAGGGAGACGTCATGAGTCCGAGGACGGTCGACAAACTGGCGCGACGTAGCGAACTCGTCACAGCGGCCAGGCAGGTGCTTGCCGATCGAGGGGTCACGGCGACATCAGTGGCCGACATTGTGCGGGCCGCCGGGGTGGCCCAAGGCACCTTCTACCTCTACTTCGAGACCAAGGACGACGTGATCGCCGCGGTCGTCGACGAGGTGGCCGAGGAGGTCATGGCCGGGCTCGAGACCAGCGTCGGGGCGTCCGGCGGCACCGCCGAGGAGCGCCTGCGGGCGTTCGGCAGGCTGCTATCGGCCCTCGCCGAGGACTCCTCGCTCGTCGACGTGGCCTCCTTCGTCCACCGCCCCGAGAACGAGGCCCTGCACACGCGCTTCGCCGAGCAGCTGCTCGCCAGGATGGTGCCGCTGATCGAGGGGATCGTCATCCAAGGGGTCGCCGAGGGCGCCTTCGAGGTCGAGGACGCCCACCTCGCGGCCTGGTTCGTCCTGGGCGGGTTCCGCGGCCTCGAGTTGGCCGGGACGCCGTTGGAGCAGATGCCGGACGCACTCGAGACCGCCATCGACCTCGCGCTGCGCGCCCTCGGCGGAGGGAGGCGCTGATGACCGGCGACGTCGTGATCGGCACCGAGGGGCTGACCAAGCACTACGGCTCGGTGCATGCCGTGCACGACCTCGACCTGCGCGTCGAGCGCGGCGAGATCTACGCCTTCCTCGGACGGAACGGGGCCGGGAAGACCACCACGATCCGGATGCTGCTCGGACTCATCCGGCCGACGGCGGGACGCATCGAGGTGCTGGGCCACACGCTCGATCCCCGCCGCGGCGGCAGCCAGGAGTGGCTGCGCCGCGTGGGCTTTCTGGTCGAGAGCGCCACGGCCTACCCCAACCTGACCGTGGCCGAGAACCTCGACGTGCAGCGCCGGCTCACCGGGGCGCCCAGGGCGGCCGTCAGCGAGGCCATCGAGCGCCTCGGCCTCGACGACTACGCCGGACGCCGCGCCGATCGCCTGTCGCTGGGCAACAAGCAGCGGCTCTCGCTGGCCCGCGCCCTACTGCACTCGCCCGAGCTGCTGGTGCTGGACGAACCCGCCAACGCGCTCGACCCCGCCGGCATCGTCGAGATCCGGGAACTCCTGCGGGGCCTCGCCCGCGACAAGGGCATCACCGTCTTCCTGTCGTCGCACATCCTGGCCGAGGTGGCCCATCTGGCCGACCGCATCGGCATCGTCGAGGGCGGACGACTGGTCGAGGAGGCTCCCCGCGACGTCCTCGCCCAGCGCGCCCGGGCGTTCGTCCAGGGCGCCTTCACCGAGGCCGAGCGCGCCGACGCGCTGCTCGCCGCCGACCTGGAGCGCTACTTCCTCGCCCGGACGTCCGACGGCGCCTCAGACCCGGGCCGCGCCCGCGGCGTCCGGACCGAAGGAGGCGTCCGATGAGGCAGGTGATCGTGACCGAGTTCGCCAAGCTGCGCCGCTCGGCGGTGCCCTGGGTGACGCTGGGAGGGCTCATGTGCGGGCCGCTCGCGCTCGCCCTCTTCATCTGGATCGTCCGCGATCCCGATCGGGCGGCGTCCCTCGGCCTGCTCGGGACGAAGGCGAACCTGAGCGGGCTGGAGGCGTCCTGGACGGCGTACGGCAGCTACCTGTCGATCGTCATCGGGGCGGGCGGGATGATCCTGGTGGCGTTCATCGTCGCGTTCCTGTTCGGACGCGAGTACGCCGACGGCACGGCCAAGAACATGCTGGCCCTGCCCGTGCCGCGCGAGTGGTTCGTGGTCGGCAAGCTGGTCGTGGCGGCCGTGTGGTGGCTGGCGATCGCGGTGATCGTCCTGGCCGAGGGGTTCGCGATCGGCGCGGCGATGGACCTGCCCGGCTTCTCCGGCGAGCTGGCGGCAGGCACCGTGCGCTGGACGCTTCTTGCGGCGTTCGTGAGCTTCCTGCTCGTGCCCGTGGTGGCCTGGATCGCCGTCTGGACGCGCAACTACCTGGCGTCGCTCGGCTTCGCGCTCGGCATGCTGGTGCTCGGCGACGTGATCGGGCACACCGGCTGGGCGTCGTGGTTCCCGTGGTCGATCGTGCCGTCACTGACGGGCCTGACCGGGCAGTCGGCGCCGTCGCTGCCCTGGGGCAGCTACGTGGTGCTGGCGCTGACGTTCGTGGTCGGAGTCGTGGGCGCGAGTTGGCGGTTGCGGTACGCCGACAACCCCTGAGGACGCCTCAGCCGTCGAGCCGCCAGGCCTTGGGGGAGTCGTTGAGGCGGCGGGGGCGTCCGTCGTCGTCGATGATCACGATGTCCTCGATGCGGACGCCGAAGCGTCCGGGCAGGTAGACCCCCGGCTCGACGCTGAACGCCATGCCCGGCGCGAGCGGACGCGTGTTCCCCCTGACCAGGTAGGGGTTCTCGTGCACCTCGAGCCCGATGCCATGGCCGGTGCGGGTGATGAAGTACTCGCCGTAGCCGGCGTCGGCGATCACCGCGCGGGCGGCGGCGTCCACGGATTCGCAGGTGGCGCCGTCGACGGCGGCGTCGACCCCTGCCGCCTGGGCTCGCAGCACGACGTCGTAGACCCGCTCGAACTCCAGGTCGCTCGGAGCGCCCAGGCAGTAGGTGCGGGTCGAGTCCGAGTTGTAGCCGGACGCCGCGGGTCCGCCGATGTCGATCACCACCGGGTCGCCCGGCTCGATGACCCGATCGGACGCCGTGTGGTGCGGGCTGGCGCCGTTGGGCCCGGACGCGACGATCACGAAGTCGGCGCGCGCGTGGCCCTCGGCCACCAGCGCCTCGGTGATGTCGGCGGCCACCTCGGCCTCGGTGCGTCCGGGACGCAGCCACTCCGCGATCCGCGCCTGGACGCGGTCGTTCGCGGCGCCGACGGACGCCAGCGCGGCGGCCTCGGCGGCGTCCTTACGCTCGCGCTGCGCCGAGGTGAGCGGGCCGGCCAGCGAGAGGTCGGCGGGGGAGAGCGCGTCCCGCAGCCCGAGGACGTGCATCGCCGGCAGGTGGTCGTCGACGACCAGTCGGACGCCACCGGCCGCGGCCCCGCGGGTGAGGGTGGTGGCGATCAGGGCGTACGGGTCCTCGCCGTCGGTCCAGGTGCGCACGTCCATGCCGGAGGTCTGGGCGGTCGTCCCGGCCCAGCCGGGCCACTCGAGCGCCGGCACGACCAGGAACGGGTCGGCGTCCGGGCGGACAACGAGCGCGGTCAGCCGCTCGTGCGACCCCTTGTCGCGGCCGAGGTAGTAGAGCAGGTCGGCCCCGGGGGCGAGCACGACCGCGTCGACGCGCCGGGCTCCGGCCGACTCGGCGAGCCTCGCCAGGCGGGCCAGGTGGTCGGCAGGGGCGGGCGTCCAGGACAAGGCGTCGGTCATGGCGTCCTGCCTATGCCCGGCAGGTGCCCGGACGCAACTCGTACGGCCGGCTCGGCGCGGATGAACCGCCAGTTCTATCCCGAAGCTGGCGGCGGCGTCCGAACATGGTCGGGCCGAACCCGCCGTGTCCCTTGAACCTGACGGCATTGCAGTGTTTCCTTGCAGAGAGCCCGGACCGCCCTGGGATCGGGCCGCCCAAGAGGACGGATCATCGATGATCGAGACCATCAAGCCCCTCACCCACACCGTCGTGGCGGGGGACACCCTGAGCCAGATCGCCGTCACCTACGGGGTCACGCTCGACGACCTGCTCGCCTGGAACACCATCGCGGACCCCAACGTGATCCAGGTCGGCGAAGAGATCAACGTCATGGACCCGAAGGAGGACTACGTCTAGACCGTCGTCGAGGGCGACACGGTCGACGCCTTGTCGCGGCGCTTCGGCAAGCGCTGGGTCGACATCGCGATCGCGAACAAGCTCGAGGACGTCAACCTGATCCTGATCGGTCAGAAGCTGATCATCCCGGCCCAGGGCGTCGCCCGCTGAGCCGACCCACGCTCGATCGGCCCCGGCACCGCGTGAGTGCCGGGGCCGATCCGCGTCCGAGGAGACTTCAGCGCAGGTTCGGCCGGCGCGTCCTCTGGCGGGCCGCCGCTTTCGCGCGCAGCACCTGCTGGGCCCGGGTCTCGGGCATGTGGGTCCAGGCAGGGTTGGCCGAGATCCACGCCGGGTCCGTGAGCATGCGGGCGATGGCAAGCCCGGACGCCAGCGCGACGACGATCGCCAGGCTCGTCGACCCGTTGGTGAGTGCGTTGAGGGGGTTGCCGTTGATGACCGCCACGAGGGCGCGGAAGGTGCTCGCCCCGGGGATCATGATCAGCACCGCCGGCACCGACAGGATGATCCGCGGCGCGGGCAGGCGCTGGCTGGCCCATCCGGCCAGCAGGCCGACCAGGGTCGTCGCGGCGACGGCGCACAGCAGGACGTTCCATCCGGCGTTGACCGCGACGAGGCGTCCGACGTTCGCGATCATGCCGATGACGGACGCCGCCAGCGCGGCCCGCATGGGAGTGTTGAACGTGATCGCGAACCCGAAGACCCCGGCGAAACTGGCGATCGCCCAAAGCACCACGAGCAGGGCGTAGGGGCTGTCCGGCCGGACGATCTCGACCGGCGTCAGGCCGAAGATCCAGGCGACCAGCCACGCGCCCAGCGCCGCCGCGAGGGTGATCATCGTGGCGTACACAAGCCGTGACACCCCGGAGGTGAAGTCGAAACGAGCCAGGTCGAGAGCCGCGGTCAGCAGGGGGAAGCCCGGCACCAGGAACAGGATCGCGGAGGTGAACGCCGCCTCATGCAGCGGGTTGGCCTCTCCGGGGAGCACCCAGTGCAGCAGCAGGGCGGCGAGCATGTAGACCAGGCAGGCCGTGGTGGACGCCAGGGCCACGATCGCCAGCTGGTTGAGCCGGAAGCGCCGCAGCATCACCTGGACGAACTTGCCGATGGCCGCCGCGACCGCCGCCGCCAGGCACTCCTGCCAGCGTCCGTTGTTCATGAAGGCGAAGGCGGCGGACGCCAGCGCGGCACCTCCGACGATCGCGGAGCGGCGGTAGTGCTGGGCGCGTGCTTCGAGACGGTCGAGTTGGCGGTGCAGGTCGCGGGCGGCCAGCCCGGGGGCGGCGCGCAGCGAGACCCGCATCAGGGCGGCGATCCGGTCGGCGTTGACCACCGGGACCGGCACCTCGACGACCTGGGTGCGAAAGGTGCCGTTCGTGCGGGTGGTGGCGACGATCTCGGTGAGGCCGACCTGGGCCTCGATCTCCTCGATCCCCAGGGCCTCTGCGACGCGTCCCATGGCGGCCTTGACCCGATAGGAGCCCGTGCCGGCCGTCAGCATCATCGAGCCCATGCGGCAGACGGCGTCCGACTTCTCGGCGAGGGCGGCGTCCCACTCTCGGGGCTTCCCGGGGGGAGGCAGCATCCTTCTGGTTTCCGGCATCGCGTGCTCCTTGCTCGAGGACGATCGAGACAGCAGGCAGTCTGACTGGACGCCCTGGGTGGGCGTGTCACAGCTGCGGCACAGTGTGGATTCGCACCACGTTTCCCTGCTCTGGCCGGGATCCGAACCCCGGTGCCTCGGGCCCCGGCGCGGATCCGGGGCGGCTCAACGCTAGTGGTGGACGGTCCTGGCAAGCCCCCCGGCGGGGATCGTCCACACTCTGGACGCCGCCGCGGCCCCCCGTTCACACGCGGTTTACGTCGCCGGACGTAGTCTCGCGCGGGAAGGAGGGACGATGGGCGCCGTGCTGGTGATCGACGATGATCCGCACATCCGGGAGCTGGTCGAACTCCTGCTCCGGGGAGCCGGTCTCCAGACCCTCGGCGCCGGCGACGGCCGGGAGGCGCTGCGGATCCTCGGCGAGGCGCCGGTCGACCTGTGCGTGGTCGACGCGATGATGCCCCAGATGGACGGCGTCTCGTTCACCCGGGCGGCGCGGCGCTACTACCCGGAGCTGCCGCTGCTGATGCTCACCGCCAAGGGCCAGTTGGCCGACAAGGCCAAGGGCTTCGAGGCGGGGGCCGACGACTACCTGGTCAAGCCGTTCGAGGGCGCTGAGCTGGTGATGAGGGTCAAGGCGTTGCTGAGGCGCTACCGCAAGGTCGTGGAGCAGGTGGCCGAGGCCGGGCGGGTCGTCCTCGACTCGTCCAGTCACGTGGCGAGCCTGGGGGACTTGCACCTCGATCTGCCGCTCAAGGAGTTCGACCTGCTGTTCCTGCTGGCGTCTCAGAGGGGGCGCACGCTGACCCGCAGGCACATCATCGACGAGGTCTGGGGGCTCGACTTCGACGGCAACGAGCGGACGCTCGACGTGCACATCAACCGCCTGCGCGACCGGTTCGGGCCCGACGCCGGCTTCCAGATCGTCACCGTCCGCGGCCTGGGCTACCGCCTGGAGGACCTGGCGTGAGCGAGGACGCCCCTCGCCGCGGTGCGGGGGCCTCGTGGAGGAACCGCGCTTCCGGCCCGCCACAGGACGGCACCGGGACAGACCCGCGGCGCGATCGGCGCGGCAATCAGGGCGTCTGGTACATCCAGCTGCGGAACATGGTGTTGGCCGTGCTGGCCATGTCGGCGGGGTGGTGGCTGGGCGGCTGGATCTTCGGGCTCACCGGACGCCCTCCCGAGCTGGTGGCGTTCCTGATCTCGATCGCGCTCGGGATCATGCTCGCCGGCATGACGGCGTTCGTGATCGGACGCCTGACCGGCCGGCTGAACGAGGATCCGAGCCGCATCTGGAACGACCTCGGCGACGCCATGGACCGGATCGCCCGCGGCGACTTCTCCGTCCGGCTGACGTCGCCGCGGAGCGGGGTGATGGCCGAGATCGTGGAGTCGGTGAACAACATGGCGGCCGGGCTGGGCACCGTCGAGCAGCAGCGCCAGGAGTTCATCTCCAACGTCTCACACGAGATCCAGTCGCCGTTGACCTCGATCGGAGGGTTCGCGTCCCTGCTGCGCGACGGCAGCCTCGACGAACCCACCCGGCAGCACTACCTGGACGTGATCTCCGCCGAGGTGCGGCGGCTGTCGAAACTCAGCGACAACCTGCTGCGCCTGTCGACTCTGGAGAGCGGCGCCGAGCTCGACCGCAGCAGGTACCCCCTGGACGAGCAGTTGCGCGGCATCGTCCTGACCCTGGAGCCGCAGTGGACGGCCAAGCACCTCGACGTCGAACTCGAGGCCGTCCCGGTTCAGCTCGACGCGGACGCCGACATGCTGCACCAGGCCTGGATGAACCTCGTTCAGAACGCGATCAAGTACACCCCGGACGGCGGCTCGATCCGGATCGTCCTCACTTGCTCGGACGCCTCGTGCCGCGTGGACGTCACCGACACCGGGGCCGGCATCGCGGCGTCCGATCTGCCCCGTGTCTTCGAGCGTTTCTTCCGGGCCGACAAGGCGCGCTCCGGCGAGGGCAACGGACTCGGTCTCTCGCTGGTCAAGCGGGTCGTCGAACTGCACGGTGGCGAGGTCGTCGTGACCAGCCGACCCGGCGCCGGGTCGACGTTCACCGTCACCCTGCCGCGTTTACATTCCGTTGTCACGCCGTTGAAGGACCGTTGACGTTGGCGTCCGAGACTGTTTCTGAAACCGAGAAGAAGGAAGCAGCAGATGGCGCCCGTGATCGAGGTCGAGAACCTCGTCAAGCAGTACAAGAAGTCCACGAAGCCGGCCGTGGACGGGGTGAGTTTCACCGTGGACGAGGGCGAGTTCTTCGCCTTCCTCGGCCCGAACGGGGCCGGCAAGACCACCACGATCTCGATCCTGACCACGACGCTGTCGATGACGTCGGGCGCCGTCCGGATCGCCGGCTACGACATCGAGCGCGAGGACCGGCAGGTGCGCGAGCAGATCGGCGTCATCGCGCAGCGCCCGAGCCTCGACAAGTCGCTGACCGCCGAGGAGAACATCCGAATTCACGCCTGCCTCTACGGCCTGTACGGCTACCGTCCGACGTTCAAGATGATGCCCGCCGAGTACCGCGACCGGGTCCGTGAACTGGCCGGCGTCGTCGGCATGGAGGACTCGTTGTTCACCAAGGGCGGCAAGCTGTCCGGCGGCATGGCCCGCAAGTTCGAGGTCGTCCGCTCGCTGATGCACACTCCGCACGTCCTGTTCCTGGACGAGCCGACCCAGGGCCTGGACGCCGTCGCTCGCCACGACCTGTGGGACTACCTCGACCACGTCCGCCGCGAATGGGGCACGACGGTCTTCCTGACAACGCACTACATCGACGAGGCCGAGTCGGCCGACACGGTCTGCCTGATCAACCGCGGCAAGATCGCCCTGTGCTGCCCGCCCGAGCAGATGAAGCGGAACCTCGGCGCGGACACCCTCGAGGACGCCTACGTCGACTTCCTGCGCCGCGACGGCGCCGACCACCTGGACGCCCTGGTGCTGGCACGGGGGGCCGCGGCATGAGCGCGGTTACCCTGGCAGTCGGATCGCTGCGTCCCACGAAGTCCCGATTCGCACGGGAACTGAACGCCGTCGTCGCAGTCGCCGCTCGCGACATCACGATCACCCTGAAGAGCCCCGGCACACTGATCATGAGCCTGGTCATGCCGCTGCTGATGATGGGCATGATCGGCGGCAACCTCATGCAGAACATGGCCAGCGGACTGGGCTTCGACTTCGGCACCTTCATGCTGGTCGGAATGCTGGTCAACATGCTGTTCATGATGACCACGATGGGCATGAGCACGCTGGTCGACGACAACGACGATAACTACTCCGCCGAGCTGCTGGTCTCGCCGGTGTCCCGGTACTCGATCGTGATCGGCAAGATCGTCGGCTCGTCGTTCATGGCGATCGTGTCGTGCCTCGGCGTGCTGGTCGTCGGCCTGGTGATGGGCATCACCCTGGCGCCCTGGCAGCTGCTGGCGCTGCTGGCCCTCGCGCCGTTGATGTGCCTGTCGGGTGGGGCGCTGGCGATGATCGTGATGGGCGTCATCAAGAGCAACAAGATGGCCAACATGGCGGTGATGCTGATCACGATGCCGCAGATGTTCCTGTCGGGCGTGATCATCCCGATCGGCAGCTCCACCGGCGTCCTGTTCGTGCTCAGCCGGATCCTGCCCATGACCTACTGCGTCGACCTGGGCCGGGCCGTAGTCTACGCCGGCAGCCCGGATTTCGACTCGGTCGTGCTGTTCAACCCGATGGTCAGCCTCTTCGCCATCGCCGCGCTGACCGTGGTCTGCCTGATCGTCGGGACGTTCCTCTACGCCCGGTCCGAGAAGAACCGCTGAACCACCAGCGGCATCAGCCATCGCGACGAATTCCGCGCCGCGGTGCCGGTGACCGGCTCGTGGGCGACGCCTATGGTGGCTGTATGGCCGTGAGCTATCAGTCCGAGAGCATCACCCGCGGAGAGGCCGATTCGCTGGTCGGAGCGACCGTCCTTCAGTTCGGCACCAACTGGTGTGGCTACTGCCAGGCGGGCGCGGGAGTCATCGAGCCGGCGCTGGCCGGAGTCGCCGACGTGAGGCGCGTCCTGGTGGAGGATGGCAAAGGCCGTCCGCTCGGCCGGTCGTATCGGGTCAAACTCTGGCCGACGCTGATCTTCCTCGCCGATGGCACGGAGGTGGCCCGCGTGGTCCGCCCCGAGCGGGCCGAAGACGTCACCGACGCCCTCGGTGTCCTGACCGAAGCCCTGGACACGGAGACCGACTAGACGTCCGTGCGCCGACTTGGTCGCGACCCGAGGGCGAGCGGCGCTCAGTCGGCGGGCTTGACGGCCCGGATGAACGCGCTGGCGAACCCTCCGTCGAGGGTGTCGATCGCGTCGTTCAGTGTCATACCAGGGGGTAGTTGCGA
>DAIRTI010000055.1:0-9718 GCA_036803965.1 Propioniciclava sp.
TCCAGCTCCCACTTGATCGCGTTCATGCCCAGCCGGTGGGCCAGCGGGGCGTAGATCTCCAGGGTGTCGCGGGCGATGCGCTTCCGCTTGTCCTCGCGCAGGTAGTGGATCGTGCGCATGTTGTGCAGCCGGTCGGCCAGCTTGATGACCAGGACGCGGATGTCGCGGCTCATCGCGACGACCATCTTGCGGATCGTCTCGGCCTTGGCACTCTCGCCGTAGGTCAGCTTGTCGAGCTTGGTGACCCCGTTGACCATCGTGGCGACCTCGTCGCCAAAGTCGGCCCGCAGCTGGTCGGGGGTGTACGCCGTGTCCTCGAGCGTGTCGTGGAGCAGCGCCGCCACGACGGTCGGCTCGGTGAGCCCCAGGCCGGCCAGGATCGTCGCCACCGCGAGCGGGTGGGTGATGTAGGGGTCGCCGCTCTTGCGGGTCTGGTCGGTGTGGAAGCGGGCCGCGGTGCGATAGGCGCGCTCGATCAGCGCCGTGTCCACGCGCGCGTGGTGGGCGCGCATGGCGCTCAGCAGCGGCTCCAACTGCGCGTCGCTGGCGGTCTTGGCGCCACCCAGGCGCGCGATGCGCTGCCGCATGCGCAGCCGTGGCTGCTCGGTGCGGGGCACCTCGGGGGCCAGCGCCCGCAGGGACGCCTCCTCGGGCAGGGCGATCTGGGGGAAGGTCACGGACGCCGGCGCCGACACCGACCGCGGACGGACGACCTCCGCCCCCTGTTCCGGCACCTGCCCTGACATCGCTCACCTCCCCGTCGTGTGGCCGTAAGTGTAGGCGCACGCCGGCGCAACGGCCTCGGGGGCCTGCCGACGCGCCCTCGTGGAACGGCCCCTCGTTCGGCGCCTGGCTAAACGGTGACGACCGCCGAGAAGGAGTCGATGCCCGCGGCGTCCAGGGTCTTGCGCCCCTCCAGGAAGCCGAGCTCCATCAGGACGGCGACGTGCACCAGTTCAGCGCCCAGCTGTTTGATCAGGGACGCCGTCGCCCCGACCGTGCCGCCGGTCGCCATGATGTCGTCGACCACGAGGACGCGTGCCCCGGGCCACAGCGAGTCGTGCAGGATCGTCAGCGTCTCGTGGCCGTACTCCAGCGAGAACTGCTGCTCGAGCACCCGGCCGGGCAGCTTGCCGGGCTTGCGCACCGGGACGAACCCCGCGTTCAGCGCGTAGGCGACCGGCGCGGCGAAGATGAACCCGCGGGCCTCCATGCCGACCACGACGTCGATCGGGCCGGGCGCCTGGGCGGCCAGCTCCTCGACGGCCGCACGCAGCCCTTCGGGCTTCTCCAGCAGGGGCGTGATGTCCTTGAACACCACGCCGGGCTTGGGCCAGTCGGGGACGTCGCGGATCAGTTCCAGGATCAGCTTCCGGTTGGCCGCGGAGTCGCTCACGGCTTCTTCCTCTCGGCGCGCGACGTCCGGCTCGGCTGGACGCGGCCCTGCGGCGGCGGCTGCTTGAAGGCGCTCTCGACGGCCTGCACCTCGCTGGCCGGAATCGCCGCCAGGGCCTCGACGGGCACCGGCGTCGGAACGCCCGCGCTCGCGATCGGCGCGTTCGGCACGGTGGCGGAGCGACGGGAAGCCCGCCGGGCGAGCCGCGCCACGTGCTCCTTCATCTGGGGCTCACGCTCGCGCATGAGGCACAGCAGCGGGGTGGCGATGAAGACCGAGCTGTAGGCGCCGGCGATCATGCCGACGAACAGTGCCAGGCCCAGGTCCTTCAGAGGGCCGGTGCCCAGGATGAACGTGCCTGCGAACAGGAGCGCCGCCACCGGCAGGACGCCGATGATCGTCGTGTTCAGCGACCGCACCAGCACCTGGTTGACCGCGGTGTTCGCGGCCTGGGAGTAGGTGCGGTTCTGCTTGGTGATGTCCTTGACGTTCTCTCGGACCTTGTCGAAGACCACGACGTTGTCGTAGAGCGAGTAGCCGAGGATCGTCAGCATTCCGATGAGGCTGGCGGGGCTGAACGCGAACTGCAGCACCGCGAACACGCCGATGGTGAGCAGCAGGTCGTGCAACAGGCCGACGATCGCGGCCACCGACATCTTCCAGTCACGGAAGTAGATCCAGATCATGAGGCTGACCAGGACCAGGAAGACCACCAGCGCGAGCACGCCCGCCTGGGTGATCTGTTGACCCCAGGACGCGCCGATCAGGTTGTTGGCGACCATGGACGGGTCGACACCGGCCTCGGTGGCCAGCGCCGTCCGGACCTTGGCGAGCTCCTCGGCGTTCAGGCTGCGCACCTGCACGTCGACCTGGCCGGAGCCGACCGTGCTGACGTGGATGTCGGCCATGTCGGGCAGGTCGAGCGCCTGGACGGTCCGGCGGAAGTCGTCGATCGAGGTCGCCGTGACCTGGGTGGGCACCACGAACTGGGTGCCGCCGCGGAAGTCGATCGAGAGGTTGAGCCCGCGTGCCAGTAGTGCGATCAGCGAGATGGCCAGCAGCACGGCGGAGATCGTGAACCAGCGCTTCCACTTCGGAACGAAGTCGTAGGCGAGTTCGCCGACGTACAGGCGGTGGGCCAGGGACGCCTTCTTGGCAGGGGCGCCTGCTGCAGCGTCCGTGACCGGAGCGGCCGTCGCCTCGGCGGGGGTCTGGTCGGTCATCGGGCCTCCTGTCCGGCGGCCGCGGGCCGGCGCCGCAGCGGCGTCCGGCGGGTGACGCCCATGTGCTCGGGCTCGAAGCCGGAGAAACGGCGTCCCTCGCCGTAGAACTTCGTGCGGCCCAGCAGCGTGACCAGTGGCTTGGTGAAGAAGAACACGATCGCGACGTCGATCAGGGTCGTGAGGCCGAGGGTGAACGCGAAGCCCTTGACCCCGCCGATGGCCAGCATGAACAGCACCACGGCGGCGAGCAGCGACACGGCGTCCGCGATGACGATCGTCTTGCGGGAGCCGATCCAGCCGGTCTCGATCGCGGTGCGCAAGGAGCGGCCGTCGCGCACCTCGTCGCGTATTCGTTCGAAGAAGATGATGAACGAGTCGGCGGTGACGCCGATGGCGACGATCGCGCCGGCGATGCCGGGCAGGTTGAGCGCGAAGCCCATCGCCTGCCCGAGCAGCACCATGAGGGCGTACGTGATGGCGGCCGCGAGCGCGAGGGACGCGATGACCACGATCGACAGGCCGCGGTAGTAGACGATCGAGTACGCGACCACGAGGGCGAGGCCGATCAGGCCGGCGATGATGCCGGCCTGCAGCTGCTCGCCGCCGAGGGTCGGGGAGACCGTGTTCTGCTCGGACAGCGTGAACGACAGCGGCAGCGCGCCGTACTTCAGGACGTTCGCCAGGTCCTGAGCGGTGGCCAGCGTGAAGTTGCCCTCGATCTGCGCCTTGCCGCCCGCGATGCCCGACGGGTACTGCGTGCCGTCGATGCTCGGGTAGGAGATGACCTTCGAGTCGAGGACGATCGCGAAGGAGTTCTGCGGCGATGTCTTCTGGCCCAGCAGCTTGGTGACCTGCTCGAACAGGGCGGCGCCTTCGCTGTTGAACTGCAGGAACACCATCGGGGTCACCTGGCCCTGCAGGGTGCCGGCGGACGCCGAGGTGAGCTGACTGCCCTTCAGGACCACGGGCGCGAGCAGGAACTTCGTCGTGCCGGTGCGGTCGCAGGTGATCAGCGGCTGGTCGGTGACGTCGGGGAACTCGTCGCCGCACTGGAACGCCGCGAAGTCGGCCTCGTCGCGCGCCGTCGGCGTCCAGGCCATGGCCTCCTCGACCGTGGGCTGCTGCGCCGCGGGGGTCGTCGGGCGGGGGCTGGGCGGCAGGGTCGGCAGCATCGGGGCCGGACGCCGGTTGGCCGTCGGCGTGACGGTGGACGAACCGACGGTCTCGCCGCTGGTCGGGGCTGCGGACGCCGACGCGGTCGCCGTCGACTCGCCGGTGGGTGTGGCCGTCGGGGACGCGGTCGCCGTCGTGGTGATCTGTTCGGCCGCGTACACGGGACGGAAGTAGAGCTGTGCGGTCTGGCCGACCATCTCGTTGAGCTTGTCGGGGGCGACGTTCGGCACCGACACGATGATCTGGTTGTCGCCGGAGGTCGTCACCTGCGACTCGCCGACGCCGATGCTGTCGACGCGCTGCTGGATGATCGTGCGGGCCTGCTCGAGGCTGGTCTTGTCGACGCCACCCTGACCCGAGGTGTTCGAAGCCGTCAGCGTGATCGTCGTGCCGCCGCGCAGGTCGAGACCGAGCTTGGGCGACCAGATGTTGTTGATCGCCATGATCGCGTAGAGCAGGGCGATACAGGCTCCGAAGACCAGCAGAGTTCGCAGGGGGTGGTGGTGCGTCTTGGTGCTCGTGGTGGCCACGAAGGCGGTCCTTACCTAGTTCTTCTCGTCCGGCTTCGGGTAGCCCTGGTAGTCGGGCCCCTCTTCGGGGTCGCGCGGCAGCTGGGGGTCGACGGCGTCCGGCGCGTCGAAGCCGGCGATGGCCTGGCCGAAGCCGTCGTCGTCCGCGGTCTCCTCAGCGGTCTCGATCGCCTCCGCCTCGGCGTCGTCCTCGTACTCGAACTCGTCCTCTTCGGGCTTCGCGACCCGAGCGATCGCTCCCTTGAGCACCGTCATCTCGATGCCGGGTGCGATCTCGATGACCGCCTGGCGGTCGCCCAGGTGCCGGACCGTGCCGAACACTCCGGCCGTGGTCATGACCCGAGTGCCGGGCTGGATGGCGCTCACGGTCTTCTGCTGCTCCGCCTGCCGCTTCTGGGCGGGGCGGACCATGAGGAAGTACCCGGCGGCGATGACGACCGCCACCATGATCAGCGTTGTGTAGTCCATGTCGAAGAGTCCCTTTGGGTCACGCGTGTGGGCGGCAACGGCCACCGGCGGACCAGACTACCGGGTTTCGCGGCGGGCTCGTGCCTCGGCGCGCCCCCGGGCACCGAGCTGGGTGGTCCCTGTGCGTCGGGTCAGCCGGGCTGGCCGGAGGCGTCGCCGAACAGGTCGGCTGCGAATCCGCCGTCCGGGCCCGGGACGGTCAGGCCGAGGTGCCGCCAGGCCCGCGGGGTGGCGACCCGGCCCCGCGGCGTCCGCATCAGGAAGCCCTGCCGGATCAGGAACGGCTCGGCGACCTCTTCGACGGTCTCGGTCTCCTCCCCCACGCTCATCGCGAGGGTGCCCAGGCCGACCGGACCGCCGCCGAAGCGGACGCAGACCGCCTCCAGGACGGCTCGGTCGAGCCGGTCGAGGCCCAGCTCGTCGACCTCGTAGAGTGCGAGGGCGGCGGCGGCGACCTCCGGGTCGATGCGGCCGTTCGACCTGACCAGCGCGTAGTCGCGGACGCGCCGCAGCAGCCGGTTCGCGATGCGGGGCGTGCCGCGTGAGCGGGAGGCGATGACGGTGGCCGAGTCGCGGTCGACGCCGATGCCCAGCAGGCCCGCCGAGCGCTCGACGATGCCGATGAGGGCGTCCGTGGCGTAGTAGTCGAGCTGGCCGGTGAAGCCGAACCGGTCGCGCAGCGGGCCCGGCAGCAGGCCGGCGCGGGTCGTCGCCCCGACCAGGGTGAACGGCGGGATCTCCAGGGGGATCTCGGTGGCGCCGGGGCCCTTGCCGACGACGACGTCGACGCGGAAGTCCTCCATCGCGAGGTAGAGCATCTCCTCGGCCGGGCGGCTCATCCGGTGGATCTCGTCGAGGAAGAACACCTCGCCCTCGGCGAGGCCGGACAGGATCGCGGCCAAGTCGCCCGCATGCTGGATCGCCGGGCCCGACGAGATGCGCAGCGGGACGCCGAGCTCGTTGGCGATGATCATCGCGAGCGTCGTCTTGCCCAGGCCGGGCGGCCCAGAGAGCAGGACGTGGTCTGGTACGCGTCCGCGGCGCTGGGCGGCGGTCAGCACGAGGCCGAGCTGCTCGGCGACGCGGGGCTGGCCCTTGAACTCGGCCAGAGAGGGCGGGCGCAGCGCCGACTCGGCGACCTTGTCGTCGGTGTGCGGGTTCGGGTCGAGCGGATCGTCCGCGAGCTTGGCCATCGGCGTCCCTACGACCGGGCCAGCGAGCGCAGCGCGGCCTTCATCAGGTCGCCGACGCCGGGGGCAGGATCCTCGTCGGCGAGCGGGGCGACGCGCTCGACGGCGGCGGCGGCGTCCCTGGCCGACCAGCCGAGGGACTCCAGGCCTGCGGCGACCTGGTCGCGCCAGCCGGACGCCGCGGGCGCGGCCTGGGTGGCGGCCGGGGCGTCCGCGCCGAGCCCGGAGACCTTGTCGCGCAGCTCGATGACGAGCCGCTCGGCACCCTTGCGGCCGATGCCGGGCACCTTCATGAGGGCGACCAGGTTCTCGGACGCGATCGCGACCCGCAGCTGGGCGGGGGCCAGCACGGACACCGTCGCGAGGGCGATCTTGGGGCCGATGCCGGACGCCGACTGGACGAGCTCGAAGGCGTCCCGCTCGTCGGCGTCCGCGAAGGCGAACAGGGTCAGCGAGTCCTCACGGACGATCAGCGAGGTGTGCAGGGTGATCGGCTCGCCGAGCCGGGCGGACGCCGACGTCGCCGGGGTCGTCAGCGCGCGCAGCCCGAGGCCGCCGAGGTCGACGACGATCCAGGTGGGGCCGACCGCGAGGACGGTGCCGCTGAGGCGGGCGATCATCCGAGCCTCCTCTCCCGCGCGCGGGCGCGGCTGACGGCCACGCTCTGGGCCAGTTCGGCACGGAGCCTGGCCTGTTCGATGCGGGCGATGGCCGGGGCGCGCCACAGGTGACAGACGGCGAGCGCGACGGCGTCCGCGGCGTCCGCAGGCGTGGGCGGGGCGTCGAGGCGCAGGATCCGCATGACCATGTGGCCGACCTGCGCCTTGTCGGCACGACCGGACCCGGTGAGAGCGGCCTTGACCTCGGTCGGCGTGTGCTGGGCGACCTGCAGGCCAGCGCGCGTGCCGGCCAGCAGGACGACTCCGGACGCCTGGGCGGTGCCGATGATCGTCGAGACGTCGCGACGTGCGAAGACGCGCTCGACCGCCAGGGCGTCCGGGCGGTACTCGGCGATGAACTGCACGAGCGAGCGCTCCAGGGTCGCGAGGCGCTGGCCGGTCTCGGCGTCGGCGGGCGTCCGGACGACGTCGGCGAGCAGCAGGCGCGGCGTGCGGCCGGGGTCGCCCTCGACGACGCCCACCCCGCAGCGGGTCAGGCCGGGGTCGATCCCGAGCACACGCATGCCGCCTCCGAACGCCGCTTGCCGCGGCCGCCTACGAACGTCTGTTCGGATGGATGCTATTACTCGTCGTCCAGGGCGGCGAGGATTTCGTCCGGCACGTCCTCATTGCTCCAGACGTCCTGCACGTCGTCGCACTCCTCGATGGCGTCCAGGAGCTTGAACAGCTTGGTCGCCTGCTCGGCGGTGCTGATCGCCTGGTCGAACTGGGCGCGGAACTCGGTGTCGGCACTCTCGTAGTCGAAGCCGGCGTCCTGAACGGCCTTGCGGACCGCGACCAGGTTGTTCGGGTCGCTGATGATCTTGAACGTGTCGCCCTCGTCGGAGATGTCCTCGGGCTCGGCGTCGAGGGTGGCCTCGAGCAGGTCGTCCTCGGTGATCGTGCGCGCGCCCTGCTTCTTGGCGACCTCGACGACGCCCTTGCGGTCGAAGACGCGGGAGACCGAGCCCATGTCGGCCATCGTGCCGCCGTTCCTTGTCACGGCGACTTTCACGTCGGCGGCCGAACGGTTGCGGTTGTCGGTCAGGCAGTCGATCAGGATCGCGACGCCGGCGGGGCCATATGCCTCGTACGTGATGTTGAGGTACTCGACCGAGTCGCCTCCGACACCGGCGCCACGCTTCACCGCGCGGTCGATGTTGTCGTTGGGGACCGAGTTCTTCTTCGCCTTCTGGATCGCGTCGTAGAGGGTCGGGTTCCCGCCGGGGTCACCGCCGCCGAGCCGGGCTGCGACCTCGATCTTCTTGATGAGGTTCGCGAAGAGCTTGCCGCGCTTCGCGTCGATCGCCGCCTTCTTGTGCTTGGTGGTGGCCCACTTGGAGTGACCGCTCATGGATGTCCCTCGGGTTGCTTCTTGGATTGACTCGGTGAGTCTAGTGCAACGGCCGTGTCGGGCCGTTCCGGCCCCGGGGCGGTGTGGGCTATTCGCCGCGTGAGATCGAGGGATCGCGCCAGACGGTGGAGTCGGGTCCGCGGAGGCGGGCGGTGCCCTGGACGAGGGTTCTGGCGGCGACGGCGATGCGGTAGTCCGGCGACTGCAGCGCCCAGGCGAGGGCGGGCTCGGCGGCGACCGGGTCGGCCGCCGCGATCGCGTGGATCGCCGCGAGGGCCACCTCAGGGTCGGGGTCGTCGAGGACGAGGATGAGCCTGTCGAGGGCTTGCGTCGCCGCCTCGCGGTCGGTGGTGAGTTCGTGGGCCGCCGCGAGCCGGACGGCCGGGTCCGGGTCGTCGAGGCGTCCGAGGAGGTCGGCGTGCCGGGCGGCCGTGGAGGCGTCCCGTGTGTCGGCGTCCGGTGTGTCGGCGTCCGGTGTGTCCGGGGTGTCGGGCACCGGGTTACTCCCCCGCCACCGCGAGGGCGTCGGCGAGGGTGAAATTGCCGACGTAGAGGGCGGTGCCGATGATGGCGCCGGCGACCCCGAGCGGGACCAGTTCGCGCAGGGCCCGGAGGTCGTCGAGCCGGGCGATGCCGCCGGACGCGATCACGTCGGCGTCGGTGAGTTCGCAGACGCGGCGCAGGAGGTCGAGGTTCGGTCCGGTGAGCATGCCGTCGGACTTCACGTCGGTGACGACGAAGGTGCGGCAGCCGGCGTCCGAGAGGCGGCGGACGGCCTCGGCCCAGTCGCCGCCCTCGCGCACCCAGCCTCGGGCGGCCAGATTCGAGCCCTTGACGTCGATCGCGATGCCGATCTTGTCGCCGTGACGGGCGATGACGCGCTCGCACCAGTCGGGGTTCTCGAGCGCCGCGGTGCCGATATTGACGCGGCGGCAGCCGGTGGCCAGTGCACGGTCGAGGGAGGCGTCGTCGCGGATCCCGCCCGACAGTTCGACGTTCAGGGTGAGCTGGGCGGTGATCTCGGCGATGACCTCGGCGTTCGAGCCGCGTCCGAAGGCGGCGTCGAGGTCGACGAGGTGCAGCCAGCGGGCGCCGGCGTCCTGCCAGCGCAGCGCCGCGGCCAGCGGATCGCCGAACGTCTTCTCCGAGCCGGCGACGCCCTGCACGAGCTGGACAGCCTGGCCCCCCTGCACATCGACGGCGGGCAGCAATTGGAGGGTCTCGGTCACGCGGGGAAGGTTAGCGTCCGGACGCCGGCGTCACATTCGGCGTCCAGGCGGCTGGGGCGTCCGGGCCTGGCACCGGCCTCCGGCCGCATCGATGTAGCACGTCCGCCACCACCACGACGAATCCGCCACATCGATGCGCCGGGGAGGGGCCCTGGGAAGCGAACAGGCGTTCTCGTCTGCGGAACTCCAGTGGGCGCGGCGGTGGGTCTCTGGACACACTCCGAGCGACCTGCTCGACCACCGTCGCCCTGAGGAGTCACCCGTGTCCGGATTGAAGCAACCCTGGCTGGGCATCGCCAGCGCCGCACTGATCATCGTCTTGTCGTTGCTGTTCATCGCCCCGTGGGACGCGTCCACGTTCGGGGGCTGGGTGTCGGTCTACCTGATGTGCACGATTCCCTTCTCGCTGCTCGTCGGCGCGTTCTGGCACGGCGAGGAGCCCGCGCCGGTGGCGCGGCTGGCCCAGCCGGCGCGCGGACTGGCGTACCTGGCGATC
>DAIRTI010000055.1:9818-18975 GCA_036803965.1 Propioniciclava sp.
CCGCTGCCCCAACTGTCGATGGCCGTGATCCTGTCGGTCTGCACGGCCTTCTGGCTGATCATCGTGTGGGGTGGCTGGCCGTTCTCGCTGATCCGCAACCGGCTCGCCGCCGGCATCGCGCTGCTCGTGGGCGTCTACGTCGTGACCGCCATCCTGTTCAAGGTCTTCTTCGACTTCGCGTTCCTGAAGGGCGCGGCGATCTACAGCGCAGCCCTCGACCCGCAGGGTCTGTTCAACGCCTGGGACGCCGTTGTCTTCGCCGTCGCCGCGGGCGTCGCCGCCCTGTTCTTCATGCTGGCGTTGGATCTGTGGCCGCTCACCAAGAGCCCCGCGGTGATGAAGCAGCCCGTGCTGGGGATCGTCCTCACGGTGGTGATCCTCGTGATCGGCGCGATCGCCTTCCTGCTCGGCACGCGGGTCGCCGGCATGACGCAGCCCGGGTTCCTCGTCGCCGCGACGGTGCCGTTCATCTTCGGGGCGATCCTGCTGCTGAACGTCCTGCAGGGAAGCCTGTTCGCGGGCTTCGCCCAGCCGATCAAGGGCATCCTCACCATCGTGGTGGCCGCGATCGTCGGTGTCGTGCTCACGAAGGTGTACCAGGCCCTGATGCCGGTCATGACGGGACCCCTCGCGTTCGGCCCGGATGCGAACTTCGCCGGCGAACTCTGGACTGCCAACGCCCTGCTCGCCGTCACCTTCCCGTTCTTGGCCTTCTTCGGCGACTTCTTCCACTTGTGGCCGCTCGCACGGGCCGGCAAGGCCGTCGAGGAGGAGCCTGCGGAGGCGTCCGCCTAGCCGGGTCCGCATCGATGTAGCACCTTCGTCGCTGTGACGACGGGCGTGCTACATCGATGCCCGGGGAGGGGTAAGCGGAGGCCTTCGAGGGTGCGGCCGGATCAGAGGGTGGCGGCCCAGTTGCGGAGGAGGCGGGCGCCGGCGTCCCCGGACTTCTCCGGGTGGAACTGGGTCGAGCTGAGCGCCCCGTGCTCGACGGCGGCGACGAAGCGGTCCCCGCCATGCTCGCACCAGGTGCTCCGGACGCCGTCCGGCCAGTCCGCGTCGTGGACGGCATAGCTGTGCACGAAGTAGAACCGCTCGGTCGCCACGCCGGCGAACAAAGCACTTCCGGACGCCGCTTCGACGGTGTTCCAGCCCATGTGCGGCAGCCGCCGCGAGGTCAGGCGCTCGACCACGCCGGGCAGGACGCCGATGCCGTCGGCCTCCACGCCATGCTCGACCCCCGAGGCGAACATCACCTGGTGACCCACGCAGATGCCGAGGACGGGGCGTCCTGCCGCCAGCCGACGACGAACCAGTTCGGGGCCGCCCACCGCCCGCAGCCCCTCCATGCACGCCGCGAACGCGCCGACCCCCGGGACGACCAGGCCGTCCGCGCTCAGGCAGGCGTCGGCGTCCGAGGTCAGCACGGGCTCGCAACCGGCCGCCGCGATCGCCCGCGTGGCCGAGTGCAGGTTGCCGGACCCGTAGTCGAGGATCGCGACGCGCGGTCCGGTCACAGGGCGCCCTTGGTCGACGGGACGATGCCGGCCGTCCGCGGATCCGGCTCCACGGCCGCCCGCATCGCGCGCGCCAGCGCCTTGAACTGGGCCTCGACGATGTGGTGCGGGTCGCGTCCGGCGAGCAGGCGCAGGTGCACGCACAGGCCGGCGTTCAACGCCAGCGACTCCACGACGTGCCGGGTCATGCTGCCCGCGTACAGCACCCCCGAGCCGCCGATGCGCGCGAAGGCCTGCCCCTCGGGCTCGCCGGTGCAGACGACGTAAGGGCGTCCGGCGACGTCGACGACGCACTCGGCCAGCGCCTCGTCCAGCGGCACGGTCGCCGACCCGAACCGCCGGATGCCCGTCTTGTCGCCCAGCGCCTGCTTCAGCGCCTGCCCCAGGACGATCGCCGTGTCCTCGACGACGTGGTGGCCGTCGACCTCGACATCGCCCGAGGCGTCCACGACCAGGTCGATCAGCGAGTGCTTGGCCAGCGACACCAGCATGTGGTCGTAGAAGCCCACGCCCGTGCTCACCGAAGAGCGCCCCGTGCCGTCGAGATCAACCGTCACCGACACGCGCGACTCGCTCGTCACCCGTTCGACGGACGCCCTCCGCTCGCTCATGCTTCCCCGATCTGCCGCACGGCCGCGTAGAAGGCGGCCATCTCCTCCGGCGTCCCCGCGGACACCCGCAGGTAGCCGGCCGGCCCAGTCTCGCGCACGAGGACGCCGTGATCCAAGAGCCGCTGCCAGGCCAGGTGGCGGTCGGCGAAGCGTCCGAAGAGCACGAAGTTCGCATCGGACGGCACCACCGAGAAGCCCAGCTCGGGCAGCCGAACGAGCAGTTCATCTCGAACCGCACGCAGCAGGTCGACCTTCGCCAGCAGCTCGGGCGCGTGGGCCAGGGCCACCTCGCCGAGCACCTGGGTCTGCGCCGACAGGTGGTAGGGCAGCCGGACGATCCTGCAGGCGTCCACGATCGCGGACGCCGCCGCCAGGTAGCCGATCCGCCCTCCGGCCAGGGCGAACGCCTTGCTCATCGTGCGCGCCACCACCAGGTTGCCGAACCGTGGCAGCAGGGTGACGGCGGTCGCCTCGGGCGTCCGCGAGAACTCCTGGTAGGCCTCGTCGACGATCACGATCGCATCCGTGCCCGCGAGCACCTCCTCGAGCACCGCCAGCGGCGTCGACGTGCCCGTCGGATTGTTGGGCGTCGTCACGATGACGACCGCCGGGTCGTGCCGCGCGACGGCGTCCAGGATGATGCCGGCGTCGAGCGTGTAGTCCTCGCGCCGGGACGCCGTCACGTACTCGGTGTGGGTGTTGCGCGCGTACTCGGGATACATCGAGTAGGTCGGCGTGAACGTGAGCAGACGGCGTCCGGGCCCCCCGAAGGCACCCAGCAGGTGCGACATCACCTCGTTCGACCCGTTGGCGGCCCAGATGTTGGCGGCGGTCAGCCCGTGGTCGAGATAGGACGCCAGCGCGCGGCGCAGCCCGGACGCCTCCCGGTCGGGGTACCGGTCGATCCGCCCGGCCACCCGGACGATCGCCTCGGCCATCTCGCGGCGCAGCTCGTCCGAGGGCGGGTAGGGGTTCTCGTTGACGTTGAGGCACACCGGCACGTCGAGCTGGGGGGCGCCGTAGGGCTCCTCGCCCACCAACTCGGGACGCAGTGGCAGGTCGTCCAGCGACGGATTCGGCCTCACGAGGCGTCCCCCTCCGCCGTGCGGACGCGGATCGCCTCCCGGTGCCCCGGCAGCAGCTCGGCCGTGGCGAACGCCTCGACCAGCGGCCCGATGTCGCCCAGGGCGTCCGCGCTGTAGTCGATGACGTGCACGGTCTTGCAGAAGCTGCGGGCGGTCAGCCCGGACGAGTGCGCGGCCGTGCCCGACGTGGGCAGGACGTGCGTCGAGCCCGCCGAGTAGTCGCCCAGCGGCACCGGCGCGTGGGGGCCGACGAAGATCGCGCCGGCGTTGCGGATGCGCCGGGCCACGGCGTCCGCGTCGCGGGTGTGGATCTCCAGGTGCTCGGCGCCGTAGGCGTCCGCGACCGCGATGCCCTGGTCGAGCGAGTCGACGAGGACCACCGCCGATTGCGGCCCCGACAAGGCCGTCCGGATGCGCTCGACGTTCGCGAGGGCGTCGATGCGGTCGTCCAGCAGGTCGTTGACCGCGTCGGCCAGCGCGACCGAATCGGTCACCAGCACCGAGCCGGCCATCGGGTCGTGCTCGGCCTGGCTGATCAGGTCGGCGGCCACGAACGCGGGGTCGGCGGTGTCGTCGGCGAGCACCATGATCTCGGTCGGGCCGGCCTCGGAGTCGATGCCGACCAGGCCGCGCAGCAGCCGCTTGGCGGCGACCACGTAGATGTTGCCGGGGCCGGTGACCAGGTCGACCGGCTCGCACACGCCCACCACGCCGTAGGCGAACATCGCGATCGCCTGAGCGCCGCCGACGGCGTACACCTCGGTGACGCCCAGCAGGTGGCACAGGCCCAGGATCGTCGCGTCCGGCCATCCGCCGTTCGCAGCGCTCGGCGGCGTCGCGACGGCCAGCGAGTCGACGCCCGCGACCTGCGCCGGCACGACGTTCATCAGCACCGAGGACGCCAGCGGCGCGAGTCCGCCGGGCACGTAGAGGCCCACCCGGCGCACAGGGACGCTGCGGATCTCGACGGACGCCCCCGGCGCCACCTCGACGACCAGCGAGTCGGGCTGCCGCTCGGCCTCGGCCACCACCCGGCGGCGCCGGATCGACTCGACGAGGGCGGCGCGCACGTCGGCGTCCAGTTCGTCGGCGCAGCGGGCCAGCAGCTCTTCCGGCACCCGGAACGACTCGGGGACGACCCGGTCGAACCGCTCGGAGAACTCCCGCAGCGCGTCGGCTCCGCGATCTCGGACGGCGTCGCAGATCGGACGGACGGCGTCCAGCGCATGCTCGACGTCGAAGGCACCCCGGGGGACGATCCGGCGGTAGTCGGGCCGCTGCCCGCCGGGCGGTTCCTGTCCTCGGACGTCGATCGTTCGCAGTCGCACCCGATGATTGTATGGGCGCATGTTCATCGGGCTCGGCACCGTCGCCAACGTGGTCGCGGTGGCCGTCGGAGCCGGTGTCGGGCTACTTTTCGGCAGCCGCATCCCAGAGCGGACCAGGGATCTCATCACCGCCACGCTCGGCCTGGTCACGCTCGTGCTCGGCATCAGCTCGGCGGCGTCCCTGAGCTCGGACGCCCTCGCGTCCGTCGTCGGCAAGGGCGGCCTGCTGGTCGTCATCGGCGCCCTGCTCGTGGGCGGCATCGCGGGCTCGGCGCTGCGGATCGAGACCCGGCTCGAGGGGGCGGCCGACTGGCTGCGCTCCAAGCTCGCCGACGACGAGGACTCGGGCACCTTCGTGGACGCCGTCGTCACCCCCACGCTGCTGTTCTGCGTCGGCCCGCTGACCATCCTCGGCTCCCTGTCGGACGGCCTCGGCCGCGGCGCCGACCAGCTGCTGGTCAAGTCGATCCTCGACGGGTTCGCGGCGATCGCGTTCGCGTCCTCGCTGGGGATCGGCGTCCTGGTGTCTGCGGTGCTGGTCGGCGTCCTGCAGGGCTCGCTGACCCTGCTGGCCTACCTGCTCGGCGACTTCCTCTCCCTGGCCCAGATCGACGCGCTCACCGCGACCGGCGGAGTGATCCTGATGGCGCTCGCGCTGCGGCTGCTGCGGGTCAAGCAGATCCCGGTCGGCGACATGCTGCCGGCCCTGCTCGTCGCCCCCGTCATCGTCGCGATCGCCGCAGCGGTGCACTTCTAGCCAAGCGGAAAGAAGGCAGGGCTGGCCATGGCCAAGAAGAAGCAGGGTGGGACGCCCGCCACCGAGGCCCTCGCGGCGGCCGGGGTCACGTTCAGCGTGCACGAGTACGCCCATGACCCGGCCGAGCGGCACTTCGGCGACGAGACCATCGCCGTCCTGGGGCTCGACCCCGCGCGCGTCTTCAAGACCCTGGTCGTCGACGTCAACCCCGGCGGACGCCCCAGCCTCGCGGTGGGCGTCGTGCCCGTCGCCGGGACGCTCGACCTCAAGGCGATCGCCGCCGCGCTGGGGGCGAAGAAGGCCGAGATGGCCGACCCCAAGGCCGCCGAACGCTCCTCGGGCTACGTCGTCGGCGGCATCTCGCCGGTGGGCCAGCGCACCAAGCTGCCGACGGTCATCGACTCCTCGGCGCTGGAGTTCCCCACGATCTTCTGCTCCGCCGGCAAGCGCGGCCTCCAGCTGGAACTCGCGGCGTCCGACCTGGC
This sequence comes from Propioniciclava sp., assembly GCA_036803965.1. Lineage (GTDB taxonomy): Bacteria > Actinomycetota > Actinomycetes > Propionibacteriales > Propionibacteriaceae > Propioniciclava. Next base: position 15,602 of record DAIRTI010000055.1, read on the forward strand.
GGCCGTGACCGGCGCAAGCTTCGCCTCGATCGGCCGCTGAGGGCGCTCAGCGCAGCCAGTCGAGCGGGTCGGCGAGGGCTGCGTCCAGCGCCTCGATGCCGGACGCCAGTGCGGAGAACCGCTTGACCAGCTGGCGCCGCCGCAGCACGTCGTAGGTGTCGGTGGGCTCGCCACGCTCGGCCGCGCGGGCCTCGAACTCGCCGAAGACCTCGTGGGCGACGACCGAGTCCTGCAGGTCGCCGAACGCCTCGGTGACCGCCTCCCACAGCTTGGCGCTGGCCTCCGCGGGCTCGCCGCCGGCCGGGACCAGCGCGTCGCAGCAGTAGCGCACCGCTTTGGCGGCCTTGCGCACCTCGTGCCACCGCACCAGCTTCCCGGGCCGGCGCAGTGCCTTGTCGTAGCGGCGTCGCACGCGATCGGACGCCGCGTCCAGCAGCCCGGGCACCACCGCGCGGGCGGGGCGGCGACCGGACACGGTGACGGGTCGCTCGTCGACCAAGGCGTCGAGCGCGCGCACCAGGCGCGCGTAGCGGTGCCCGTCCAGGCTCTCGACCAGGCGGGCATGCGCGTCGGCATGATGGGCGTCCAGGTCGGCGACCAGCCGGCGGGCCACCGGCCCGTGGACGGCCGAGGCGTCCAGTTCGTCGAGTGCCGCCAGCAGGTGCTCCTTCAGTACCTCGGCGTCGCGGGGGGCGCCCGCGATCTCCCCGTACCAGCGCAACTCGCCCACGAGCGGGCCGACGCCATCGGCGTCCAGGAGCGGGCCGAAGGCGCGCAGGGCGCTGCGCAACCGCCGGGCGGCGACCCGCGACTTGTGGACGGCGTCGGGTGCATCGGTGCGGACGCCCGGCTCGTGCTCGCGCAGGGTGTCGACCTGCTCGGCGAGGTAGTCGAACACCAGCTCACCCGCCGGCGCGGACAGGCCGTGGGTCGCGGTGGCGGGCGTGCTCATCGTCACACCGGAGTCGGCTCGGACTCGGACCGTGCGTCGGCCGAGACCTCGACGGGGCCGGGCGCGCCCGAGTCGCCGTCACCGGGCAGCTCCGGGCCCAGCAGGGACGCCAGCATGCCCGGCAGCACCGCCGTCATCGCCCACGCCGCGAGCGCCGCCGGCGAGTGCAGCTGGAACGCCACGGGAACCGTGTCGCCCGGCACCGCATGGGCCAGGCGCGTCTCGAACGAGCCGGGGCCCAACAGCTGACCGATCCCCCAGCAGACAAGGCCCGACAGCACGGCGGCGCCGGCGCTGATCAGCGCGACCGGCCAGCCCAGGCTGCGGAACCACGACCAGGCCAGACCGCCCAGCACCAGGCTCACCCCCAGGCCGATGAGGACGAACCAGGCGTCGGCGGCGAAGACCTCGGCGTGGCCGTGCTCGCTCATGACCGCGCTGTGGTCGGCCTGCACCACGTAACCGGGCAGGTGCACGACCCGGGCCCACAGCAGGGCCGCCAGGGCTCCGGAGACGACCGCGATCCCGGCCATCACGCCGAGCCACGAGATCAATCTCAGCCTGCCCACGGCCGACAGCCTAGGCGCCGACGCAGGACGGCCCCAACAAGGCCTTCAGGTCGGCCATCAGCGACGGCGACGTGGTGACCCTGAGCCGGTCGTCCAGCCTCCAGGTCTTCGCCCCGGACACGGCCAGCAGCTTCATCCGCACCTCCTGGGTGCCCGGGTGGTTGCCCAGCACGAACCGCAGCTGCTCGACCACCGCGGGCGTGCACCGGGCGGTCGGCAGGCTGATCGTCAGCGGCCCGGTCGGCCCGGTCGACACGTCGGGGAACGTCACGTCCTGCGCCGACAGCTCGACGCCCTCGTCCTTGGCACGGACGCGGCCCTTGATGCGGACCAGCGTGTCCGGCGCCACCGCCATCGCGACCGGCGCGTAGGCGTTGCTGAACACCAGCACCTCGCAGGACGCCTCCAGGTCCTCCACCGTCAGGATCGCCCAGATGCGGCCGTCCTTGCTCTGCTTGCGCTGGACGTGCGTGATCAGCCCGCAGATCGTGATCGAGGAGTCGCGCGGGCCGTCGTCGCCCAGCAGGGACGCGATCGAGACGTCGCGATTGGCGGCCACGATGTGCTCCAGCCCGTTGAGCGGGTGGTCGCTGACGTAGAGGCCCAGCATCTCGCGCTCGAAGGCGAGCCGGGTGGTCTTGTCCCACTCGGCGATGTCGGGGACCGGCGTGGCGACCGAGGGCGGAGCGGCGGCGTCCGATGCCTCGAAGAAGCCGGCGAAGAGGTCGTCCTGACCGTTGGCCTGGTTGCGCTTGAGGTCGATGACGGCGTCCACCTTGGACTCGTAGCACTCCATCAGCGCGCGGCGGCTGTGCCCGAGGGAGTCGAACGCGCCCGCCTTGATCAGCGACTCGATGACCCGCTTGTTGCAGACGACGAGCGGCACGTGGTCGAGGAAGGAGTCGAAGTCGGACGCCTTCCCGCACTCTGCGCGGGCGTCCACGACCCCGCGGACGACGTTGTCGCCGACGTTACGGATCGCGCCCAGCCCGTAGCGGACGTCGGTGCCGACCGGGGTGAACATGCCCTCGGACTCGTTGACGTCGGGCGGCAGCACCCGGATGCCCATGCGGCGGCACTCGGACAGGTAGACGGCGGTCTTGTCCTTGTCGCCCTTGACCGACTCGAGCAGGGCCGCCATGTACTCGGCGGGGAAGTTGGCCTTGAGGTAGGCGGTCCAGTAGGAGATGACGCCGTAGGCCGCCGTGTGGGCCTTGTTGAAGGCGTAGTCGGAGAAGGGGACGAGGATGTCCCACAGCGCCTTCACCGACTCGTCGGAGTAGCCGTTGGCCCGCATGCCGTCGGAGAACGGGACGAACTCGGCGTCCAGCACCTCCTTCTTCTTCTTGCCCATCGCGCGGCGCAGCAGGTCGGCCTTGCCGAGGCTGTAGCCGGCGACGCGCTGGGCGATCTGCTGCACCTGCTCCTGGTAGACGATCAGGCCGTAGGTGGTGTCGAGGATGTCGGCCAGCGACTCGGCCAGCTCGGGGTGGATCGGCTCGATCGGCTGGCGTCCGTTCTTGCGGAGCGCGTAGTTGGTGTGGCTGTCGGCGCCCATCGGGCCGGGCCGGTAGAGCGCGAGGGCGGCGGAGATGTCCTCGAAGTTGTCGGGCTGCATGAGGCGCAGCAGCGAACGCATGCCGCCGCCGTCGAGCTGGAAGATGCCGAGGGTCTCGCCCGAGGCCAGCAGTTCGTAGGCCGCCTTGTCGGTCATGTCGCGGCTCAGCTCGTCGAGGTCGAGCTCGAGGCCGCGGTTGACCCGCACGTTGTGGACGGCGTCGTCGAGGATCGTCAGGTTGCGCAGGCCCAGGAAGTCCATCTTGACCAGGCCGAGCGCCTCGCAGCTCGGGTAG
>DAIRTI010000056.1:0-18966 GCA_036803965.1 Propioniciclava sp.
GACTATCTGGCTGCCACTGCTGAGATCAACCACACGGTGACGACTCGGGCCATCAAGCGGATCATCGCCGCGGAGCTCAATCCGACTGCCGGCGGCTGATTTGTCGATTCCGTTGGCCGCCGCGTCGTCCGGGCTGGTCACCGACGTCATCGAGTTCTCGGCCGTCGACGGGCCCGGCAACCGCTTCGTGGTGTTCCTGCAGGGCTGCAATCTCGACTGCCTCGCCTGCCACAACCCGCAGACGATACCGCTGGGCGGAGGGCGGCGCGTTTCCGTGGACGAGTTGGTCGAGGCGATCCGGCCCGCGGCACCGTTCCTGTCGGGCGTGACCGTTTCGGGCGGGGAGCCGACGCTGCAGGCCGGGTTCGTCCGGGACCTGTTCGCGGCCCTCCGTGACGACCCTGTGTTGCGCCGGCTCACGCGTTTCGTCGATACGAACGGGGACGCCGACCGTGCGGTCTGGGACCTCCTGGATCCGGTTCTGGACGGCGCCCTCGTCGACCTCAAGGCCCTGGACGCCGACCTGCACCGGCGGCTGACCGGGAAGGGCAACGATCGGGTGCTTGAGTCGATCCGACTGCTGGCTCGGCGGGGGAAGCTCGCCGAGGTGCGGCTGCTCTTGATGGCGGGGGTCAACGACTCCGACGCCCAGCTGGCCGAGGTGGCCGCCTGGCTGGCCGGTGTCGATCCCCGGCTGCGGGTTCGCGTCCAGGGCTACCGGGCCCACGGCGTCCGGGCTGTTGCGGCAGACCTGGTCGAGCCGACCGCCGAACAGCGGCGTCACTACGCGAACGTGCTCACTGCGGCCGGCTTCGACGTAGCGGTCGTGTAGCCCAGCGCCCCAGGGGCATCGCAACAGGTCTGCCGCAGCGCGAGTCAGCCGCCGCCTCACAGCCACTCCGCCTTGAGGGTCGGACGCCGCCCCCTTGAAGGTCAGCCGCCCCCTAGGAGGCAGTTCGCCCCGCGAATTCGGGGGGCGGATTGCCCTGAAGGGGGCTCCGGCGGTGCTGATCGCACGTACGCGCGGAGCGGAGGTGGCATAGCGTTCAGAGCGTGTGCGACACGATGGTGAGTCTCACCGCGGACGGGATCCTGTTTGCCAAGAACTCCGACCGCGATCCGAACGAATCCCAGGTGCTGCGCTGGTACCCCGCCGCCGACAACGGCCCGGCCGACGCTGTCCAGTGCACGTGGTCGACGATCCCGCAGGCCGGACACACGCACGCAGTGCTGCTCAGCCAGCCCTGGTGGATGTGGGGCGCCGAGATCGGCGCCAACGAGCACGGCGTCGTGATCGGCAACGAGGCGGTGTTCACCCGGGGCACTGGCTCGCCCGGCGGGGAACTGCTCGGCATGGACCTGCTGCGGCTAGCCCTCGAAAGGGCCGCGACCGCCGAGCAGGCCGTGCAGGTGCTAGTCGAACTGCTTGAGCGGCACGGCCAGGGCGGGTCGTGCAGCCACGAACACCCCAGGTTCAGCTACGACAACTCCTTCCTGGTGGCCGACCCGAACGGCGCGATCGTGCTGGAGACCGCCGGACGCCGGTGGGCCACCGAGGTCGTCCAGGGCCCGGGCCGGTCGATCAGCAACGGGCTGACCATCCCTGGCTTCGCGGACAAGCATGCCGACCGGCTGCGCGGACGAGTCGCAGCCTGTGCCGTGCGGCGCGGGCTCACCGAGCGGGCCGCGGCGGGGGCGTCCGGGCCGGAAGCGCTGTTCGCGGCGCTGCGGCAGCACGGTCACGCCGAAGGCCCCGACTTCTCACCGTTGAACGGGGCGCTGTCGGCGCCCTGCGCCCACGCCGGCGGGCTGCTCACGAGCACCCAGACGACGGCGTCCTGGGTCGCCGACCTGCGTCCCGGCCAAGGCGGACGCCACTGGGTCACGGCGACCGCCGCGCCCTGCCTGTCGGTGTTCAAGCCGGTCACCGTCGCTCGGCCGCTGGAGGCCGACCCGGCAACGATGCCCACCAACGTCTTCGATCCCGGCCACCTCTGGTGGCGCCACGAAAGGCTGCACCGGCTGGCGCTGCGCGACCTACCTTCGGCGCTGTCGCTGATCGCCCCCGAGCGCGACCGCCTGGAGCGGCAGTGGCTGGCAGACCCCCCGGACGTCCCGGGCGCCTTCGCCGCCGCGGACCAGCTCACCGACCGCTGGGTGGCGTACTTGGCACACCATCCGCCGCCAGAGACCCGTCCGCCCTGGTTGCGCGCGCTGTGGCGGCAACTCGACCGCTCGGCCGGCATCCCGGCCGAGCGAGGCTGAGCTCAGCTGCTCACCTGCGCCTGGGCGGGCCAGATCTCGGGGACGTCGGTGATGAAGGCGGTCAGTAGTTGCTCGGACCCCTCCAGCGCCGACAGCTCTCCGTGGCCGACCAGCGTCTCGACGCCGGCGCGCATGGCGCGGACCCGCGGCGAGCGCCGGACGCCGTCCAGGATGGCGTCCTCGACGAGCGACCACAGCCATTCCAGCTGTTGGGCGTTGCGGCGGGCGGCGAGGCCGCCGTTGTCCTCGAGGTAGGCGCGGTGGTCCAGGACGGCCTGCCACACGTCGTCCAGGCCCGCGCCGGTGTATGCGCTGCAGGTCAGCACGGGTGGACGCCGCGCGTTCGGGTCCGACGTGATCAGCCGCATCGCCGACGCCAGGTCGCGCGCCGCGACCCGGGCGGCCTGCTCGTTGTCTCCGTCGGCCTTGTTCACGGTGATGACGTCGGCCAGCTCGAGGATGCCGCGCTTGATGCCCTGCAGTTGGTCGCCCGAGCGCGACAGGGTGATGAGCAGGAAGGTGTCGACCATGTCGGCGACCGCCACCTCCGATTGGCCGACCCCGACGGTCTCCACCAGGACGACGTCGTAGCCGGCCGCCTCCAGGACGAGCATCGACTCGCGCGTGGCGCGCGCCACGCCGCCGAGGTGCCCGCCCGAGGGCGAGGGCCGGATGAACACGTCCTTCTCGGCCGCCAGTTCGCCCATGCGCGTCCGGTCGCCGAGGATCGATCCGCCGGTGCGCGACGAGGACGGATCGACCGCCAGCACCGCCACCCGGTGCCCCTTGCCGATGAGGCGGCGTCCCATGGCGTCGATGAACGTCGACTTGCCGGCGCCGGGCACGCCCGAAATGCCGACCCGCACCGACCGGCCGGTGTGCTCACGCAGGGCGACCAGCAGCCGCTTGGCGCGGTCGCGGTCGGCCGGACGCGAGGACTCGACCAGCGTGATCGCCTTCGCCACGACCGGCCGGGAGTTGGCGAGCACACCGGCCGCCAACTCCTCGACCGAGAGGTGCTTCCTCACGCCTTCGCCCGCTCCACCAACTTGCCGAGCATCTCGATGGCGGCCTCGGGGATCACGGTTCCGGGCGGGAAGATCGCGTCGGCCCCGGCGGCGCGGAGGTCGTCGAAGTCCTGCTCGGGAATCACGCCTCCGACCACGATCATCATGTCTTCCGCACCCTGGGCGTCCAACTCCTTGCGGAGCGCGGGCACCAGCGTGAGGTGACCGGCGGCCAGCGACGAGACGCCGACGACGTGCACGTCGGCCTCGATCGCCTGCCGGGCGACCTCCTCGGGGGTCTGGAACAGCGGGCCGACGTCGACGTCCATGCCGAGGTCGGCGAACGCCGTCGAGATCACCTTCTGGCCGCGGTCGTGGCCGTCCTGACCCATCTTGGCGACCAGGATGCGCGGACGGCGTCCCTCGGCGGCCTCGAACTGCTCGACCAGGGAACGGGCCTTGGCCACGGCGGACGAATCGCCGGACTCGGAACTGTACACGCCCGCGATCGTACGGATCTGAGCCGTGTAGCGCCCGAAGACCTTCTCCAGCGCGTCGGAGATCTCGCCGACGGACGCCTTCGCGCGCGCCGCGTCGATCGACAACTTGAGCAGGTTGCGCTCGGGATCGGTCGGGTCGGGGTTGCCCGCGGCCCACGTCAGCTTCTCGAGTGCGGCGGTGACCTCGTCGGCGTCCCGCTCGGAACGCAGCTGAGCCAGCTTGGCCAGCTGCTGGTCGCGCACGGCGCCGTTGTCGATCTTGAGCACCTCGGGCGGCACGTCGTTCTCGACGATGTACTTGTTGACGCCGATGAGCGGCTGGCGTCCGGAGTCGATCCGCGCCTGGGTGCGCGCGGCCGCCTCCTCGATGCGCATCTTCGGGATGCCGGCCTCGATGGCCTTCGCCATGCCGCCGGCGGCCTCGACCTCGCTGATGAGCTTCCAGGCCGCGTTCGCCAGGTCGGCGGTGAGCTTCTCGACGTACGCCGAGCCGCCCCACGGGTCGACCGAGCGGGTGGTGCCCGACTCCTGCTGGATGAACAGCTGGGTGTTGCGGGCGATGCGGGCCGAGAAGTCGGTCGGCAGCGCGATGGCCTCGTCTAGGGCGTTCGTGTGCAGCGACTGCGTGTGACCCTGCGTCGCGGCCATGGCCTCGAGGCAGGTGCGCATCACGTTGTTGAAGACGTCCTGGGCGGTCAGCGACCAACCCGAGGTCTGGCTGTGCGTGCGCAGCGACATCGACTTCGGGTTCTTGGCACCGGCCGACTTGACGAGCTTGGCCCACAGCATGCGGGCGGCGCGCATCTTCGCGACCTCCATGAAGAAGTTCATGCCGATGGCCCAGAAGAACGACAGGCGCGGCGCGAACTTGTCCACGTCGAGGCCGACGCTCTGGCCGGCGCGGATGTACTCGATGCCGTCGGCCAGCGTGTAGGCCATCTCGATGTCCGCGGTCGCCCCGGCCTCCTGCATGTGGTAGCCGGAGATCGAGATGGAGTTGAACTTCGGCATGTTCGCGCTGGTGAACGCGAAGATGTCGGCGATGATCCGCATCGACGGGGTCGGCGGGTAGATGTAGGTGTTGCGGACCATGAACTCCTTCAGAATGTCGTTCTGAATGGTTCCGGCCAGCTGCTCGGGCTTGACGCCCTGCTCCTCGGCCGCCACCACGTAGAGGGCGAGGATCGGCAGCACGGCGCCGTTCATGGTCATGGACACCGACATCTGGTCGAGCGGGATGCCGTCGAACAGCTGGCGCATGTCGAGGATCGAGTCGACGGCCACGCCCGCCATGCCGACGTCGCCGACCACGCGCGGGTGGTCGGAGTCGTAGCCGCGGTGGGTCGCGAGGTCGAACGCGATCGAGAGACCCTTCTGGCCGGCCGCCAGGTTGCGGCGGTAGAACGCGTTGGACTCCTCGGCGGTGGAGAAGCCGGCGTACTGCCGGATCGTCCAGGGCTGGTTCACGTACATCGTCGCGTAGGGCCCGCGCAGGAACGGCGGGATGCCCGGGTAGGTGTGCAGGAAGTCGAGACCGGCGTACGCCGAGTCGTCGTACAGCGGCGGCACCAGGATGTGCTCCGGGGTCTGCCAGCCGGAGCTGAACCTCGGCAGCGTGTCGCGGAGTTCCTCGAAGCGGGCGCCGGCGTCGGCCGGCACGGACGCCGGGCCGAGGTCGATCTTGTCGAACGTCGGGAAGGTGCTCACTTCGCGGCCTCCAGTCGCTGCAGGGTGGCCCGGGTGAACGCCACCACGTCCATGCCGTCGAAGACCTCGCCGTCGATCGCGGCGTCCACGGCCTCGTCGGCGACCTCGGTCTTGCGTCCGGCGATGAAGACAGCCTGGACGCCGGCGTCCTTGAGCGCCCGGGCGACGGTCATCGCCTGCGCGGCGTAGACCTTGGCCGAGCTGCACAGGATCACGAACCGCGCGCCGGCCTGGCGCACCTGTGCGACGATCTCTTCCGGCGTCCCGCCCTCGGACTCGGGGATCGAGAACCCCCCGACGAGCAGCAGGTTCGAGGTGAACTGCTCACGTCCACCGAAGTCGCGCCGCTCCCCCAGACAGGCCAGGAAGACCGGCGGACGCCCGGCCGCGGCCACGGCGTCCCGCAGTTCCTCGAAGACCTCGGAGTCGCGGGCCGGCCGCAGACCGCCCCGCTCGGGGGCCGCCGGACGCGGCCGGGTCTCGATCGCGGGCTCGGCCGCCAGCGGGAACATGCTGACGCCGGTGATCGGCTGCTTGCGGGCCGCGAGGCGCTTGGCGCGCTCGGCGGCGACGCCGGCGATCTCACTCGCCACCGTGCCGTCGGCCAGCGCCTGGGCCATGCCCCCCGCGGCCTCGATCGTGCCGACCAGCTCCCAGGCCTTGGCCGCGAGCTGGTCGGTCGTCGCCTCGACGAACCAGGCGCCGCCGGCCGGGTCGCTGACGCGTCCGAGGTTGGACTCCTCGGCGGCGACCAGCTGGGTGTTGCGGGCCATGCGGCGGCTGAAGTCGGTGGGCAGCCCGTGGGCCGTGTCGAAGGGCAGCGTGGTGACGATCTCCGCGCCGCCGACGGCGCCAGCGAACGTGGCGATCGTGCCGCGCAGCAGGTTCACGTAGGCGTCGTCGCGCGTGACCATGCGCCACGAGGTGACCGCGTGCTGCAGCGCGCCGCGCTCGCCCTCGGGCACGTCGAGGACCTCGCCGACCCGCGCCCACAGCCGGCGCAGCGCGCGCAGCCGGGCGATGGTCGTGAACTGGTCGGCCGAGGCCGGCACGCGGAAGGCGATCTGACCGAAGGCCTCCGCGGCGCCGACGCCGGCGGCGTCCAGCGCGCGGACGTACTCGATGCCGGTCGCCACGGCGTATGCCAGCAACTCGACGTCGCCGGCGCCGGCGTTGTCGTAGGGCAGGACGTCGACCACGAGGGCCCGGACGCCCGGGAACTGCCGGGCCGTCGCGACCGCGCCGGCCAGCACCGACAGGTCGGCGGGGGCGCCGGTCAGGGCGGCTGCGGCCAGCGGGTCGATGCCGAAATTGCCGACCACCTTGTCCGGATGACTGCTGGCGCGGAAGAACGCCACCAGTGCGTCCGCCGCGGCCTGCTGGTCCTCGACCGCCGAGACCGCGACCGCGCACATCTCGGGCTTGACGCCGGCCAGAACGGCCGCGACGTCGCCGGGGGCGATGGCGTCCGTGCCGACCCGCAGCCAGATCGACGTGGCGCCGCGCTGGAGGTCGTCCAGGACGGCGGCGTTGCTGACCGCGACGTCGGGATCCTCGTGCAGGGCGCGGACGTCCCAGCCGGCGCCCGACCGGACGGTGGTGCCACGGGTGAAGGGCATGATGCCGGGGTAGCCGAGGGGGGCGGGATCGCCGTCGATCGTATAGAGGGGCTCGATGGTCAGGCCGTCCACGGTGGTGGACCGCAACCGTGCCATGGCTTGGTCGATCGTGAGTTCCTTGCCTTCAGGGCGCTTGCGGTTGAGGACCTTCAGGACCTCTTTCTCCCACTGCTCACCGGTGGGGGCCGCGAAATCGCCGGCAAGCTGAAGTGCTTGGTCGGTCATGCTCCAAACCCTATCCCCGAGGACCTTTCCGGGGGGTGTCATCCCAGGCCCGCGACGCGGTCGCAGAAGCCTCAGCGAACCTGCCTCACGAGGGCCTCGGCGGAGTCGACCATGCGCTGGGTCTCGAGCTCCCACTCCGGCTCCTGGCCCCTGTACGGACCGGTCGCCAGCGAGATGATCACGGCGGCCGCGCGCAGCCGCAACTCGACCGGATCGACCCGGTGGTCGAACACCGGCACCCACTCACGGATCAGCGCGTGCACGCGCTCGGCCTGCCGCGGCGTCATGTGCTGGATCGTCGACAGGTGCGCGACCAGGCAGGCCAGGTCGTCGGCGCGGCGTCCGGGACCGATCGTGTCGACGTCGAGGACGCCGCAGATGCGGCCGCGCGCCACGTGGATCTGGCCCTCGTGGAAGTCGCCGTGGGTCGGCTCGTCGCCCGCCGGGATGCCGCGCAGCCCCGCCTCGATCTCGCCGGTCAGCCAGCGCATCCGCCGCTCGACGGCGGGCAGCGAGGCCGCCACCATCTCGGCGTAGTGCGCGACGGCGTCCGACCAGGGAGGACGCCGTTCGAGCGCCGCGACGCTGGCCGGGAACGAGTCGAGCAACTCGACCAGCTGCTCGGCGGTGCAGGGCGAGACGTCGTCGAACACCGCCGTCGCCAGCGGACGCCCGGGCAGCTGCCGCAGGACCAGCAGGAAGTCGGGGGTCGCCGCCGCGATCTGGGGCGCGGGGACGCCGACGTCTAGCAGCAGGCGGTGCCGGGCGGAGACGTCCCGGAACAGCCGCTCGCGCAGCACCTTGACGTAGAACGACTGCGGCGGGTGCGCGACGGACGCCCGCAGCACCGCACGCCGGCGCGGCCGGTAGCCGATCATCTCCAGGTCGAGATCGGACGGCACGATCGGGACGCCCGTCACCCGATACTCGTTCAGCAGGGCCGCCATCGACTCGGGGTAGGCCGCGCGGGCCAGCCCGGGCAGGTCCGGATCGTTGGGGTACAGCCAGACGGCGACCTCGCGGTCGCCGTCGCCGAAGATCTCCGCCCGCTCGTCGGAGGTGGTGACCCCGTCGACGCGCGCGGACACGCCCAGCAACTCGTCGCGGCGTCCGTAGGGCCAGTCCACGACCGCCGAGTAGGTGGCCGTCGTCGAGTGGCCGGGGTTCGTGTCGATGTGGTCGAGCGTCCAGGTAACCAGCGTGCCGCCCGCGTGCGAGACGGCAGCGACGAGCAGCCCACCCACGGCGTCCGACGCCAGCAGGAGGGACCCGTCGTCGGTCGAAGTAGAGATGGCGGCTCTCCCGGTCACGGATTCGTCACGGCCTCGGCGTCACACTACCCCGATCGGACGCCTCCGTAGCGGCCGTGCCCTCGCGTGCGGCAACGACGATGCGGGACGCCCGGCGTCCGTCGAGCTCGGCCACCGCCAACTCGAAACGCTGCCGGAAACCACCGCCGGTTCGCTCCAACTCGGCGTCGACCTGGTCGCCGACCGCGGGGAGGCGTCCGAGCCGGGCCATCACGAACCCGGCCACCGTGTCGTAGGGACCCTCGGGCAGCGCGTGCCCGAACTCCTCGGCGAACTGCTGCAGCGTGGTCAGGCCGTCGATCTCACCGGCCGGGGAGCCCGCGGCGCCGTTGCCGCCCACGTCGTCGAACTCGTCGGTGATGTCGCCGACGAGCTCCTCCACGAGGTCTTCGAGGGTGACGATGCCGGCGGTGCCGCCGTACTCGTCGGTGACGATGACCAGGTGGTCGTTCGCGGCGCGCATCAGCGACAGCGCGCGCAGGATCTTGACGGTCTGCGGCAGCGACCCGATGGGACGCACCAGCCGGGCGATCGGCACGTTGCGCTCGGACGGGTCCAGGTCGAACAGGTCGCGGATGTGCAGGAAGCCCAGCACGTCGTCGACGTCGCGTCCGACGACCGGGTAGCGGCTGTGCGACTTGCCCGTCAGGGCGTGAATGGCCTTGTAGGCCGGCATGTCGCCGTCGAGGAAGTCGACCTCGGTGCGGGGCAGCATCGCCTCGCGCAGACTCACGTCGCCGGCCGAGAAGACCTCGTCGACGATCTGGCGCTCCTCGGCGCCCAGCGTCGCCGAGGTCGACACCATCTGTCGCAGCTCCTCCTCGGTCACCTCCTCGCGCGACGCGCCCGGGTCGCCGCCCAGGATGCGCACCAGCACGTTCGTGGACGCCCCCAGGAACCAGATGATCGGCCGGGTGATCTTGGCGATGACGTCGACCAGCGGCGCCAGCACCATCGCGAACGCCTCGGCGCGCTGCATGGCCAGCCGCTTGGCGGTCAACTCCGAGACGACGATCGAGAAGTAGGAGATCGCGATCGTGATGGCGATCAGCGACAGCGTGGACGCCATCGCCTCCGGGACCCCCCAGGAGGCCAGGACCGGGGCCAGCGAGCGCTCCAGGGTCGCGCCGCCGAGGACGCCGGACAGCAGCGTGCACAGGGTCACGCCGATCTGCACCGCGGACAGGAACCGGTTGGGGTCGGACGCCAGCCGTGCGGCGATCGCGCCCCGCTTGCCGCGGGTCGAGATGGCCTTGATCTGGCTCTCCCGCAGTGACACCAGGGCCATCTCGGCGGCGGCGAACACCCCGCCCACGAGGATCAGCGCGCCGATGAGGAGGAGGTTGCCGACGGTCGCGTTCAAGGTAGCTCCTGGCCGGCGCGACGGGCGGACGCCGGACGCTGGAGACGCTACCACGGGCCTACCGGACCCCGGCCGGGCGCGGGTGGGGCGGACTAGGGTGGGGACCATGCGCGTCGCCTTGGCACTGGGGTCCGGAGGGGCCCGCGGTTTCGCCCACATCGGCGTGCTCCAGGTCCTCGCCGAGCGGGGCCACGAGGTGTCGGCCATCGCGGGGACGTCGATGGGCGCGCTCGTCGGCGGGCTGCACGCGGCCGGCGCCCTGGAGGAGTTCACGACGTGGGTCACCGCCCTCACCCAGCGCGAGCTGCTGCTCCTGCTCGACCCCGCGCTCGGGCTGCCCGGCGTGCTGCGCGCCCAGCGGGTGCTGGAGCGGATCTCGGACATGCTCGGCGGCGCGCGCATCGAGGAACTGCCGATCCCCTACGTCGCGGTCGCCACCGACCTGGTCGCGCAGCGCGAGGTGTGGTTCGAGCACGGCCCGGTGGCCGCGGCGATCCGGGCCTCGATCGCGATCCCGACGGCGATCACGCCGGTCAAACTGCACGGCCGGGTCCTCGCCGACGGCGGCCTCATGAACCCCGTGCCCATGGACGCCCTGACGGCGTGGGCGTCCGACTTCACCCTGGCGGTCGACCTGAACTCGCCCTCGCCGCGGGCCGGGGGCGGGCAGCCCGTCACCGACTCGGCGGACGAGACACCCGCCGAGTCGTGGCTGACGGGTCTTCGGCGCACGGCCGCGCACGCCGCCGCCCAGGCCGCCGCTCAGCTGTCTGCCACCCCCCTGGGCCAGCTGGGCCGCCGGGACGACGCGCTCGCGCCGGACGTGCTCGGCTTCGAGGACCTGCCCCGCGACCTGAGGACCACCGACGTCCTGACCCTGTCGCTCAACGCCAGCCAGGCGCTGGTCACCCGCTTCCGCACCGCCGCGAACCCGCCGGACGTGTGGGTGCACGTGCCGGTGGACTCCTGCGGGACGCTGGAGTTCCTCAAGGCGTCCGAGATGATCGAAATCGGCCGCGGCGTCGCCGAGGAGGCGCTGGACCGCGCGGGCTACTGAGCCCGGTCGCTATCCTGACCCGTCGTGGAGAGCACTCGGGTCCTGGCCAGCGGAGACGGCAGCGGCGGGGGCGTCGACTCAGGCCACTGGGTGCTCAGCTTCCGCTGCGACGACCGCCAGGGCATCGTGCACTCCGTCAGCGGCGCGATCGCCGCCGCGCAGGGCAACATCACCGAGCTCCAGCAGTTCACCTCGACCGAGTCGAGCCGCTTCTTCATGCGGGTCCAGGTGCAGTCGGGCTTCGACCGGTCGGTGTTCGAGCAGGCCGTCGCGCCGGTTGTTTCGGAGCTGGGCGCCGACTGGGAGCTCGATTACGTCGGACGCCGCCGGCGCACGCTGATCCTGGCGTCCAAGGCCGGGCACTGCGTCAACGACCTGCTCTACCGGCAGCGCATCGGCACGCTGCCGATCTCGGTGGCCAAGGTCATGGCCAACCACCCCGACCTGGAGGACATGGCGTCCTTCTACGGCGCCCCCTTCGAGGCCCACGCGGTGCTGCCCGAGACGAAGGCCGACTTCGAGCAGCGGGTGCTCGACACCGTCGCCGAGTACGACATCGAGCTGGTCGTGCTGGCCCGCTACATGCAGATCCTCTCGCCGCGGATGTGCGCCGCTCTCGCCGGACGCGCGATCAACATCCACCACTCGTTCCTGCCCGGCTTCAAGGGGGCGAACCCCTACCGGCAGGCGCACGCCCGGGGCGTCAAGCTGATCGGTGCCACCGCGCACTTCGTCACCGCCGACCTCGACGAGGGTCCGATCATCGAGCAGAACGTGCAGCGGGTCGACCACTCCGACGACGTGCCGCACCTGGTCGCGATCGGGCGCGAGCTGGAGTCCCGGACGCTCGCCGAGGCCGTCCGGCTGTTCGCCGAGCACCGGATTCTGCTCGACGGCGCGCGGACCGTCGTGTTCCGCTGAGGCGCGCCGGCGTCCGGACCCCGGTCACGGGCTCAAAGCGCCCAGGTAACGGCCTGAACTCGTTTGCCGCTAACGGCATTTGAGTCCTTTACACCTATCACCACGTCGTGATTCCCTATGCCGAGTCTCCACGGAGGCGACGAGAAATCCACCACCCACAGCCGCTGTTTCGCCAGTCCGTTCCTCATCGGCATGAGAACGGCCGACCGCCCACCCGGCCCGACTGATGGAGGTCGAATGACCAATCCCAACGAGCACGTCCCGCAACGCGGCGCGTCCTCGGCCAACCAAGAACAAGCCGACCTGCACACCTATGACTCCGAGCGTCACCTCCCGGCTTCCCACAACCCCCTCCCGGCCCTCAACGACGTCGGCCCGGCCCGGCCCACCATCGACGAAGACGCCTTCGTCGAGGTCCAGGCGTCCGACGAATTCGTCGAGTTGAAGCGCCGCTTCCGCGGGTTCGCGTTCCCGATGACGGCCGCCTTCCTCCTGTGGTACTTCGCCTACGTCCTGTTGTCGGTCTTCGCCCGGCCGTTCATGTCGCAGAGCGTCGGGCTGGGCAACGTGAACCTCGGGCACGTGCTGGGCCTGCTGCAGTTCGTGACGACCTTCCTGATCACGTGGCTGTACCTGCGCCACATGCGCAAGAACATCGACCCGCTCTCGACCAAGTTGCGCTCTGACCTGGAAGGCAGGACCAAGCCGTGACCGCTCTCGTCCTGGGCATTCCCGCCCTCAACATCGCGATCTTCGCCGCGTTCGTCGTCGTCACGCTGTTCGTGATCATCAGGGTCACGTCCGGCAGCAACAAGCGGTCGGCGTCCTCGTTCTACACCGGAGGCGCGCAGTTCTCGGGGACGCAGAACGGCTTCGCCATCGCGGGCGACTACCTGTCCGCCGCCTCGTTCCTCGGCATCGTCGGCGCCATCGCGACCGCGGGCTACGACGGCCTGCTCTACTCGATCGGCTTCCTGGTCGCGTGGCTCGTGGCGCTGCTGCTGGTGGCCGAGCCGCTGCGCAACACCGGCAAGTACACGATGGCCGACGTGCTCTCGTTCCGGATGGAGAACCGGCCCGTCCGGCTCGCCGCCGCGATCTCCACGCTCGTGATCTCGTTCTTCTACCTGCTGGCCCAGATGGCCGGCGCCGGCGGACTGGTGTCGCTGCTGCTCGGACTGGACGGCGAGGTGGCCCAGAACGTCGTCATCGTGATCGTCGGCGCCCTCATGGTCGGCTACGTCCTCATCGGCGGTATGAAGGGAACGACCTGGGTGCAGATGATCAAGGCCGTCCTGCTCATCGTGGGCGCAGGGATCATGACCCTGTGGGTGCTGGCCCTGTTCGGCTTCAACCTGTCAGCGGTCATGCAGCACGCCATGGACGTCAACCAGACCCCGAAGATGATCCAGCCGGGCCTGAAGTACACCGACCCGATGGCCTTCCTCTCCCTCTCCATCGCTCTCGTGCTGGGGACGGCCGGCCTGCCTCACGTCCTCATGCGCTTCTACACGGTGCCCACGGCCAAGGAGGCCCGCAAGTCGGTGACCTGGGCCATCGGCCTCATCGGAGCGTTCTACCTGTTCACGCTGGTGCTGGGCTACGGTGCGGCCGCCATCGTCGACGGCGGCGTCGCGGCGATCAAGAAGCTCCCCGGCGCGGCCAACGCCGCGGCGCCGGCGCTCGCCTACAGCCTGCCCGGCGGAGGGACGCCAGGATCGATCTTCCTCGCCCTCATCTCGGGCGTCGCGTTCGCCACGATCCTCGCCGTCGTCGCGGGTCTCACCATCACCGCCTCGGCGTCCTTCAGCCACGACATCTACAACTCGGTGCTCAAGGGCGGCAAGGCCGACCCGGCCGATGAGGTCCGGATCGCCCGCTACACGGTGCTCGCCATCGGGGCGTTGGCGATCTTCGGCGGCATCTTCGCCAAGAGCATGAACATCGCGTTCCTCGTGGCGCTGGCGTTCGCGGTCGCGGCCTCGGCCAACCTGCCGTCGATCCTGTTCTCGCTGTACTGGAAGCGGTTCAACACGCGAGGCTCGCTGTGGAGCATCTACGGCGGCCTGATCACCGCGATCGTGCTGATCGTCTTCTCACCGGCCGTGTCCTCGCCGATCGGCGCCACCAAGGACCTGGCATCCGCGATGTTCCCTGCCGGCCGCTTCGCCTGGTTCCCCTACGACAACCCGGCCATCGTTTCGGTGCCGGTCGGGTTCCTGCTCGGCATCATCGGCACCCTCAGTTCCGGCAAGGCCGGTCCGGAGTTCCCCGCCAAGCAGGCCGAGATGGAGGTCCGCTCCATGACCGGCGCGGGGGCCGAGGGCGCCATCGCCCACTGACCGTCCCGCTGAGCGCACGGTGCCCCTCGGAGATCCGGGGGGCACCGCCGTCTGTCGGGGCAGTTCGGGGACGCCGTCGGCGTCCGTTCGGCTCGTTCAGGCCCGGACGCCGCCGGCGTCAGGTGACCGAATGCAGGTCGAGCAGGACGCCGTCGTCCCAGGAGACCAGGCGCCAGTCGCCGGGCTCGCCCTCCAGCGCGATCACCGCGGTGTTGCCCAGGCGGCGGGCCGCCACATCCATGTGGTCGAGGCCGCTCACCCGGGCTCCCAGCCAGACCCGCATGGCGGCGCCGTGGCTGACCAGCAGCGCGGACTCGTGGCCGGCCTCCGCGATCTGGATGACCGCGGCGTCGAACCGGCCGAAGAACGCGACCGAGTCCTCTCCGCCGGGCCGCAGCTCGTTGGGCCGTCCGGAACCCCAGGCGCGCAGCATGTCGACGTAGGGGCCCCAGGTGGTGGCCAGCTCCTGGTCGCCGGCGAGGATCTCGCGCAGGCCGTCCAGCTGGGTGAGCGGCAGCCCGCGGGCCGACGCCAACGGCGTCCCGGTCTGGACCGCGCGCAGGATGTCGCTGGCGTACACGGCGCCCAGGTCGGTCTCGGCGAAGCGCTCGACGAGCGCCTCGGCCTGCGCGAGGCCGACCTCGTCGAGGGGGGCGCCCGGGTGCGCGGTGTCGAGGAGGCCCGCGACGTTGGACGCCGTCCTGCCGTGCCGCACGACGTGGAGGAACATGCCGTGCAGGTTACCCCGTGTCACGCGATGGAATTCCCGGCACGGGCCGGGGCCGGACGCCCCCCGACTGCTAGCGTCTGACGCACGTATCACCCGACGTGCTCGTAGAGGAGAACATCGTGACCGCAAGCCCCGTGAAGGTCGCCGTCACCGGCGCCGCCGGCCAGATCTGCTACAGCCTCCTGTTCCGCATCGCCAGCGGCGCGCTGCTCGGCCCCGATCAGCCGATCGAACTGCACCTGCTCGAGATCACCCCCGCCCTCAAGGCCCTCGAGGGCGTCGTCATGGAGCTCGAGGACTGCGCCTTCCCGGCGCTCGCGGGCGTCGAGATCGGCGACGATCCCGAGAAGGTGTTCGACGGCGTGAACCTCGCCATGCTGGTCGGCGCCCGTCCCCGCACGGCGGGCATGGAGCGCGGCGACCTGCTCAGCGCCAACGGCGCGATCTTCACCGCCCAGGGCAGGGCGCTGAACAAGGTCGCGGCGTCCGACATCAAGGTGCTCGTGACCGGCAACCCGGCCAACACGAACGCGCTGATCGCCATGTCGAACGCCCCCGACATCCCGAAGGAGCGCTTCAACGCCCTGACCCGCCTCGACCACAACCGAGCGATCGCGCAGCTCGCCGCCAAGCTCGGCGTGGGCGTGTCCGAGATCAAGAAGATGACGATCTGGGGCAACCACAGCTCGACCCAGTACCCCGACCTCTTCCACTGCGAGGTCGGCGGGCAGAACGCGGCCGAGGCCGTCGGCGATCAGGCGTGGCTGGAGAACGAGTTCATCCCGACCGTGGCCAAGCGCGGCGCGGCCATCATCGCGGCGCGTGGGTCGTCCTCTGCGGCGTCCGCGGCGAACGCGACGATCGAGCACATGCGCGACTGGGTCTGCGGCTCGCCCGAGGGCAACTGGGTCTCGATGGCGGTGCCGTCCGACGGCTCGTACGGCGTCACCGAGGGCGTTATCTCGTCGTTCCCGTGCACCACGTCCGGCGGCGAGTACTCGATCGTCCAGGGCCTGGAGCTCAACGACTTCAGCAAGGCCAAGGTCGCGGCGTCCGTCGCCGAACTCGAGGACGAGCGCAACGCCGTCAAGGAGCTGGGGCTGATCTGATCGGGTCCGGACGCCGGTGAGCCACGGCGTCCGGTGTTGTTCGGCGAGCGGCGGGGTCAGGTACCCCGCCGCTTCGCTGTGTTCGGACGTCAATCTGCGTCCTCTGACGAAAGTTGCCTCCAGGTTGCCAAGGTTCCCCACCGTCACGACTGGAGGAAACCTTGGCAACATGGAGGAAACATCGAGGGGAGCGACCAACAGGCGCCCCCTACCTACGGTTCCGTAACCGTACGTGTAGGGTGCTGCCGGACGCCGGACCCGCGCCTTCGGTCCCACTCGGACGGGCGCGAGCGGCGGTGCACAAGGAGGAGCCCATGACCTACGCCGGACGCCCTGCCACCCCTGCGACGGACGCGGTCCGCAAAGCTCGCGACTTCGTGCTGGCGAACGTGTACGACTACGACGCCCTGCGCGAAGGCTTCGAGTGGCCCGAGCTGGAGGAGTTCAACTTCGGCCTGGAGTGGTTCGACGTGGTCGCCGGCGAGCACCCCGACCGGGTCGCGGTCAAGATTGTCGCCAACGACCTCAGCGAGCGCCAGATGACCTACGGCGAGCTCGCCGCCCGCTCGGACCAGGTCGCGAACTGGCTGGTCAGCCTGGGCATGCGCCGCGGCGACAAGGCGATCGTCATGCTGCACAACACCCCCGAGCTGTGGGAGATCCTGCTCGCGCTCACCAAGATGGGCGGCGTCGCGATCCCGACCTCGACCCTGCTCTCCGATGTCGACCTCGCCTGGCGCATCGAGACCGCCGGTGCCCGCTTCACGATCGCCCCCACCGACCTGATCGGCAAGTTCGAGCGGGTGGACGCCGACGTCGTCAAGGTCGGCATCGGCCCCGACCTGCCGGCGGGCTGGGTCCACTACGACGAGAGCGCGACGGCGTCCCCGACCTTCACCCCGGACGCCCCCACCCGCGCCGACGACACCTGCCTGCTCTACTTCACCTCCGGCACCACGTCGCGGCCGAAGCTCGTCGCGCACACGCACGTCTCCTATCCGGTGGGCCACCTGTCGACGATGTACTGGCTCGGCGTCCGGCCCGGCGACGTGCACCTCAACATCTCCTCCCCCGGCTGGGGCAAGCACGCCTGGAGCAACTTCTACAGCCCCTTCCTGGCGCAGGCGACGGTCTTCATCTTCAACTACGACCGCTTCCACGCCGACACCCTCATGCGCATCATGGACGCCCACGAGGTCTCCTCGTTCTGCGCGCCGCCGACGGTGTGGCGGATGCTGATCCAGGCCGACCTCTCCCACCTCGCCAAGCCGCCGCGCGAGCTGGTCGGGGCCGGCGAGGCGCTCAACCCCGAGGTCATCAACAAGGTCAAGGCCGCCTGGGGCAACACGATCCGCGACGGCTACGGCCAGACCGAGATGACCTGCAGCATCGGCAACGGCCCCGGTCAGGAGATCCGCCTCGGCGCCATGGGACGCCCCACGCCCGGCTACACCGTCGCCCTGCTCGACACCACCACGGACGCCCCGTTCGACGGCCCCGGCGAGGGCGAGATCTGCCTCGACCTGGGTGTCACCAACATCGCCCTCATGAAGGGCTACCACGGCGATGGCGCGATGACCGCGGACGCCTGCCGCGGCGGTTACTACCACACCGGCGACATCGGCTCCCGGGACGCCGACGGCTACATCACCTACGTCGGCCGCGCCGACGACGTGTTCAAGGCGTCCGACTACAAGATCAGCCCCTTCGAGCTCGAGTCGGCTCTCATGAGCCACGAGGCCGTCGCCGAGTGCGCGGTCGTCGCGAGCCCCGACGAGCTGCGCGGCAACGTGCCGAAGGCGTACGTCCTGCTCGCCGCGGGCCACCAGCCCGGCCCGGACGCCGCCCGCTCGATCTTCGCCCACGCCCGCGAGAACCTGAGCGGCTACCAGCTCGTCCGCATCCTGGAGTTCGTCACCGAGCTGCCCAAGACCGTCAGCGCCAAGATCCGCCGCGTCGAACTGCGCGCCGCCGAGGCCGAGCGGGTGGCGTCCGGGGGCACCGACGGGCAGTTCTTCTACCGCGACTTCCGCTGAGGGGACGCCGTCGGCGGCGGTCAGCGCCTGGTCGGGGAGACAATCCAGGCCAGGACGAGGATGCCTAGCCCGACGGCGCCGCTGAACACGACGTCGAACCACTTCGAGCGGCACCCGAGCAGGCCGACGACGCGCTCGGGCAGCACGGCCCGCAGCCCGGCCCCAAGCAGGACGCCGAGGGCCACGATCGTCGAGCCGCGCCGCCAGAAGGACGCCGCCGCGACCGCCACGCCGCTGGTCACCACGACCAGCGTGACGAACAGGGGCCACTGGCCGGCGATCGCCAGGTACCACGGACGCGGCGGCAGCGGACCCTGCACGGCCTCACCCCCCGGCGGGACCGGCGAGTCGACGACGTCCGCGGGATCCGGCGGCCGGAAATGGTGCCGCGCCGTCGGCACGCCGGCGGGCGCGGGACGGTCGGCGGCGGAGGTCACGCTCGCGACGCTACCAGCGCCTCGGCGCGGTCGACGACGTTGGTGAGCAGCATGGCGCGGGTCATCGGACCCACCCCGCCGGGGTTCGGCGCCACCCAGGACGCGCGCTCCCACACGTCGGGGTGCACGTCGCCGGCCAGCTTCCCGTCCACCGTGTGGGACACCCCCACGTCGAGCACGACCGCGCCGGGCCTGATCATCTCGGCGCTGATCAGGTGCGTTACGCCGGCCGCGGCCACGACGATGTCGGCGGTCCGCGTATGCGCCGCCAGGTCTCGGGTGCCGGTGTGGCACAGCGTGACGGTGCAGTTCTCGCTGCGCCGGGTCAGGATCAGCCC
>DAIRTI010000057.1:0-18690 GCA_036803965.1 Propioniciclava sp.
GGAATCGAACCCGCACTGTCAGCTTGGGAAGCTGATGTTCTGCCATTGAACTACGCCCGCGAGGTCGGCGACAGTCTAGCCACTGCCCACCTTCCCCCGACAACTCGCCGGGAGCCGGGACGCCGCACGGTTCGGTTGGACCCCCACCCTCGCCCGTCCTACCGTTGACACCATGAGCGACACCCCGGCCGACCAGACCTGGCCGTTGCAGCCCGAGCGGCTGCGGCCGCCGTCCATGCCGGCGCAATTGATGCGCGCCTCGGACGCCGACCGCGACGAGGTGGTCCGTGCGCTCGCGGACGCCTTCGCCGTCGGACGCCTCACCCGCGACGAGCACGACGAGCGCCTCTCCCGAGCCCTTGCGGCCCGCACGCTGGGCGAGCTGGCCCCGCTGACCCACGACCTCCAGGCGAGCCCCGCCCCGGCCCCTTCGCCCTGGATCTACGACCCCGCCGGCACCCCGGCCGGGGCCACGGTCTTCTCCTTCTTCGGCGGTTCCAAGCGCGCCGGACGCTGGCTCGTCCCCCAGGCCATGAACGCTGTGGCGATCTTCGGCGGCTCCGACCTCGACCTGCGCGACGCCACCTTCACCGCGCCCGTCGTCGACCTCAACGTGACCTGCGTGTTCGGCGGGGTGAACGTGATCGTCCCCGAGGGCGTCGCGGTCGACAACCACGTCATCGGCCTCTTCGGAGGCGTCGACACCGCCTCGACCGACCCGCAGCCGGGCGCTCCGACGGTCCGCCTGCGCGGCCTCTGCCTCTTCGGCGGCGTCAACGTCAAGGTCAAGAAGCGCCGCCAGCCCCCGGCGGGGCCGGCCCCCGCTCAAGAGCTGCGCTGACCAACGCGAGCCAACGGCGTCCAAGACCGACAACCCAACCCGATCGGTACGGTTGATGCCGTGACCGAACCCGCCGCCGCCCCGGTGACCCCGTCCCTCAAAGACCCGCTCTTCACCCCCGGCGACGACTGGAACACCTTGTCGCCGCGCTACATCACGGTCCGTCGGCTGTCGTCGCTCGTCACGAACGTGATCGTCTGGGGCATCGCCGTGGCGGCGTCCGCGATCTTCCTGCAGCGGCCGGAGATCACCGTCCCGATCGCCGTCGTGGGCCTCGCCTGGACCGTCTGGCGCTTCATCCGCGCCCGCCGCTGGGTGCAGTCCTGGCGCTGGACCGAACGCGACTCCGACCTGTGCATCGTCCGCGGCCTGTGGAGCCGCACGCTCACGGTCATCCCCTTCGGGCGCATGCAGATGGTCGAGGTCAGCGCCGGTCCGCTCATGCGCTGGCAGGGCCTCGCCGACGTCCAGCTCGTCACCGCGGCCGCCCACTCGAACGCGCACATCTACGGCCTGGCCCGCGAGGACGCGGTCGCCCTCCGCGACCGCATGATCGAGCTTTCGGACGCCCGCGGAGCCGGCCTGTGACCGTCCCCGAACCGCCCGAGGACGCCGTCCCGCCGGTCCCTGCCCAGGCAGACCCGCCCAACACCCAGCCGGACCCTCCCGCCCAGGCCGCCACGGCGTCCGAGGACGCCGTCGTGACCGAGGAGCGACCGCACCCGCTGACCCCGATCGTGCAGATCTGGGTGTGGCTGGTGGCGATCGGGCTGTTCGTGATCCGGCAGGTGGCCGAGAACCCGGGCGAGGTGATCCCTGACGAGGTCACGCGCATCCCGTGGTGGCTGCTGATCCTCCTCGCGATCGGGCTGATCTCGGTCGCCCGCAACCTGTGGGTCTGGTGGACGACCCGCTTCGTCGCCACCGAGCGCGAACTGCGGATCGACCACAAGGGCGTCCAGCACGAGTCGAAGCGGGTCGCCTACCAGCGCATCCAGTCGGTCGACATCACGCAGCGCTTCGCCGCCCGCCTGCTCGGCATGGCCGAACTCACGGTCGACGTCGGCGGCGGCGCACCGGTGCGGCTGCAGTACCTGTCGCGGACGCGCGCGGTCGAACTGCGCGACTTCCTGCTCGCCCGCGCCCACGGCCGGACGCCGACACCCCGGTCGGGCACGACCAGCGCCTGGGACGACGCCGGCGTCCACGACCGCGTCCTGCTGCAGGTGCCGCTGAGCGAGCTGGTGCTCGGAGCCGTGCTGTCCCACGAACTGTGGCTGCTGATCCTGGCCGCCGGCATCCCGCTCGGAATCGGCATCGCGATCGCCCAGCCGCTGCTGGTCGGAGGCGGCATCCTGCCGGTGCTGCTGTCGATCGCGACGTTCGTGTCACGGCGCGTGATCGGCCAGTACCACTACACGCTCGCCGAGACCCCCGCCGGCCTGCGCATCACACGCGGCCTGACCTCGCTGTCGTCCGGGACGCTGCCCGTCCAGCGCGTCCAGGCGATCCGCATCCACGAGCCGGTGCTGTGGCGGCTCATCAAACGCGCCCGCGTCGACCTCTCGTTCCTCGGCATGCGCAACCTGACCACCGACGAGGACCAGGCCGGGGCGTCCTCGATCATGGTGCCGATCGGCGGCCCGGACGCCGTCCGCATCGCCCTGCACGCCGTCTGGCCCGGCCTCGATCTGGACGCCGTCGCGCTCAGCCCCGCGCCGCCACGCTCGCGCTGGCTGGCCCCGCTCGGCTGGCGCTGGATCGCCTACGGCTGGGACGACCGCGTCGTCGTTTTCCGCAGCGGCTGGTGGACCCGCACCACCTGGGTGATGCCCCACGCGCGGCTGCAGTCGGCACGCGTCGGGACCGGTCCGCTGCGCCGCCGGCTCGGCCTCGCCACGGTCGAGGTGCACACGACCGAGCTGGGCGGCACACCGTCCACGTTCATGCCGGACGCCGACGCCGTCGCCTTCGTCTACGCCGAGATGGCCCGCGCCCGCTCCGCGCGCGGGCTGGAGGAGCTGCTGCGCCCCACGCCGGACGCCGCATCGCCGGCCAGGCCGGACCTCGGATCACCTGCCGCCGCGCCCGCCCAGTCGATAGGGTTCGGCCAGGCGGAGCCGGATCGGCGAAGCGACCCCGGACAAGGAGAGGCGATCGGTTCATGAAGCGGTACGCGTTGGGCATCGACATCGGGGGCTCCGGCATCAAGGGCGCGATCGTCGACCTGAAGAAGGGCGAGTTCGCCACCGACCGGCTGCGCATCCCGACGCCGGGAGAGTCCACGCCGGCCAACGTCGCCCGCGTCGTCAAGGAGATCGTCGACAGCTTCGCCGCCGACCTCGACGACGGACCGATCGGCATCACCGTCCCGGCCGTCGTCACCCACGGCGTCACCCGCACCGCCGCGAACATCGACCCGTCCTGGGTGGACGCCCCCGCCGCCAAGATCTTCGCCGACGCCCTCGGGCGTGAGATCCACGTCGTCAACGACGCGGACGCCGCCGGCGTCGCCGAGGTGCAGTTCGGGGCAGCCGCGGGCCACCCGGGCCTGGTGGTCCTGACCACGCTGGGCACCGGCATCGGCACGGCGATCATCAACAAGGGCGTCCTGGTGCCCAACGCCGAGCTCGGCCACATCGAGATCGACGGCAAGGACGCCGAGCCGAGCACGGCCGCCAGCGCGCGGGAGCGCGAGAAGCTGTCGTTCGAGGAGTGGGCGCCGCGCCTGCAGAAGTACTACAGCCGGCTCGAGTTCTACCTGTGGCCCGACCTCATCGTCGTCGGCGGCGGGGTCAGCAAGAACTCCGACAAGTTCCTGCCGCTGCTCGACCTGAAGACCCCGATCGTCCCCGCGAAGCTGCGCAACGCGGCGGGCATCGTCGGGGCCGCCTGGCTCGCCACGGACGCCCTCGCGAACCCCGACGTCCTCCA
The DNA here is from genome assembly GCA_036803965.1 of Propioniciclava sp. Lineage (GTDB taxonomy): Bacteria > Actinomycetota > Actinomycetes > Propionibacteriales > Propionibacteriaceae > Propioniciclava. The sequence continues at coordinate 3,776 of DAIRTI010000057.1, forward strand.
GGACGCGGCGCCCTCGGCCTGACCCTCAGCCGGCCTCGGCGAAACCGGACCTGACGGCGTCCACGATGCGCCCGGCGGCTCCGGGCGGGCCGAACAGCTCGTCGGTGATCCGGCCCTGCTCGTCCCGCAGCGGATCCTCCGCGCCGCCGGCGAACCCCTCCATGAGCCGGACGCCCTCGCTCACGTCCGCGACGGTGTGGACGCCCGCCAGCACACGCTCCCCGATCTCGTTGAAGGGCCGGTGGCCCTGCCGCTCGAGGAAGACCACCGGCTTGGCGACGAGCTGATACTCCAGCAGCCAGCTGAGGCCGTCGGTGAAGCAGACGTCGCTGCGCTCGAACACCGGCCCGTAGTCGCCGCCGCCGAAGACCTCGGTGTTGTCCAGGGCGTCCCACTGCGCGCGGAACGTGCGCACGGCCGGACTGTCGAGCGGCGCCGCGCCCCGCTCCAGCTGGGTGATCAGCGCGGGATGCGGGCTGAACACGAAGTCCCACTCCGGGTGCTCGCGAGCGGCGGCCAGCATGGCGGGCGCGGCCGTGGGGAAGGTTCCGAACCTCGTCCAGTTGTCGCCGATGCTGTGGTGCGCCGACCACAGGACGGTGAACCGGTGCCCCGGCTCGGCCGGACGCCCCGCGTGGCGGCGCAGCACGTCGGCCTTGGGGTGGCCGGTGACGACGAACTGGCGTCCGCCCGTGCCCGGGGAGTCCTGGGACGCCATGTCCAGCATCGGCTCGTTGGTGCAGAACACCCGCCAGCAGTTGCGCTGGTAGAGGTTGTCCACCGCGCTGTTGCCGATGCCGTCGGCGTCCACCACGTTGTGGATGATGTTCATCGTCTCGTAGGGCACGAGGCCCAGCCGCGCGAACCGGATCTCGGGGGTGTGGAAGGCGGCCGGCACGTCGCCGTCCCATTGCGACTGGCGGAAGATCAGGTGCGGGTCGATCGCGCGGACGATGTCGAGGTCGAGGTACGGGTCGGGGTCGTTGAACCGCAGGTGCGGGACGCCGAAGGCCATCAGCCGCTCGTGGACGAAGTCCTCGTCCTTGTGGGCCGCGCTGCCCGGGAAGTGCCGCGGCAGCGACGCCACGACCGGCCGGAAGTCGTCAGCGGCGGCCATCGCGGCGTACACGTCGGCCAGCGCGTACCAGGCCTCGGGATGGTGGACGAGGAACAGCACCCGGATCGGCTCCCCGCGCGCTCCGGCGCGCCTCGACACCATCGACAGGGTGCTGCGCGACATCTCCGAGATGTGGCGCACCAGGTCAACGTCGTCGCGCAGGCCGGCGAGCCGTCCCTCGACGGCACGCAGCCGCTCGGACAGCTCTCGCAGCTGCCGGGTGGTGTTCGGGTCGGGCTGAGGGGTGTCGCCGCCGTAGGTGTCCTTACGGCCGATTCCGATCACGCGCGTGGGCTCCTTCGCTCCCCCTCGATCTGAATGACAGCACGTACTTTGTCAGGCCACAGGGCCCTCATGGGGGACGCCGCTGAAAGATCTGTGGCGCGGCGGCGCGAGCCTCCTACGCCGTAGGTCGCGGCGGCTCGGAAGCCGGTCACAGCGACGGGTCGGGCTTGGCGCCGGGGCGCAGGGCCGCCCGCCGCCGGACCTCCACGAGCACCCCGTACGCCAGCGCCGCGGCCACCGCCCCGATCAGCACCGGGACGCCGATCGTGTAGCCGGGCACCGTGAACCGGACGTCGACGGCGGCGTCCGACAGGCCCGCGGGCAGGGCGACCTCCAGCAGCCCCTGCTTGTTGGTCACCACCGTCGCGGGCTGCCCGCCGACCGTGACCGAGTAGCCCGGCCAGGCCAGGCGCGCGAACAGCAGCGACCCGCCGGATGCCCCCGTCGAGACCTGGACGTGCTCGGTGGTGTCGGTCGACGCCGCGGACGCCACCGTCACCCCGGCTCCCGCCGCCGCCAGCCGGCTGCCCGGCCAGGGCAGCGCCGTCGTGCGCTGGAAGACCGTCACGAGGGCGTCCGAGCGGACCTTCGTCCAGCCCGCCGGCGGGGTGAACGTGGCGGCGTCCGGGACGAGCTCGTTCTGCACGACCACCGTGTTGACCTTGAGGGCGTCCACGAGGTGCGGGACGGTCACGCCGTCGCCGGCCGGCGCGAAGGCCGTGGTGAGGGCCTCCTTGCACACGCTGCCGGTGTGGTTCATGCACAGCGTCTCGGAGAACTTGCTGAAGCCGAGCCCGGTGTAGCTGCTGGTCGACTCGATCCCGGACGCCCCCGGCACGCTGCCGAACGCGAACACCTGCCAGGGGGCCGCCACGTCGGGCTTCATGAGCGTCGTGTTGGCGACCTGCAGGATCGGCCCGGTGTACTGCTCGGCGTACGCCTGCATGCCGGACGCCGTCGTCGGGAACTGCCACTGCGCGACGTCGCGGTTCGCCGGCATCCAGTAGAGCTGGAGCGCGAGCACGAGCGCCGTCCCGGCCACGAGGACGCCGGCCAGCAGCCTCCGTGCGCGCAGGATGACCAGGATCAGCACGGCGACGAGGGCGGCGTGCACGAGCAGCGACAGCGCGTGCCGGACGAACACGCCCGCGATCGCCGAGACCGCGAGCCAGGCGCCCACCAGGACGATGCCGCCCGAGACCGCCACCCGGACGCCCGGACGCGAAGTACGCAGCCCCTGCGACAGCAGCGCGGCGAGCAGCACGAAGACCGCCAGCCACAAGTATTCGAGCAGGCGCACCGGCCAGCGGAACAGCCACAGGTTGGACGGCCCGATCGCCAGCATCAGGTAGATGCCGAGGAACGCCAGCGGGGCCGCCCAGGCCCGGGCGCGGCTGCGCAGCGCACTCCAGTTCAGCCAGGGCAGCAGGGGCAGCAGGAACCAGGCGCCGTAGGTGATCGGAGTGGTGGCCCGAGGCCCCGCCCACAGCTGGATGAACGGCAGGTAGCTGGGTGTGCTGGACGCCGCCAGTTGCGTCAGGTTGGGCACCAGGGAGCCGTCGTTGGTGATCAGGCCGGAGGTGTTGCGCCACCCGACGCTCGAGCTCAGCACGAGCGGCAGATAGGCGACCAGCGCGGTGGCGCCGACGAGCGCGCCGACGGCCACGAGGCCGCCGACCGCCCGGAAGTCCTTGGCGAGGAGGAACTCGAAGGCCACGCACGCCAGCACGATCACCGCCGACAGGGCCCCGTACGGGTTGCCGTTGGTCATCAGCAGGTAGCCGAACGCGAACGGGACGAGCGGGTTCGCGGCCCCGCGCCCGAACCGGCGGATCGCCCACCAGAACCACGGCGTCCAGGCGGCCGCCATCAGCCCCGCAACCCAGGTGGCGGCGTCGTAGTAGAGCGTGAAGCCGGCGAACGGCAGAGCGATCGAGACGGCGGCCGCCAGGCCGGGCTTGGCGCCGTACTCCCGCGCCAGCGTGAACGCCCCCAGCGCCAGCAGCAGCAGGAAGGCCAGCTTGACCAGGTGGGCGCCGACCGCCAGGTTCGGGATCAGCGCCACGCCCATCATGAGCAGTAGGTTGACCGGGTTCCAGAAGCCGAACTGGGCCTCGGCGGCCCAGTTGCCGCCCATCCAGAAGTCCGGCCGCAGCACCGGCCACTGCCCCGCCAGCAGTTCCTGCCCGGCGGCCCGCCAGGTGGGGATGAAAACTGCGGCGCTGTCGTCCCAGAGATAGAAGGTCGGCGTCCGCAACACCGGGATGAACGAAAGGGCGGCCACCAGAATGGCGACCGACAGCGCAGCCAGGACGCCCGAGCGCCGGCCCGGGACGGCGTCCGTCTGGTCTTCGGCCGGGGCGACGACGTGGCTTCCGGCGGCGAGGCGGGTCGCGCTCACGACTCGTCGGCCTCCATCACCTCGGCGATGCGCTGCTTGGGATCGCGCTCCAGCAGGATCTTGCGCGAGAGCCCGAACGTGATCGGGATCGCGACGACGGCCGCGACCAGCGGGGCGATGCGCTGGTCCATGTGGGCGAACTCGACCAGGGCCGCCAGGCCGACCGTCTGCACCACGTAGTTGGTGAGGTTGGTCAGCGGGAAGATCGCGAACTTCTTCCAGGTCGGCTTGGTCTGGAAGGTCCAGTAGGTGTTCATGAAGAACGACCCGACCATCGCCAGGCCGGTGGCCAGCAGGTGGGCGGCTATGTACGGCATGAAGTGCTGGAACAACAGGTAGAGCACGTAGTAGACGCCGGTGTTGATGAAGCCGACGATCGTGAAACGGGTGGCGTGCTTGAGCAGGGTGATCTTGCTCACGTGAGCTCCCGGGGGTGGGCCGGCGGCAGCTCCAGGCCCCCCGAGTCGGCCACGATGAACGGCGGACGCCGCTTCGCCTCGTAGTAGATGCGGCCCACGTACTCGCCGATGACACCGAGGAAGACCAGCTGCAGGCCGCCCAGCACCGCGATCGCCGCCATGGTCGTGATGTAGCCCGGCGCGGCGACCCCGACGACGAGCGCCGCGATCACCAGGTAGACCACGTAGGCCAGCGACAGCAGCGTGACCGTGATGCCGATGTAGAGCGCGACGCGCAGCGGCGCGTTGTTGAACGACATGATGCCGTCCATGCCGTAGTTGAACAGGCGGCGCATCGACCAGCGCGACGTGCCGCCGCCCTGGCGCTCCTGGTTCTCGTAGTCGATCGTGTCGCGGGGGAAGCCGACCCACGAGAACAGCCCCTTCGAGAACCGGTTGCTCTCGCGCATCGCGAGCAGCGCGTTGACGGCCCGGCGCGACAGCAGCCGGAAGTCGCCGACCCCGTCCTCCATCGGCACGTCGACGAGCTTGTTGACCAGCCGGTAGTAGAGGCGCGACATGGCCGTCCGGAACGCCGGATCGCCCTCGCGCGTCCGGCGCGCGACGACCTGGTCGAAGCCCTGCCGGTACCGGGCGATCATCTCGTTGACCAGGGCCGGCGGGTGCTGCAGGTCGGCGTCCAGGATGACGACGGCGTCGCCGGCGGCGTACGAGAGACCGGCGAACATCGCGGCCTCCTTGCCGAAGTTGCGGCTGAAGCTGACGTACCGGACGCGGGAGTCGGCGGCGTTGTGCGCGCGCATCATCTCGAGCGTGCGGTCTTTGCTGCCGTCGTCGACGAGGACGAGTTCGAGCTCGACATCCGGGGCATCGATGGCCCGGAGCACCTCGGCGACGAGCGCGTCGAGCACCGACTCCTCGTTGTGGCACGGCACCACGACAGAGAGCAGCATCGACACACCTTCCCACTTGGATTTCGGCACCCCCCAGCGCACGGCGCCGCGGGCGATTCTACCGCCTGGCGGGTCCGGGCACGGCGGCGGCCCGCCCCGCAGGAATGCCGGCGGACGCCTCGGGCCGAAGACCCGGCCCTCACGGAGGGTGCCGGAAGGGTCCGCTAAGGTGAGCAGAGCCTGAGAAGCGGAGCGCGCGCATCGTGGCATGCGCACAGGGACGGAGGAAGCTGTGAAAGCAGATCTGCTGGTCGTCGGAGCCGGCCTCTACGGCCTGACGGTCGCGGAGAGAGCCGCGAACGACCTCGGCCTGAATGTGGCCATCGTCGAGCGGCGTCCGCACATCGGCGGCAATGCCTACAGCGAGCGCGAGGCGCAGACCGGCATCGAGGTGCACCGCTACGGCGCCCACCTGTTCCACACCAGCAACGAGCGCGTGTGGGAGTACGTGAACCGCTTCACGACGTTCACCAGCTACCAGCACAAGGTGTACACGACCCACCAGGGCAACGTGTACGCGATGCCGGTCAACCTGCACACGATCAACCAGTTCTTCCGGGCGGCCTACTCCCCCGCCGAGGCGCGGGCGCTCATCGCCGAGCAGGCCACCGAGCTGGGCGGCAAGGAGCCCGAGAACTTCGTCGAGAAGGGCATCTCGCTGATCGGGCGTCCGCTGTACGAGGCGTTCATCAAGCACTACACGGCCAAGCAGTGGCAGACCGACCCCGAGCAGCTGTCGGCGAGCATCATCAGCCGCCTGCCGGTTCGGTACAACTACGACAACCGCTACTTCAGCGACACCCACGAGGGCCTGCCCACCGACGGCTACACCGCGTGGCTCGAGCGCATGGTCGACAACCCGCGCATCGAGGTGCACCTCGACACCGACTTCTTCGGCGACGGTCCGCTCGGCAAGGCGGCCAGCGTCGGGCAGGTGCCGATCGTCTACACCGGGCCCGTCGACCGCTACTTCGGCTACTCCGAGGGCGAACTCGGCTGGCGCACGATCGACCTCGAAGAAGAGGTGCTCCCGATCGAGGACCACCAGGGCTGTCCGGTCATGAACTATCCCGACCCCGATGTGGACTACACGCGCATCCTCGAGTTCCGGCACTTCCATCCCGAGCGCGACTACACCAAGGACGCCACGGTCATCATGCGCGAGTACTCGCGGTTCGCCGGGCGCGACGACGAGCCGTACTACCCGATCAACACGGACGCCGATCGCGCCGGTCTGCTGCGCTACCGCGACCTGGCCGCGGCGGAGGACGGCGTCCTGTTCGGCGGACGCTTGGGCACCTACAAGTACCTCGACATGCACATGGCGATCGGCGCCGCACTGTCGACGTTCGACAACAAGCTCAAGCCGCACTTCGCCGGCGGCGAGGCGCTCGTGAGCGGCGGGGTGGACGCATGACGATCGACGCCCCCAAGGAGTACCTGACCGGCATCAAGACCGCGCCGGCCGCGAGCGACACCGCCTTCCGCGAGGTGGCGCGGGTCATCTTCCCGGCCGACCGCGACCACGACGCGCTCCCGCTCTACATCGACGGACGCCTCACCTCGCTCGTCGACACCGGGCCCGACGGGCAGCGGGCCGTGCCGGCGGCGTCCGAAGAAACGGGCACCTCGCGCGTCCTGTCGCGCCGGTCCGTCCGGGTGGAGGACGGCACCGTCTCGTTCGGGTCCTACTTCAACGCGTTCCCGGCGTCGTACTGGCGGCGCTGGACGTCGGTGGAGTCGATCGTGCTGCGGGTTCGGACGAGCGGCGACGGCGTGGTCTCGGTGTTCCGGTCGAACGCCCGCGGCATCCCCCAGCGGGTCGACTCGCGTCCCGTGTCGGGGCCGACGACCAGCGAGTTCGAGCTGACGCTGGCGCCCTTCGGCGACGGCGGCTGGTACTGGTTCGATCTGTCCGCGGGCACCGCGGCGCTGACGCTGGAAGAGGCCGGCTGGCTGGTGCCGTCCGGCGGGCGCGAGCCCGGCCGGCTGACGCTGGGCATCACCACGTTCAACCGCACCGACTACTGCGTGAACACGATCCGGACGATCGCGGAGGCGTCCGATCTCGACCCGATCCTCGACGAGCTGATCGTCGTCGACCAGGGCACCAAGCTGGTCTCCGACGAGGAGGACTTCCCGGCGGCCAAAGAGGCCATGCGAGGCCGGCTGCGGATGATCCGGCAGGCCAACATGGGCGGCTCCGGCGGCTTCTCGCGCAGCATGTTCGAGGTCGCGCAGGGGCGTGCCGACGGGCGCCGCAGCGACTACCTGCTGATCCTCGACGACGACATCATCCTCGAGCCCGAGAGCCTATGCCGGGCGGCCGCGTTCGCCGACTTCTGCCTGCAGCCGACGATCGTCGGCGGGCACATGTTCGACCTGTACGACCGCACGCAACTGCTGGCGTTCGCCGAGGTCGTCAACCCCTACCGCTTCCTGTGGGGCCCCATCGAGGGCCTGGGCCAGGTCGACTTCGGCGAGGCCGGCCTGCGCTCGCGCAAGAACCTGCACAAGCGGTGGGACGGCGACTACAACGGCTGGTGGATGTGCCTGATCCCCCGCACGGTCATCGAGGAGGTCGGGCTCTCGCTGCCCGTCTTCATCAAGTGGGACGACTCGGAGTACTCGCTGCGCGCCCGCGAGCACGGCTACCCGACCGTGTCGCTGCCCGGCGCCGCAATCTGGCACGTCTCGTGGGCCGACAAGAACGACGCGGTCGACTGGCAGGCCTACTTCCACGAGCGCAACCGGCTGATCGCGGCCCTGCTGCACTCGCCGTACGCCCGCGGCGGACGCATCGTCCGCGAGTCGCTCAACACCCACACCAAGCACGTCGTGTCGATGCAGTACTACGCCGGCGAGGCCGTGCTGCGGGCGCTGGAGGACGTGCTGGCGGGTCCGGGGCAGCTGCACGAGTGGCTGCCGACGAAGACCGCGGAGATCCGGTCGATGAAGGACGACTTCACCGACGCCCAGATCTCCAAGCGGGTCGCCGACTTCCCGTCGCCGCGGCGCGTCAAGCCGCCGAAACGGCAGGACGTGCGGATGCCGTCCAGCGCGCGGGTCGTCCCGTGGGCGTTCAAGACCGTCGCGAAGCAGGTCGGCATGAAGCCGCGCGAGCTGTCGCGGCGGCATCCCGAGGCGGTCGTGTCCAACCAGGACGCGCGCTGGTGGTACCTGGCCTCGCTCGACTCGGCGGTCGTGTCGAACGCCGAGGGCACGGGGGCGTCCTTCTACCAGCGCGATCCCGAGCAGATGCGCAAGCAGCTGGCCCGCAGCGCGCGGCTTCACGAGGAGCTGCTGGCGAAGTGGCCGAAGCTGAGCCGCACCTACCGCTCGGCACTCTACGAGATCACGTCCCCGGACGCCTGGGGCGAGACCTTCCGGCAGAACGGGGTCGTCGACCGTTGACCGAGACGGTCGAGGCCCTGGCCCCGCCGGGTCAGTCGCTGGGGTTCAGGGCGGTCCTGCGCAACAGGTTCCTGCTGCGCCTGCTGGTCGACAAGGAGATCCAGGTCCGCTACCGGGGCTCGGCCCTGGGCCTGCTGTGGTCCTACATCAAGCCGGCCGTGCAGTTCGGCGTGTTCTACCTGGCCATGGGCGTGTTCCTGCAGCTCAACCGCAACATGCCGAACTACGCCATCTACCTGTTCTCGGGCATGTGCCTGGTGAACTTCTTCATGGAGACGTTCGGCAACGCGGCCCGCTCGATCGTCGGCAACGGCCACCTGATCAAGAAGATCTTCCTGCCCCGGGAGCTGTTCCCCGTCTCGTCGCTGTTCGTCGCGATGGTGCACTTCTTCCCGCAGGTCGTCGTCCTGCTGATCGCGTGCCTGTTCTCAGGCTGGCATCCGAGCCTCAGCCAGATCGCCGGCATCATCGCGGGCACCCTGCTCGTCGGCCTCTTCGGGCTCGGTCTGGGACTGTTCTTCGCCACCGCAGACGTGTTCTTCCGCGACGCCGAGAACATCGTCGACCTCATCAACATGGTGGCCACCTGGCTGTCGCCGGTTCTCTACACGTGGTACATGGTGCAGAGCATCGCCCCCGGCTGGGTGTTCTCGCTCTACATGGCCAACCCGATCACCATCGGGGTGGAGCTCTTCCACTTCGGGTTCTGGCTGCCCACCACGGACGGGTCCCAGACCTGGACGCCCCCGCCGCACCTGATGATCCTGTGGACGCCCGTCGCCCTCATCGTGTCGATCCTGTTCCTCGTCGCCGGAGACCTGCTGTTCAAGCGGTTCGAAGGCCGCTTCGCCCAGGAGCTGTGATGGCCGAGCCCCACGTCGTCGTCAGCGTCCGCAACGTCTCCAAGACGTTCGTCCTGCGGCACACCCGGTCGCTGAAGGAGGCGCTCGTCTGGCTCGCGAAGGGACGCCGCGGCGACCTGTCCGCCCACTTCAAGGCCCTGGACGCCGTCGACTTCGACGTGTGCGACGGCGAGACCGTGGCCCTGCTGGGCCTCAACGGCTCGGGCAAGTCGACGACGTTGAAGCTGATCTCGGGCGTGATGCGTCCCGACGACGGCGAGGTGCTCGTCCGAGGGCGCATCGCCGGCCTCATCGAGGTCGGCGCCGGCTTCCACCCCGACCTGACCGGACGCGACAACGTCTACCTCAACGGCGCGATCCTCGGCATGACCAAGGCCGAGATCGAGGAGCGGTTCGACGACATCCTCGCCTTCTCCGAGATCGGCGAGTTCATCGACACCGAGGTGAAGTTCTACTCCTCGGGCATGTACCTGCGGCTGGCGTTCGCGGTGGCGGTGCACACCGATCCCGACGTGTTCCTCGTCGACGAGATCCTCGCCGTCGGTGATGAGCCCTTCCAGCGCAAGTGCATCGGCCGCATCAAGGAGCTCGTCGCGGCCGGCAAGACGCTCGTGGTCGTCTCGCATGACCTGAACCTCGTCCAGGACATCTGCGATCGCGGCATCGTCATGCAGCACGGCCGCCTGGCCTTCGACGGCCCTTGCCCCGAAGCCGTCGCCTTCCTCCGCGGCCAGTGAGCGCGCGTCAGGCGGTCTGGAGACGCCCTCGCAGCCTGGACGCCGCACGGTAGACCGGACGCCGCACCGCGACCGGGATCAGCCTCCAGACCCCGCGGACGAACACGTTGCGGACGTACTGCCCGCGGGTCGTGAAGCCCTCGGCCAGCAGCCGCGACTGCAGGGCCAGTTCCGAGCGCAGCATGTCGAGGCCGCCGCGGCGTCCGTACGCGCCCGCGCCGACCCGGTAGAGCACCAGGGGTTCGGCGACGTTGCCGACCCGGGCGCCGTGGGCGATCATGCGGGCGAACAGCCAGTAGTCCTCCATCTTGTCGAGGTGCTGGTAGCCGCCCGCGGCCGCCACGGCCGAGCGCCGGTAGACCACGGCGGGGTGATTGAACGGGTCCTGCAGTCGGGCCGTGCGGGCGATCTCGTCGGCCTCCGTCGGCCAGGTGCGGACGATGCCGGGCCGCGACTCGTCCTCGCTGAACTCAGCGATCGCCGCCGACATCAGGTCGAGGCGGCGCCCGGCGAACACCGGAAGCTGAACGGCGAACCGCGCCGGCAGCGAGACGTCGTCGGCGTCCGCGCGGGCGACCACCTCGTGAGCGCACCGCGCCAGCCCCGCCTCGAGGGCCCGCGCGAGCCCGACGTTGCGCTCCAGCTCGAAGAGCACCACCGGGACGCCCCCGGTCAGCTCCCCCGCGCGCAGGTCGGCCAGGACGGCGTCCAGTTCGGGCCCGACCGGCCCGTCGCGGACCACGACCAGCTCGTCGGGACGCAGCTCCTGCTCGACCGTCACCGACGCGATCGCGCGGCGGAAGAACTCGGCCCGGTCGCCGGCGTAGACCGGCAGCAGGACGCTGAACGGCGTCCGCTCAAACGATGCCGACTCGGGGAAGGCAGACGTGCCGACGGCAGCCGAACCGCCGCTCAGCAGCTGCCGCACGTCGTCGGCGACCGGCGTGCCCGCGAGCACGTCGGCGGTCGTCCGTGGAGCATGGACGCCCGCCCGCAGCCCGGACGCCCCATAGCGCAGCAGGGTGCCGCGGTCTTTCGAGCGGGCGAGCATGCGCGTCCAGCGCAGGACGGTCGAACCGGCGTACAGCACCCGATCGCGCGCGCCGAGGGCGGGGCTGCGGGTGAACGTCCAGACCTTGTTGCGGGTCTCGTTGAAGAACCGCGCGCCGGGGTCGACGTCGCTGGAGCCGAACGTCTTCGTCGCGTGCACGACCCGGCTGGCCGGCACGTAGAGCCCGACCCGGTGGCGCAGGATGCGGGCGGTGTACTCGAAGTCGTCGTTCCACAGGAAGAAGTCGGCGACCGGCAGCCCCTCGGTGCGGATCGCGGCGGCGTCCAGCAGGATCGAGACGAAGGAGGCCGACCGCACCTCCTGGGCGTCGACGGCCGCGGCACGCGCGCGACTAGGGTCGGACAAGCCGAAACGTTCGCGCGGGGTGTTCATGGGGTGCTCGCGGCCGTCGGTCCAATCGGCCCGGGACGCCAGCAACGCGACCTCGCCGTCGTAGCCGAGCCGCGCCTCGAGCAGCGCCGCCAGGGCGTCCGGGGTGGGGATCGTGTCGTCGTCCATGATCCAGACGAGGTCGGCGTCGTGGCTCACGACCGCCCGTGCGATGCCCGCCGCGAAGCCGCCCGCTCCACCCAGGTTCTCGGGCATCGTGACGACCTCGGTGACGACCGGGTGCTCCCGGGCCACCGCCGCCGAGTCGTCGGTGGAGGCGTTGTCGATCACGACGACGCCGTCGACCGGACGCCGCTGGGCGGCGAGTCCGTCGAGGTTGCGGCAGAGCAGGTCGCGGCGGTTCCAGGCGACGACGACCGCGATCACCCGCGGCCCGCCGGCGCGCGGGACCGGCGTTGCGGCGTCCGGCATCACATCTGTTCCGGGGCCTCGATGCCGAGCAGGTACAGGCCCCTGGCCAGCACCTTGCGGGTCGCGGCGCACACGGCCAGCCGGGACGCCCGCACCTCGCCCTCGCTCTTCAGCACCGGGCAGTTCTCGTAGAACGAGCTCAGCGCGGTGGCCAGGTCGTAGAGGTAGCCGCATAGCTTGTGGGGCTGCAGGTTGACGCCGACGTCGGCGACGACCTCGCCGAAGCGCGACAGCAGGAGGGCGAGCGCCTGCTCCTCGGGGGCGTCCAGGAGCGTGACGGCGTCCGGGATCTCGAGCCCGAGTTCGGCGGCGTTGCGCAGGATCCGGGACGACCGCGCGTGCGCGTACTGCAGGTACGGCCCGGTGTTGCCGGTGGTGGCCGTCATGCGGTCGAGGTCGAAGACGTAGTCCTTGTGCAGCGAGGTCGACAGGTCGGCGTACTTGACCGCCGCCATCGCGATCGGCCGCGCGGCGACCGCCTCGGCCTCGTCGAGCAGGTACTCCAGCGTGACCGTGCCGCCCTCGCGCGTGCGCAGCATCTTGCCGTCGCTGCCCAGGACCGACCCGAACCCGACGTGCTGGGCCCTGACGGCGTCCGGGAGGTAACCGGCCTTGCGGGCGAGGGCGAACACCTGCTCGAAGTGGAACGCCTGCGGCAGGCCGACGACGTAGATGATCCGATCGGCGTGCAGGGTGCCGACGCGGTAGCGGATGGCCGCCAGGTCCGTCGTGGCGTAGTTGTAGCCGCCGTCGCTCTTGCGGACGATGACCGGCGCCTCGAAGCCGTCGAGGAAGACGCAGAGGGCGCCGTCGTCCACGACGCCGATGCCGCGCGACTCGATGTCTTCTGCGACCGCCGGCAGGTCGGCGTTGTACAGCGACTCCCCCGCCAGGTCGTCGTCGGTCAGCAGGACACCGAGGCGTTCGTACGCCTCGTTGAAGCCCTTCTCGGACACCTCGATCAGGGACCGCCAGATCGCCAAAGTCTCCGGATCGCCGGACTGCAGCGCGACCACCCGGCGGCGGGCGGCGTCCGCCCACTCGTCGTCGGCGCGGAAGTGGGTCTGCGCGCGGCGGTAGAGCTCAACGGAGTCGGCGAGCGTCATGGACGAGGCGTCCGCGCCCTCGAAGACGATCTGCTCGACGAGCATGCCGAACTGGGTGCCCCAGTCGCCGATGTGGTTCTGCGGGATGACCTTGTGGCCCTGCGCGGTCAGGACGCGGTTGAAGCAGTCGCCGATGATCGTCGAGCGCAGGTTGCCGACGTGCATGGGCTTGGCGACGTTGGGCGCCGAGTAGTCGATGACGACCGTCTCGGGGTGTTCGGCCTTGTCGATGCCGGTGTCGGGATCGGAGAGAAGGTCGGACGCCACCCGCGCGAGAACGTCGCTGCGGATGCGGAAGTTGATGAAGCCGGGGCCGGCGATCTCGAGGGGCTCGCAGACGTCTTCGATGTCGATGCGGCCCACCAGGTCTTCGGCGACGGCGCGCGGCGGACGCCCCTCGACCTTCGCCAGGCGCAGGGCCACGTTGCTCTGGAAGTGGCCGAACTGCGGCTTGGTGGCCGGCCGCATCTCGGGGTCGACCCCGGCGGCGGCCTCCACCCGCGACGTGAGGAGGGAGAGGAGCGAGAGCATGGCCGCCATTCTTCCACGGGAGTCCGGGGCCCTCGGCCGGGGCTCAGGTGCGCAGCGCGTCGGCGACCGCCGTGCTGGGCGGGTCGGCGACGGCGGGCGGACGCCGGCGCGCCACGTCGAGGACGAGGTTGACGTCGGCCGGGTACTCCCGCATGACGCCCACCGGCCAGAAGGAGAGGTGCTGCACCGAATCGTCGCCGACGCCGACGGCGTCCACCCCGAGGGCCTGGCAGGTCGCGACGGCCCGCGGCAGGTGGTAGGTCTGGCTCACCAGGAGGGCCGAGGTGACCCCGTACGTGTCGCGGGCGCGGATGCAGGTGTCGTAGGTGTCCTGGCCCCAGGGGTCCTCGACGATCCTGGACGCCGGCACGCCGCGTTCCTCGAGGTAGCGGCGCATCGCGGTGGTCTCGCGGTTGTGCTCGGGGGCGTTGTTGCCGCTGACCAGCAGCACCCTCGCCTGCCCCGTCGTGTAGAGCCGCAGCGCCAGGTCGAGCCGGGCGGCGGTGAACGGCGCCGGGACGCCGTCGGCGTACACCTGCGCCCCGAAGACGATCGCGACGTCGTGGACAGGCGCGTCCGGCTCGCCGAAGATGCGCCCCGCCGAGAGGGCGGACGCCCACGCCGCGGCCCCGGCCATCGTCAGGACGCTCACCAGCGCACCGCCCAGCACCACGCCGAGGGCGAGACGCGCGAGCTTCATGGCGGTCAGGCTACTGAACCGCCTGGACGCCCTACCGCGCGCGGTGACTCCGGTAGTAGTCGATCAGGCCGCGGGTGGACGCGTCCTGGGCGGCGAGGGCGGAGGCGTCCCCGTCGATGGCAGGGCCGATCTGCTTGGCCAGCACCTTGCCGAGCTCGACGCCCCACTGGTCGAAGCTGTCGATGCCCCACACCACACCCTGGACGAACGTGATGTGCTCGTACAGCGCGATCAGCTGGCCGACCACCGACGGCGTGAGCGCAGGGGCCATGATCGACGTCGTCGGCCGGTTGCCCTCGAACACCTTCGCCGACACCAGCGACTCTGGGACGCCCTCCGCGCGCACCTCCTCGGCCGTCTTGCCGAACGCCAGGGCCTTGGTCTGGGCGAAGAAGTTGGCCAGGAACAGCTCGTGAACGTCCTGGCCCTCGCTCTTGATGGCGTGCGGCGGCGTCGCCACCGCGATGAAGTCGGCCGGGATGAGCTGGGTGCCCTGGTGGATCAGCTGGTAGAAGG
>DAIRTI010000058.1:0-18008 GCA_036803965.1 Propioniciclava sp.
TCGGTCCCACGATCATCGTGAATCCTTCCCCGAGGTCCCAGATCCGAACCGGATTCCGGTAAGCGTGGAGGATCTCAGGTTCGTCAAGTCCATGCTTGAGCGCGGACGGGGCGATGACGGGCTCCTCCCTCACGATTCCAAGGTAACTTGTCGCCGTTCGGGTGTCAACGGGATCGAGTCGAACGCGCAGATCTGCCGCATGTGGGTTGTTCACCTTCGCTCGGGGCTTGTATAGTTCGCGGCCCTCACGCGCTCTGCTCGGTGAGGGTGGGCTGGGGTCAGGCGACGGTCTTGGCCTGGCGATCAGCGGCCCGCCGTTCGTTGGCTCCGGGCGGTCCACTTCGATGGGTTGTGGTCAGGTGCGCGTTTGCCAGAGGGCGGCTGCGGGCGGGCCGTACAGGCGACCACCCTCTGCCTCGATACCGTCTACGCGCTCGATCAGGTGTTTCGGCGGCATTCCGGCGCCGGGCTGTCGCCGTAGTCCCGTCGCCGGGGGTTTGGCTCGGACATCACGACACAGGGCGGCGTCGCGATTGGTAAGCAGCGCGGGATCTGTACGTCGCGACTCGTCGGCTCACCGGGACGGGCTGACCGCCTCTTATCTCGTCCAGGAGGCAGCTTCGCGCCCGCCTCTGCTGAGCATGGATCGGTATGGTGGCGGGCGCCTCCCTGCGCTGTCGGGGCTCACCGTCGGGATCGAGGAACTCCTCGGGACCTGCGTTCTGCCGGTGGCTGGATGGCAGCCGCTTCCGATGGATCAGGTGGTGGTGTCGGATTCGACGGTGCGAGCTGGCGGGTCGGTGGCGCTCCAGCCGAGGCGTCCCCTGGTCAGGGCCACCACGAGGACCGCCACCACCCCGACGACGAGCAACAGCGCCAGATCCAGACGCGCTTCACCGCGGGCGGAGTTCTCGAGCCCGACCGGCAGGAGCAGCGGCAGCCAGACCGCTTGCGGCGTGTCGATGGCGGTGTGGAGCAGGGCGGTCATCAGCACGCTTCTGGTTCGGTTGTACACGAAGGAGAACGGGACGGCCATCAAGACGACCATCGCGGAGAAGAGCGCGAAGTTGGTGGCCACCGTTGCGGGATCGGCCTGCGGACCACCGCCGTGGTCGGGCGTCAGGAAGAACGGCAGGTGCCAGCCCGCCCACAGCAGCCCGAGAACCAGGGTGCCCGCCAGGGGTCCGAATCGAGCCTGCAGCCGGGGCAGCGCGAAGCCCCGCCAGCCGACCTCCTCCGGATACCCCACCGCGATGAACACCAGCACGAAATACAGCACATAGGACCCGACCAGTTCCAGACCGATCCTGGGCGGGGACGCTGGGGCGCCGGACACTGCCAGCACCCCGACGAGCAGCAAGACCGGCACTCCGAGAAGGATGGCGAGGTACCACGGCCATCCGACCCGCCACGTGCGACCCTTCTGGCGCAGGTCCCGCAGGCCAGGCCGGCCACCGATCACGCCCGCCATGATCATCCCCGCCAGGGCGGGACCAACCCACTGCTTCAGCATGAACCCGGTCAGCCAGTTGCTCTGAACCGCTCCCCAGACCGACAAGATGTAGGGCGTCGAGACAAGCCACGAGAACCCGTAAGCAAGCACGAAGAAGGAAATGAGTGGACGCCGCTGCAGGCTGGCCCGCACACCGTGCGGCAATCCGGAGGGCTGGATGCGAGACGACGAGGCGGACATGCCAACAACTCCTGGAAACGAAGGCCGCGCGAGCGACGTCGTCATCCTCCCACCCCACCCGATCGCCAGCCACGAACACGGTGGGACCCGCCTCGCCACCGCATGCGGCCTCGACGCCCACGACCCCGCCCACCAACCAACGTCGGCCAACTGGCCCTGCACCCCCTCCAGCTTGAATTGGGCCGCCTCTGCGGCCAACCGGGCGCGGTACAGGGCGACGCCGGAGGGGTCGAGCGCGGTGACGGTCCATCCGTGCTGAGCCAGTCACACGGCGTCCGCTCCCTCGCCGCAGCCGACGTCGAGGGCCTGCCCCGGGATCAGCGCGCCGGCCTCGGCGACAAGGGTGGAGTTCGGGTTGTCGCTCCAAGTGCGGCCCTCGGCGGCGGAGTACCGGGCGTCCCACTCCGCCTGGCCGGGTCGCCCGGGATGGTGGCCGTGCGCGCTGGCGTCGTCGTGCACGCCATCCACCCGTTCCAGGCTGGGCCTCTTGCACGCTCTCGATGATGCGGTCGTCCTCCCTGAGGACGTAGAGCACGTCCATGACCCCATGCGTTCCAGCGGCACACATTCAAGGTCGCAGGTCGCACACATCTCCGCTGTGCGCGACCGCAGACAGGTGATCTCCACCGGCCACCCGACTTGGGTCGGTGGGAACCCGACCCGGCTGGAAGGTGGGCGCGTGCCGCCATGCGTCGCAACCCCCCTATTCATCTCACCTTGTCAGAAGCAAATGCTGTGCGGCGAAAGCATGACCCGTGGCGAAATCCGCCTGCCGGCGGCATGATCAGACAGCCCTAGCCAAGCGGACTGAGGCGACGGCGTCCGAGACCCTGGATCGCCCGCCGATCTCAGGCGTGCTGCTGAGGATCGACCGTCTCGAAGCCGGGCGGCTCGAGCTCGATCGTGCTGTGGTCGATCTCGAAGTGGTGCGAGACGCACTCCTTGATCTCGCGCAGGATCATCGGCGCGTGGCCGTCGCGGAAGCACCCGTCGCCGATCACGACGTGGGCGGACAGGACCGGCAATCCGGACGCCACCACGGACGCGTGCAACTCGTGGACTCCCCGCACGTGCTCGACGCCGAGGATGTGCTCGCGGACCTCGTCGAGATTCAACCCGGGCGGGGTGAACTCCATCAGGACGCCCGCGGTGTCGCGCAGCAGCACGAACGCCCGGGGGACGATGAGCGCGGCGATCGCGAGGCCGGCGATGGCGTCCGCGCGTTGCCAGCCGGTCAGCGCGATGACGAGGGCCGCCACGACGACGCCGACCGAGCCGAGGGCATCGCTGGCGGCCTCCAGGAAGGCGGCGCGCGTGTTGAAGGTGGCGGTTCGGTCGGAGGACAGCACCGCCACCGACGCCAGGTTGCCTGCGAGCCCGATGACGCCGAAGATCAGCAGCTCGATGGGCGGCACGTCGGGCGGTTCCATGAGCCGCATGACGCCCTCGTACGCCGCGTAGAGGGCCACCGCCGCCAGGATGCCGGCCTGCGCCTGGGCCGCCAGCACCTCGATCCGGCGGAAGCCCCAAGTGCGCTTCGAGGACGCCGGACGCAGCGCCAGCGTCGCCGCCACCAGCGCGATGCCCAGGCCCACCGAATCGGTGAACATGTGCGCCGTGTCGGTCAGCAGCGCGAGGCTGCCGGTGAGGATCGCGCCGATGAACTGGGCCACCAACAGGCCAGTGGTGATGCCGAACGCGATGGCGAGCTTGCGGCGGTGGTCGGGCGTGGCGGCGACTCCGTGGTGGTGATGGTGGCCGAGCCCGTGGCCATGCCCGGCGCGCGCCGGACCCGCCTCGTCGTGGACCTCGCTGTGCGCGTGATCGTGCGAGTGGTCATGCGCGTAGTCCCGGGATTGGTCGTCCCCGTCGTCGTGCCCTGCCTCCGGGCCCACCTGGTCGCTCGCCACGCTGCTCACCTCCATGGTGAGGGTACCCTTACCCGGCTTCGGGTGTGGCTGTTCCCGGCGCGCCTGCCAGGCTCGCGGCCACGCCGGCGGTAGGAAGGAACCGCGACCGGATCACGTATGAGGTGACCCGGTCGAACGCTCTTCGCATGACAACGTCGACACCTCGTCCGTCCCCAACGAGGGACGCCACGGCACGGAACGCAACCCGCAGCGGAGCACCCCAATAACACACCTGTAGTTCTCGGCGACCCCTTGCGTGCCCTGGGCGGACCGGCGTAGAAAGTACCCACGCAAAGCCGATGGAAGTCCGCAAGGAGGACCACCGACGGAGCCGACGCACAGCGATCGCTACCCAGAAGTCCTTCGAGGCGACTCGAACGACGGACCGTCGAAGCGGATGGGAAATGGGTACCGCGTGCTGCACGCCGTCCGAGGGAAACCGCTTCCCCCCGAACAACTCCGGAGCCCGGACCATCTCATACATGGTCCGGGCTCCACCTTGTTCCGGGCCCCGGCCGGCTCCCACGCCCCCTCCTCCGCGTTCGGACGCCGATGGCGCCGGTAGGCTCGGGAAAGTGACGCGGGCGAGACGAGTGGCCGCGGCGGCGCTCTGCTCAGCCGCCCTGCTGGCCGGCTGCACCCCCGCGCCGGCAGTCCCGACGTCCCAAACGAGCGCGACGACGCCCGCGGCGTCCGCGACCCCCAGTCCGGCACTCGACCTGACCGAGCCCGGCGTGGCCCGCGCGATGGTGCGGCAGCTGGTGGCGGCGTCCGGAAGCACCCAGGTGCTGCTGGTCGACATCCGGCGCCACGAGGCGAGCGTGAGCGTCCTCTCGGACGGCAAGCCGCACACGTGGGCCTACCGCGAGGGGACGATCCGCGAGGTCAGCTCAGACATGGCGTACGTCGACCAGGCGACGTTCGACCCGGACGCCTTCGACCTGTCCGACGTCGGCGCCCTGTTCCGGGCGGCCGCGGCCGTGTCGGGCTCGGAGCAGTCCCAGGAGTTGCAGATCGTCGACCTGCGCCGCGTCGAGCACTCGGCGCTGGAGCTGAAGATGAGCGTCGCCACCAACCCCGAGACCCGCACGGTCTTCTTCAACCCGGACGGCTCGCTCGTCCCCACCCTCGACTTCAATACCGCCGGCGGCATCACGAGCGGCCTCGCGGACGCCGTCGGCTCGCACACCACCGTCACGAGCGTCACGATCGGCTCGGCGACGGGCGCGTTCATCGAGTATCCCCTCGACAGCAGCACGATCGTGCGCCGCATTCGCTCGGCGAAGATCCCCGTCACCGACGTGCCGCGCTCGGCGGGCGGCGACAAGCCGACGGCCTTCGACCCGCGGCTCGTCGACCCGGCGATCGTCTGGCGGGTCCTCCAGCGCTACGCGGCGACCGGCGCCTTCGGGCCGACCACGACCTGGTCGGTGGTCGCGGACATCCGCGGCACCACCACGCAGCCGCGCCTGCGGTTCACGGTCGGCCAGGCCCGCCTCGTCACCGACCTCGCCGGCAACGAGATCAGCGAATAGCCGACTCGTGCAGGTGGTCGGCACCCGCGGCGTCCACCATCGCGTCCAGCAGCCCACCGGGCCCGGCGAGCACGAGGTACTCGACGTTGCGGCGGCGTCCGGCCTGCCCGACCTTCACCCCCGAGGGGTTGTAGATGCCGATCAGCGACCCCACGTAGCGGCGCGAGTCGAACGCCAGGACGCGCACCTCGTCGCCGCGCGCCGCGCACATCTCGACCAGCTCCCCCACCGACACGTGGCCCTCGTCGTTGAAGGACGCCACCACCACCCGCGCCGGCACCCGCGCGATCGTCTCGGCCAGGGCGGCGTGAATGGTCCGGCGTCCGTTGAACGCACTGCGGGTCGCGGGGTCGCGGGCGTCCACGCGCTTGCAGGCGACCCCGTAGTGCTCGGGAGCGTCCCAGCGGACGAGCGTCTCCCACACGTGGTAGTTCGTGAAGTAGCGGTGCTGGTTGTAGGGCGGGTCGAGATAGGCCAGGTCGACCGCCGGCATGGTCTTGACGAACTCGGTCGCGTCCGCCTGGACCGCCTCGCCCGTGCCCGGGGTGAGCACCGACGCCCGCAGTTGCAGAGGACGCTCCGCCCGCGGCGCCCACGACTTCAGATACGCCATCTGGACGCCCACGGTCGAGTCCACGCGATCGGCCGCCTCCAGCAGGGCGGTCAGCAGGATCGGCCGGAGGGTCGAGTCGCCGTAGAGGTCGTCGATGCCGTCGCGGATCGCGTCGATGCGGGCCCCGTTGTCGGGGTGGAAGTACCGGGCGCTCTCGCAGAAGACGCGCGTCACGTAGCCGCGCCGTGGCGGCAGCGCCTCCAGGCGGGCCAGCGCGTCGGCGACTTCAGTCGGGTCGACCGCCGCAGCATCCGCCTCGACGTAGCACTGCCCCAGCACGAGCGAGTAGGACGCCGTGTCCACCGCCAGCGGTCGGACGCCCCGCCGGCAGAACTCCTGCGCGACCCGCGTGGTTCCCGTGAACAGGTCTACGGCGGTGCGCGCGCCGGCGGCGTCCGCCATCGCCCCGAGGACGCCGACGAGCGCCCGCTTCGAGCCCAGGTACTTGATCACGGACGCCGCCCGTCCCAGCCCTCAGCGCAGACCGGACGCCGCAGCGCGGGCTGGGGCGGCGTCCGCACCTCTCGTGCGCGCCTCAGCTGACGTTGTTGAACACGGCGGAGCACTGGTTCGGGTCGCCGGTCTTGAAGCCGACGGCCAGCCAGTGCTGGCGCATGGCGGAGCTGCCGTGGGTCCAGGCGTCGGGGTTGACCCGGCCGGTGGACGCCTTCTGGATGTAGTCGTCGCCGACGACCTGCGCTGCGTTGACGATGCGGTTGAGGTCGTCTTGGGTGATGCCCGAGATCGGCGAGTTCTGCAGCTGGGTCACGTGCGCCAGGTAGGTGCCGGCGTAGCAGTCGGCCTGCAGCTCGAGCGCGACCTGCGGCGAGTTCTCACCGGTGGACTGCCCCGCCGACTGCACCTGGTCGAGCGTGCCCAGCAGATCCTGGATGTGATGGCCGTACTCGTGGCCGATCACGTACGCCTCCGCGGCGTCGCCGCCCTGCCCACCGAGCTGGCGCTGCAGCATGTCCTCGGTGAAGGACGGATCGATGTAGATGGTCTTGTCGGACGGGCAGTAGAACGGCCCGACATCGGTGGTCGCGGTGCCGCAGCCCGACGGGGTCTGGCCGCTGAACAGGACGGTCTTCGTCTGCGTGTACTGGTTGCCCACGACCTGCGACCAGTACTCGTTGTTGGTGTTGGCGTAGACGACGAACCGGCACTCGCGGTTCTTCTCCACGTCGGCGCCCGTCTGGCACTGGCTGAGGTCGGTGCCCGGATTGGCCTGGGACGCCGTTCCTCCACCGCCCATCAGCTCGGCCGGGTTGATGCCGAACAGCATGGCCAGGATCACCACGATGATGCTGACGCCGCCCCCGATCGCGACCCGGCCGCCGTTGCCGCCCCCGCGTACCTCGACCTGCGACGGATCGAGCTGTGCCCCCGCGTTGTACTGCACTGAATCCTCCCAAGGCAAGCGGCTCGCGCGGCGTCGCGCAGGCCGGTGACGCACCAACGATAGCGACCGCCCCTGTCAATCCCACCCGGGTCCCGGGGCATTTGCTGCGTGCGCCGACTTGGATTCCGGCCCTGTCGGACGTAATCATGGCCTGATGGACATCGTGGGGGTTGAGGTCGGGGGCGGTCCGCCCCTGTTCTGCTTCACCCTCGGCCACGGCGAGGATCCGCACCAGGTGACCTGGGAGCGCGGGTTCCGCGTGGTGCGTCCGCTGTCGGCGTCCGGCACCAAGGACGACCTCGTCGTCACCCTGCAGGTGACCCGCCACCGACGTCCGGTGGTGCCGCGCGGCCCTCAGCGCACGCGCAGCATGGTGCCGGGCGCGCGAGGTCCCGTGGCCCCCGTGATGCGGCAGCGGCTGGCGGCGTACTCGCTGGTGCTGTCGGAGCGCGGCATCCTCGCGACCGAGTTCAGCGACCGGACGGCCGTGGCCGGGCTCTGGTCGCTGCCCGGCGGCGGCATCGACGAGGGCGAGAACCCGTCGCAGGCCGTGCAGCGCGAGGTGTACGAGGAGACCGGACAGTCGGTCGACGTGCGGCAGTTCATCGACCTGCAGTCCGACCACTGGATCGGGCTGTCGCCGGCCGGTGTGCTGGAGGACTTTCACGCCGTCCGGCTCATCTACTCCTCGCGTTGCCCGAACCCCACCGATCCGGTCGTGCACGACGCCGGCGGCACCACCGCCGACTCGACCTGGGTGCCGATCGACCGGTGGCGCGAGATCCCCTGGGCGACCGGCGCGCGGGCGCTCCTGCAGCGCCACGCGCTCACCCAGTTGCGCCAGTGGCGCTGGGAACTGCAGCAGCAGCGACTGGCCTGACACGACGAAGGCCCCTCCGGAGAGGGGCCTTCGTGCGCTGAGAGCGTCAGTTGCTGCGGAAGTACGACAGGATGCGCAGCAACTCGGTGTAGAGCCAGACCATCGTGACCGTCAGGCCGAAGGCGGCCCGCCAGGACTCGGACGCGGGAGCGCGCATCGCGACGCCGCGCTCGATGTAGTCGAAGTCCATGATCAGGTTGGCGACGGCCAGCACGACGGCAACGGCGGACACGATCCAAGACAGCGGACCGGCCGTCGGGCCGAGGGCGACCAGACCGGTGCTCACGCCGAACAGGGACACCACAAGGTTGATCAGATACATCACCGCGATGCCGATGGTGGCGATCGTGACGATGCGACGGAACTGGTTGGTCACGCGGATACGCAGGTACTTGTAGGCGGCCAGCGTGACGCCGGCGGCGACGAAGGTGCCGAGCACGGCCTGGGTCACGATGCCCGGCCACGAGTACTCGAACATCTTCGACAGCGCGCCGATGAAGACGCCCTCGACGACGCAGTAGGCCAGCACGGCGGCCGGGCTGACCCGGCGGCGCATGGAGACCATGAGCACGGTGACGAAGCCGACGATGGCCGTGACGAGGATGGCCGGGGCCAGCAGCGAGACCGGCAGCAGGACGAACGTGGCCGCCGCGACGATGAACAGAGCGCCCAGCGTGATGCCGGTCTTGGCGATGACGTCCTCGATGGTCATGACGCCCTCGGCCGGCGCGACGGGCTGGCCGTAGCCGGGCGCGCCCTGAACGGGCTGACCGTAACCGGGCTGGGCGTAGCCCTGCTGGTAGGGCTGACCGTAGGGGGCCTGCGTGTACGGCGCCTGACCGTAGGACTGCTGGCCGTTGGCGTCCGACGCGCCCTGGCGCTGGAACGCCTCGGGCCGGGACAGAACCGGGTTGGTGCTGTGCATGATGCCTCATGGTCCTCTCGAAGATGGGGATCGCATCCCACTATAGGGAGGACATCAGGGCTGACCGTAGCGCCGTGCGCCCCCTTCCGGGGCGAACCAGGGAGCCGCCGGGCGTCCGGAGCCAGCGCGCGGGCGTCCGGGCGCTCTTCGAACTCAGGAGATCCGGCGACGGTAGACGACCATCGCGACAAGGTACGCGACGACCAGGATGCCGACGCACCAGGCCAGGGCGACCCAGATGTCGGTGCCCACCGGCTGGCCGGCGAACAGGGCACGGATGGTGTCGACGATCGAGGTCACCGGCTGGTTCTCGGCGAACCACCGCACGGGTCCGGGCATCGTGGCGGTCGGCACGAAGGCCGAGCTGATGAAGGGCAGGAAGATCAGCGGGTAGGAGAAGGCGCTGGTGCCGTCCACGGTCTTGGCGGTGAGGCCCGGGATGACCGCGAGCCACGTGAGGGCGAGGATGAACAGGACCAGGATGCCGGCGACCGCCAGCCACGCCAGCGGCCCCGCGCCCGAGCGGAAGCCCATGATCAGGGCGACCAGAACGACGACCACCAACGAGATCAGGTTCGCGACCACCGAGGTCAGCACGTGCGCCCACAGCACGGACGACCGCGCGATCGGCATCGAGTGGAAGCGCTCGAAGATGCCGCTGTTGAGGTCGGTGAACAGCCGGAAGGCCGTGTAGGCGATGCCGGAGGCGATCGTGATCAGCAGGATGCCCGGCAGCAGATAGGTGACGTAGGAGTCGGCTCCGGTGTTGATCGCGCCGCCCAGGACGTAGACGAACATCAGCATCATCGCGATCGGGGTGATCGCCGTCGTGATGATCGTGTCCATGCTGCGGGTGACGTGCTTGAGCGAGCGTCCGGTGAGGACGGCGGTGTCGCCGAAGAAGTGCGTGGTCATGGGCGTTCCTTCGTGTCGGTCGCCGGTTCGACGCCCGCGCCGCCTCCGACGAGGGCCAGGAAGACGTCCTCCAAACTCGGCTGCTTCTCGACGTATTCGACCTTCGCGGGCGGCAGCAGCCGCTTCAGTTCGGTGAGGGTGCCGTTCACGATGATCCGGCCCTCGTGGAGGATCGCGATCCGGTCGGCGAGCTGCTCGGCCTCGTCCAGGTACTGCGTGGTGAGCAGGACGGTCGTGCCGCCGGCGGCCAGGCCCTGGACGGTCTTCCAGACCTCGAGGCGCGCCTCGGGGTCGAGGCCGGTGGTGGGCTCGTCGAGGAAGACGACCGGGGGGTTACCGATGAGGCTCATCGCGATGTCCAGGCGGCGGCGCATGCCGCCGGAGTACGTGGCCACGCGGCGACCGGCGGCGTCCGTCAGCGAGAAGCGGGCCAGCAGGTCGTCGGCGATCGTGCCCGGGTCGGCCAGGTGCCTCAGCCGCGCGACCAGGACGAGGTTCTCCCGTCCGGTAAGGATCTCGTCGACGGCCGCGAACTGCCCCGTGAGGCTGATGGACGCCCGCACGTCGGCGTCCTGCGTGGCGACGCTGAAGCCGTTGACGACGGCCGAACCGGCGTCCGGCCTGAGCAGCGTCGACAGGATCTTCACGACCGTGGTCTTGCCGGCCCCGTTCGAGCCGAGCAGTGCGAAGATGCTGCCCTGCTGCACCTCGAAGTCCACGCCGCGCAGCACCTCGAGCTTGCCGTAGGACTTCACCAGGCCGCGCACCTCGATGGTCGCCCGAAGACCATTGGACGCCGACGGCGTCCTGCTCGGATCGTGCGTTGGGCTCTGGGTCACGTCTGGTCCCCGGCCGCGCGGTCGATGGCGTCGGTGAGCCGACGGCGCTCCTTGCCGATCCAGGATCCATCGGAGTAGTTGGCGATGAACGCCTCGACGAACTCGACGGGATCGGTGCCCACGATGTTGCGGATCGGGGTCTCGTTGGCCGCGCTCTGTTCGAACAGCTCGACCAGGTCGGCGTACATGCGAACGACCACGTCGCCCTTGGCGATGCCGCCGGCGTACATCAGGTAGCGCTCGACCGCCTCGGCGGCGGCGCGGTAGTTCGCGGGGAGCCGCTTGATCCTCGCCCTGGCCTCGCGGTACTGCTTCTTCTCCTCGAGCGGTCCGGTGACCAGCTCGATCCAGCGTGGTGCCATGTCTAGCTGCCTCCTTCGTGGAGCTGTTCGAGCCGATCGGCCAGGAAGCTCCACGTCTTCCAGAACTCGTCGAGGTAGTCGCGCCCGGCGGCGTTGAGCGAGTAGACCTTGCGCGGCGGCCCCTTCTCCGAGGGCACCTTCTGCACGTCGACAAGGCCTTTCTGCTCGATGCGGACGAGCAGCGCGTAGACGGTGCCTTCCGCGATGTCGGCGAAGCCCCGCTCTCGCAGCCAGGCCGTGATCTCGTAGCCGTACGCCGGACGCGCGGCCAGGATCGCCAGCACGATGCCCTCCAGGATGCCCTTTAGCATCTCGGTCATCTGCTTGCCCACCGGACACCTCCTCGCACTACTCATCGTTATTGACTACCGGTACATAGTAACGCTGAATAGCCCCGAAGCAAGTGGAGTGGGGAGTGCACGGCCGCGGGCGTCTGATAATGTAAGCATCGCTTACTTCGAGGAAGGGGTGTCGATGCACTCGGGTTCAGCGAGGACCGGCTATCACCACGGTGACCTGCGGTCGACCCTGCTCCTCTCCGCTTTGGAGATGCTGGAGGCCGGCGAGTCGTTCTCGTTACGCGCGGTCGCCCGGCGTGCGGGGGTGTCCACGGCAGCGCCGTACCGGCACTTCGCAGACCGCGAGGCACTGGAGTCGGCGTTGGCCGTGCACGGTCTGCGGGAGTTGCTGAACGAGCTCACCGCGGGCGGAGAGCCCCCGGCGTCCGCTGCCGAGGTCGGCGAGCTCGCCGTTGGTTACGTGCGCTTTGCACTGAGCCGACCGGCCCTGTTCCGGCTCATGTTCGGGCGGCCGTGCGACGTCCAGAACGACGAGAGAGTGCGCGCCGCCGCTGCGCTGCACGACTACCTCGAAGCTGTTATGGAGGGGCTGTTCCCCCAGTCCGATCCGGTCGCGCTCGCCACCGCAGGATGGTCGCTCGCCCATGGACTGGCATTCCTACACCTCGACGGCAAGCTCGACAACACCGACGCCGCCGCCGTCGACGAGCGCGTCCGTTCGTCGTTCGCCGCCGTCTTCCCACTCGTTGCCTGACACAGAATCGAGGACTCCATGCGCAAGCGCGTCCTGCTCGTCGTCACCAACGTCGATCACTACGAGGCCGACCCGTCGCACCCGACCGGACTCTGGCTGTCGGAGCTGACCCACGCCTACGACATCTTCGCCGCACGTGGTTTCGAGCAGACCATCGTGAGCCCTGCGGGCGGGCGGTCGCCCCTGGAGCCGCGGTCGCTGAAGTTCCCCAACTACGACGCATCCGCCAAGGCGTGGCACCAGGACCCCGCTCGGATGGCGCTGCTCGACGCCACGGCAAGTCCCGAACAGATCGACTCGGGCGACCACGACGCGATCTACTTCACCGGCGGCCACGGGGTGATGTTCGACTTCCCCGGCAGCGAGGGCCTGCAGCGAATCACCCGGGAGATCTTCGAGCGCGGCGGCGTCGTGGGCGCGGTCTGCCATGGCTACTGCGGCCTGCTCGACACCCGGCTCTCGAACGGCAGCTACCTCGTCGCCGGCCGGAACCTCACCGGCTTCTCCTGGCGGGAGGAAGTGCTCGCCCGCGTGGACGGCCTCGTGCCCTACAACGTCGAGAAGCGGATCCAGGAGCGAGGTGCCCACTACTCGAAGGCGCTGCTCCCCTTCGTCTCCAACACGGTCGTGGACGGCCGGCTCGTCACCGGCCAGAACCCCGGCTCGGCCAGGGAGACCGCCACCAAGGTCGCCGCGCTGCTCTGACCACGGGGCCGACCAGCCACCATCACCGACCCGAAAGGCCCCGAACGCATGCAGACCATACTCGGATCAGGCGGCCAGATCGCCGAGGAACTCACCCGCGAATTGCGCCGCAACTTCACCGATGACATCCGTCTGGTGAGCAGGAATCCACGCGAGGTCGATGACGCCGACCAACTCGTGCCCGCCGACCTCATGGACGCCGAGGCCACCGACGCGGCGGTGGCAGGCAGCGAGATCGTCTACCTCACCGTGGGCCTGCCGGCGGACTCGGGGCTGTGGGAGCAACGGTTCCCGACCATGATGGCGAACGCGATCGCCGCCTGCGCCAATCACGGCAGCAAGCTCGTCTTCTTCGACAACACCTACATGTATCCCCGGACCTCGGCACCTCAGACCGAGGACACCGCGTTCGAGCCGGTCGGGCGCAAGGCGGGCGTCCGCGCGCGGATCGCGTCCATGCTGTTGACCGAGATGGACGCGGGCACGATCGATGCGGTGATCTGCCGCGCCCCCGAGTTCTACGGCCCGGGCAAGACCCAGAGCGTGACCAACTCGGCGGTCTTCGATCGCATCAAGCGGGGCAAGCAGCCCCTGGTGCCCGTGGACGCCCACACCCGGCGCACCCTGATCTGGACCCCGGACGCCAGCCGCGCCATGGCGCGCATCGGCAACACCCCGGATGCCTATGGGCAGACCTGGCATCTGCCGGTCGACCCCGACCGCCTGACCTACCACGAGATGATCGGCCTCGCCGCCGAGGCCACCGGGAGGCGGATCCGGTACATCACCGTTCCCGGGTGGGCGTTCAGGATCGGCGGACTCATCAACCCGGCGGTCAGGGAGGTGGAGGAGTTGCTGCAGCGTTACCGGCAGGACAACGTCTTCGACTCCTCGAAGTTCACGGCGCGGTTCCCGGACTTCCCGGTCACGAGCTACCCAGAAGGGATCTCACAGCTCGTGAGGGACTAGCGACGCCCCGCCGCTGCGGCTCGTCGCCGGGTCGCGCGGGTGCCCTCGGTGGGACTCGAACCCACACTGGGGCGGGTTTAAGCCGCCTGCCTCTGCCGTTGGGCTACGAGGGCACGCCCGGCCGCGAAGGTGCGCGAGGGCGTCCTCGATTCTACGGACGCGACAGCAGGTCGAGGACGATGCCGTCCAGGATGTCGGCCTCGGAGATGCCCAGGTCGACCGGGCAGCGGACGCCGACGCGGGCCGCGATCAGCGCGCCCGCGCAGATGACGTCGGCCCGCTTGGGCTGCATGGTCGGGATCTTCAGCACGTCGGCGACCGGCGTCCGGAGAAGCCGGGACGCCATCCCCTGCACTTCGTCGCGGGTCATGGTCGAGCCATGGACGCGGGAGCGGTCGTAGGCGTCCAGGTTCAGGTTGATCGCCCCGAGCGAGGTGGCGGTGCCGCCGACGCCGATCCACTCGCCGGCGGTCTCGATCGGCACGCCGCTGCCGTCCAGCAGGGAGTCGATGTAGTCGGACGCCTCCTGCACCTGGTCGGGAGAAGGTGGGTCGGAGTGCAGGAACCGCTCCCGGATGCGCACCGAGCCGATGTCCAGCGATTTGGCTGCGAGGATCTCGACCACACCCGGGCCGTCTCCGGACGGCTGAGTCGGACGCCCCAGGACCAGCTCGGTCGAGCCGCCGCCGATGTCCATGACGAGGACGGGCCAGGACACGTCCCGGGCCGCCGAGAGCGCGCCGGTGAACGACAGCCGGGCCTCCTCGTCGCCGGAGATGATCTCGGCGTCCACCCCGAGCCGCTCGCGGACGCCGGAGAAGAACGCGTCGCGGTTCGAGGCGTCCCGGGCGGCAGACGTGGCGACGAACCGGACGCCGTCGGCGTCCGCCCTCTTGATACGGGCTGCGAAGTCGGAGACGGCGTCCAGGGTGCGAGTGAGGGCGTCCGGATCGAAGCGGCCGGTGGCGTCCACGCCCTGGCCGAGCCTGGTCAGGATGAGGTCGCGGTCGAGCTCGGTGAAGTGCGGCTCGGCCTGCTCGGCGATGAGTAGGCGGACCGAGTTGGTGCCGCAGTCGATGGCGGCGACGCGGCGGCTCACGACTCCACCAGGCAGGGGGACGCCCAGAACTCGCCGATCAGGTCGAGGGCCTCGTCGCCGAGGGGGTTGACGCCCCGTCCGGCTGCCAGCGCGTGCCCGACCAGTACGTGCAGACACTTCACGCGGGTGGGCATGCCGCCGGCGCTGATCCCCTCGATCTCGTCGACGCGTCCGCCGATCGCGAGGCGGTCGGCGAGGTAGGCCTCGTGCGCACGGTAGTACCGGGACGCCAGCTCGGGATCGGCGACCAGGCGATCCGACATCGTCGCCATCACGCCGTCGGCCTCGAGCGTGGAGACCGCCGCGACGGCCCGGGGGCAGGTGAGGTAGTAGGTGGTCGGGAACGGCGATCCGTCCGGCAGTCGGGGCTCGGTGGCCACCACCCCGGGCTTGCCGCAGGGACACCGCCAAGCGACGCCCGCGACGCCGCGGGGTTCGCGTCCGAGCTGCTCGGCCACGATGTCGGCGTCGGATCGGCTCAGGGGTTCCAGGGGCGCTCTCATACGGTCAATCTAGCCATTGTGGGCGCGACGGCCACTTCGGTGCTGGAGGGGGTCAGCGCTTGGCCGGGCCGTCCGCGGCCTCGATGGAGCGGATCAGCCGGTCCCACCAGCGGACCTGGTCGGCCGGCGTGGTCGTGGTGATCGTCGTGCCGGCGCCGTCGTCGGTGACGACCTTGCCGTCGGTGCCGATGACCCGGTAGCCGGTCTCGCCCGGCATCACCCAGCCGAGCTGGGTGCGCGCCTGGCTCTTGACGTAGGCGGGGTCGCGCCAGCGCTGGAGTTGGGCGTCCAGGTCGGAGAGCTGGGCCGTGCGCTGCTCGATCTGGGCGTTGGCCGTGGCCAGGTCGCGCTGCTGGTTGAGCATGATGCGGAGCGAGTTCGCGTAGGTCAGCGCCAGGATCGCGACCACGCCGATGAGGACCAGCAGCCGCCGGGTGAAACCCACGTCGCGCAGCTTCGGGAGGAAGCGCTTGCGAGGGCCACGCGGCGCGCGGACGGACCGCGTCGGCTCGCTCGCGGACGCCGCCGAGCGGGGCGAGCGCGGACGCCGGACGGTGCGTCCGGGACCCGCCGGCTGGCGGGTCGTTCCTGCGCGGGGCATGGTGCGGTCTCCTTCGGTCAAGCCAGGATAGGCGGACGCCCCGGGCGCCTGCCGATGCCGCGCGGGCGGGTAGCTGACAGAGACCGGCGGCCGGGCCCGCATGGACCCGGCCGCCGGAGTGTCAGTGACTACTTCTTGAACCGCGGGAAGGCGGAGATGCCGGCGTACACGGCGGCATCGTCCAGGTCCTCCTCGATGCGGAGCAGCTGGTTGTACTTGGCCACACGGTCGGAGCGGGCCGGGGCGCCGGTCTTGATCTGGCCGCAGTTCAGGGCGACGGCCAGGTCGGCGATCGTGGTGTCCTCGGTCTCGCCGGAGCGGTGCGACATCATGCACTTGTAGCCGGCGCGGTGGGCCATGTCGACGGCGTCGATGGTCTCGGTCAGCGTGCCGATCTGGTTCACCTTGACCAGCAGGGCGTTGGCCGTGCCGGACTCGATGCCGCGGGCCAGGCGCTTCGGGTTGGTGACGAACAGGTCGTCGCCGACCAGCTGGACCTTGTCGCCGAGCTGGTCGGTGATCTTCTTCCAGCCCTCCCAGTCCTCTTCGTTCAGCGGGTCCTCGATGGAGACCAGCGGGTAGGCGTCCACCCACTCGGCGTAGATGGCGATCATCTCGTCAGCGGTCTTCTGGGCGCCCTCGAAGGTGTACTTGCCGCCCTCCTCGAACTCGGACGCCGCGACGTCGAGCGCGAGGCACACGTCCTTGCCGGCCTCGTAGCCGGCCTTGCCGATGGCCTCGACGATCAGGTCGAGAGCGGCGCGGTTGCTGGGCAGGTTCGGGGCGAAGCCGCCCTCGTCGCCCAGGCCCGTGGCCAGACCCTTGCTCTTCAGGACGCCCTTGAGGGCCGCGTAGACCTCGGCGCCCATGCGCAGCGCCTCGGCGAAGGTGCCGGCGCCAACGGGGGCGATCATGAACTCCTGGATGTCGACGTTGGAGTCGGCGTGGGCGCCGCCGTTGAGGATGTTCATCATCGGGACGGGCAGGACGTGCGCGTTGGCGCCACCGACGTAGCGGTACAGCGGGAGGTCGGCGGACTCGGCGGCCGCGCGGGCCACCGCCAGGGACACGCCGAGGATCGCGTTGGCGCCCAGCTTGGCCTTGTTGTCGGTGCCGTCGAGCTCGATCATCGCGTTGTCGATGAGCCGCTGATCGGTGGCGTCGAAGCCGACGATCTCGTCCTGGATCTGGGTGACGACGTTCTCGACCGCCTTGCGGACCGACTTGCCGCCGTAGATGCTCTTGTCGCCGTCGCGCAGCTCGACGGCCTCGAACTGGCCGGTGGAGGCGCCGGACGGAACTGCCGCGCGGCCCGTGCTGCCGTCCTCGAGAGAGACCTCGACCTCCACGGTCGGGTTGCCACGGGAGTCGAGGATTTCGCGCGCCACGATGAAGTCGATGGATGCCACTTTGTGAGCCTTTCGGGTCGACTGGGGACTACGCACTCAGCCTAGTGGAAGCCTCCCCCGCGCCGCTTCGGCGCTCACTCGGTCGGGTCTGGCGGGCCGGTGAACGGAACGGCCGGCCACGCAGAACGGCCCGCCGCTAGTGCGACGGGCCGTTGCTACGTGCGGTGTTACTTGAGCGAACCGGCGGTCAGGCCACCGATGATCTGGCGCTGGAAGAACAGCACCATGATGATCAGCGGGATCGTGATGAGCACGCCGGCGGCCATGATCGTGCCGTACGGGGTGTTGAAGCCCAGCGAGCCGGTGAACCGGTTCATCGCGACCGGCGCGGTGAACATGTCCTTCGTCGTTCCGAACGTGTTGGCGATCATGAACTCGTTCCACACGGCGATGAAGACCAGGATCGCGGTCGTGAAGACGCCAGGGGCGGCGAGCGGCATGATGATCAGGCGGAACGCCTGGGCCGGCGTGCAGCCGTCGACCATCGCCGAGTGCTCCAGTTCGACCGGCAACTGCCGGAAGTACGCCGTCAGGTTCCACACGCACAGCGGCAGGCCGAACGACAGCGACGGGATGATCAGCGCCTGGTAGGTGT
>DAIRTI010000059.1:0-17408 GCA_036803965.1 Propioniciclava sp.
TGATCGCACCCACCGACGTCACCGCCCTGCAGCGTCCCCTCCAGGACGCCAGCGCCACCATCAAGATCGGGCTGGTCGACACGACGGTCAACGATCCGTCCTTCGCAGTCACCGCGGTCTCATCCGACAATCTGGGCGGTGGCAAGGCGGCCTTCGAGGCCATCAAGCAGTTGGCACCGAACGGTGGCAAGGTTCTCGTCATCGACAACCAGCCCGGGATCTCGACCTCGGACGCTCGCGTCAAGGGCTTCCAGGAGGCCGTCGCGACCGACTCCCGGTACACCTACGTCGGCGTCCAGTACGCGCAGAACGACACCGCCAAGGCCGCGCAGATCGTGAACGCCGCCCTCCAGAAGGATCCCGACATCGTCGGCATCTTCGCCACCAACCTGTTCGGCGGCACGGGCGCGGCCACCGGCGTCCGTCAGGCCAACGCCCAGGACAAGGTGAAGATCGTCAGCTTCGACGCGGGCGCCGACCAGGTCAAGGCGTTGCGCGACGGAACCATCCAGGCTCTGATCGCCCAGCAGCCCGGGAAGATCGGCTCGCAGGCGCTGGACGAACTGGTCAAGGCCATCAACGGTCAGGCCACGACGAAGAATATCGGCACCGGCTTCACCATCATCACCAAGGACAATGTGGACGGCGACGCCAAGGACGCCATTTACAAGACCACCTGCTGAGACCCGGGTGGTGCGGGTGCGATCAAGCGCCCGCACCACCTCCCTGCCCGCCGGCCCGACGGACCGGCCTGACCGATTCGAAGGAGCCGCGCGCCATGGACCCTGTCGACGTCCCCGGGGAAGGACCCTGGCTGGAAGCGCACCTCGCAGACCTCATCTCGTTCGGTCGACATGCGGTCGGACCTGACGGGCGCGCCCAATGGCTGAACACAGACGGCACCGCGGACGCCCGTCGACCCTCCACGGTGTATCAGACCGCCCGCATGGCCCACGTCTTCGGCCTGGCCGACCTCGCGGGTCGTCCCGACTCAAGAGTTCGTGCCCAGGCCGCGCTGGGGGCCATCACGGCGGTCTTCGCCGATCCCGAACACCGTGGTTGGTTCGGCTCCGTCCAGCCGGACGGCACAGCCAGCTCGGGGAAGAGCTGCTACGACCACGCCTTCGTTCTGCTTGCCGCAGCAACCGGCGTCCAGGCTGGCCTGGACGGTGCCGCAGACCTGCTGGACGAGGCGGGCGCTGTCTTCCTGAGCAGGTTCTGGGATGACGCTCCCGGCCTGTGCCGCGACAGTTGGGACACGAGTTGGACTGTGCTCGACCCCTATCGCGGCCTCAACTCGAACATGCACTCGGTCGAGGCGATGCTGGCAGTCGCCGATGCCACCGGCGACCGTGCGTGGCTCGGCCGGGCCTTGCGGGTCTGCCGCTTCGTCGCCGCCATCGCCGCCGAGCATGGGTGGCGGCTGCCTGAGCACTTCGACAACAGCTGGAACCCGCTCCTGGAGTACAACCGGGACGTTCCGACCGACCCGTTCAAGCCGTTCGGGGCGACGGTGGGACATGGCTTCGAATGGGCCCGGCTACTGCTGCACACCCAGGCCGCGGCAGGTCCTGACCCGTCACTGGTCGAAGCGGCAAGTCACCTGTACACGCGAGCCGCTGCCGACGGTTGGGCAGCAGACGGGAATCCGGGGTTCGTCTACACCACCGATTTCGATGGGACGCCGGTGGTGACCGATCGCCTGCACTGGGTCGCTGCCGAAGCTGTGAACACGGCGTCTTGTCTCGCGCGAGCCACCGGCGACTCGTCCGCCGAAGCGGACTATCGCAGCTGGTGGGACTACATCGCGCGGTACGTGATCGATCACGTGGACGGAGGCTGGTTCCACCAACTCGACTCCGCGAACCGTCCAGCTGCGTCCATCTGGCCCGGGAAGCCGGACCTCTACCACGCCGTCCAAGCGACCCTGATTCCCCGACTTCCGCTGGCCCCTGGGCTGGCTGCCGCACTCCGTCAGAAGGCCTCAGCAGCATGACGGATGTGTGTTGCGGCATCGACCTGGGCACCAGCGGCGTCAAGGTCTCGCTGGGTGACCGGTCCGGGCGGCTGCTGGCCAGCGCCACCGCTGTGTACCCGCTTGCCACACCCTCGCCCGGCTGGGCAGAGATCGACCCAGGACTCTGGTGGCAGGCGATCGCCCACGCACTGGAACGCGTGATGCACGATGTGCCCGACGCCGACGTCAAGGCCATCGGCATTGACGGCCAGATGCACGGAATCGTACTGAGCGCCGAAGGCCGGGCCGTTCGTCCCGCGGTGCTGTGGCCGGACTCACGTGCAGCCTCGATGATGGGCCGGTGGCATGCCTTGCCGGTTGAGATCAAGGCGTCCTTGGCCAACCCCATCGTTCCCGGCATGGCAGGGCCGATCCTGGACTGGCTGGCCCACTACGAGCCGGACGCCCTGGCTGCTGCCGACGCTGCCCTGTCACCCAAGGACTGGGTCCGGCAGCAGTTGACCGGAGGACCCCCGATGACGGATCGGTCGGACGCCTCCGCGACCCTGCTCTGGGACGTGACAACCGCCGACTGGCATTGGGCATTGATCTCTGCCCTCGGCCTCCCGAGCCACCTCCTGCCCGAAGTGCACTCCTCAACCGACGCCACCGGCGTGGTGACGGCGACGGCAGCCCAGGCACTCGGACTTCCCTCAGGAATAGCGGTCGCCGTGGGTTGCGCCGACGCCGCGGCCACGCTGCTGGCCGCTCAGCCAGAGCCAGGCGAAGCGCTAGTCATCATCGGGACCGGAATCCAGGTGATCCAACCCGGCATCACCGCACGGGCCGACCCGAGACCGCGCTATCACACATTCACCGCTGCCACCGGCCTGCCCTACGCGATGGTGGCTCCGCAAAACGGCGGACTGGCACTGGGGCGCGTCGCCGACCTGCTGAATGCCTCGTGGGAGGAGTTCTACGCCTCGCTCGACGAGCCGAACATGCCGGATGACCTCGTCTTCGCGCCGTGGTTCAGCAGCGAGAGGCTCCCCGCCCCCAAGCCCGCAGGACACGCAGGCTGGTCCGAACTGGGGCTAGCGAGCACCCGCCCGCAACTCATGCGCTCTGCCCTGGAATCGGTGGCGTTCCAGGTTCGCCAGGCAGCCGAGTCGCTGCCGCTCCCCATCCGGCGCGCCCGGCTGGCGGGCGGCGGCACCCGCTCGGTCGCCATGCAACAACTCCTCACCGACGTCCTCGATATGCCCACCCGCCGATGCGACACCGAGGACG
Organism: Propioniciclava sp.; assembly: GCA_036803965.1. Classification (GTDB taxonomy): domain Bacteria; phylum Actinomycetota; class Actinomycetes; order Propionibacteriales; family Propionibacteriaceae; genus Propioniciclava. The sequence continues at coordinate 3,248 of DAIRTI010000059.1, forward strand.
TCACCGCTGTGGGGGCGGTCATGCTCGCGTGGGCTTGCTTTGACGATCAGATGCCCCCATCGCCCGTGCACGTCGGGCCACCAAGAACCCCGAATCCCGACCGGCGTCTAGGGACCCGCTACGAGCGGTTCCTGCAAGCGTCCGACCGAATCGATGACCAGAACGACCCAACGCGGACACCACGTCCATCGTCGAAGGAGAAGCACCATGTTGACGTTCCCTGAAGGCCCCTACCTCGTAACCGGTGCGAGCGGAGGAATCGGTGGCGCCACCGCGCGTCGACTGCTCGCCGAAGGCTGCGAGGTCTACGCCAGCGGGCGCTCGACACAGGACCTGGCGAAGTTCTGCGCAGAAACCGGGGCCAAGAGTCTGCCCTTCGACCTGACGAAGGAGGACGAGATCAAGGACGCCGTCAGCGGCACCGCCTGGGTCGGCATCGTGAACTGCGGTGGTGACGGCGGCGAGATCGCGACCCCGCAAGACACCGACATCAACGTGTTCGACCGGGTGATCGCGGTCAACGCGCGGGGAACTCTGCTGGTGATCAAGTACGCCGTCCCGGCGATGATCGAGGCGAACCGGGGCGGCTCGATCGTCAACGTCTCCAGCCAGGCGTCCCTGGTCGGCCTCAGAGGGCACATCTCATACGGCTCATCCAAAGCTGCCGTGGACAACATCACACGCGTCAGCGCGCTCGAGCTGGGCCACTACGGTATCCGCGTCAACGCCGTCAACCCGACAGTGGTGATGACCCCCATGTCCGCCTGGTACTGGGACCGGCCCGACACCGGCGGCGAACTGCTGCACACGATGCCGCTGGGCCGCTACGCGACGGAGGACGACATTGCCGGCCCCATCGCCTTCCTACTGAGCAGGGACGCAGCGATGATCTCGGGCGTCACCCTCGCCATCGATGGGGGCTTCACCGTCGTCTGACGTAGCGGCGTGGGGTGGGCGTGGCCAGGTTCCGACCGACGCTTGCTTCCTATACGGCCATTCAGCTGTGGGCGATTGACCGTGCGCGCGCCAGAAGACGGGGTCGAAGTCTGACGGTCCTCCTTGTCCGCAAGCTCATGCGCATAACAGCCCCAGCTGTCGAAGCAAGCACATGTGCTCCTTGAGGAGAGCAGCTCAACCGACGGTCGTCTGCAACTCGCCGACCGTCAGGCTGGCACTCGATGTGAGGTCCATCGTCATCGTTCCGGAGACGCCGGCGTTGGAGGTGTAGGCGATGAGCCAGTGAGACACGGCGCTCACGGTGTAGGTGCCCTGCTTCTGGTAGCCGGCGTAGCCGCAGGTCGGCGACGGCGTCCGGCCGTAGCTGGCGGTGTACGGAGTTCCGGGCGTGGCGCAGACGATCGGGGCAGAGCCGTCGCCCATCGACCAGGTGACCTTCTGGACCTTCGCCGTGACCGACACGGTCAACCCGCCGGCGCTGGCGCTTCCGGACGCTGGTCCCCAGGTGGTGGCCGTAGGTGTCGCGACCCACAGCCAAGTCGGGAAGCCGACGATGCCGATCGAAGCGGCGTCCACTGAAGTGGGCGTGGGCGCCATCCCGACTCCGATCCCGTGCAGGTTCAGCGACTGGACGACGCGGGCAGCCAGCTGGGCGACATCGGGGGCGCCCTCGGGCGGCGTTGCCGACCAGAACCACACCGGAGGGCCGGCCACGGGCGCGCATCGGTAGATCGAGCCATCGGTGTGGCCCTGCCAGAGAGGATCGGTGAATGCGGGCTGAGGGTTCGCGATGCTGACGTAGCAGCGGCGCGATGCCGCCCACCACCCGTCCGGGGTGCTGCAGGGGACGACCACGCTGGACCCGTTGTTGCCCGCCGCCCGGCACACCGGGGCCGCGCCGGCTGTGTCGCTCAGCGTGGTGGTGACCGTCTGGCCATCGACCGTCACGGCGACGCTGACCGTGCCGGACGAACAGTTGTTCGTGAGGGCGTCCACCCCGATGCAGCTCACGGGGTTCTCAGCCTGCACGGCCATCGGGGCCGCCCCGACCGCGGCCATCGCGAGCAGTCCGCCGGCCAGCACGCGCCGCGCGAGCGTCAACATGTCCCGGTTCCTTGGATCTTCGAGATGCGCCAGACTCCGTCGACGCCCTTGACCAGCGTGTAGAGCGCGGCGGCGTGCGTCGCGCCGGAATCAACCTTGGCGCCCTTCGAGTCCGTCACGGTCACTGCCGACGAGTCGCTGCACGTCCGGGCTTGGTAGGTGCTGTCGGCCGCCGTGACCGAGACCACCGATGTGACGCTGCTGCCCGTCTGCCGGTAGCCGTCAGCCCGGAACTGCACGATCCGCTGCTCTACCGCCGTCAGGACGTTGTCCGGAGCCACGTCGACCAAGTACTTCGCGGCCTCGTTGACCGGGACCGAGGGGTCGATCAGCACTCGGTTCGCCCACGCGTAGTAGTCGACGACGGACTTGGTCACCGCGGCCTCTGCGCCGGTCGGGGTAGGGCTGCTGGGAACCGCGCTCGACGCCGGGGGTGAGGTCACGGTCGAACCAGTGAAGGTGGCGCTGGGGTAGCCGGATGTGGTGCAACCGGCGAGCAGTCCCACAACCGCGACGCCCGCAATGCCCAGCCTGCTGGGGATGCTCATGAGCGGTTCCTTTCCGTGGTCACGCGACCTGTCCTTTGCCCTTGGTCCACCGCGGGTCACGGAGGATCTCGGCGGTCCGTGCGGCGAGGTCGGCGGGGGCTTCTCCATCTTCGCTGCGGTTGGCCACGGCGTCGATGAGGACGCGGTGGGCAGTTGCGTGGTCGCCCTCGGCCCGGGCGATGGCTGCGAGGTCCATCTGTGGGGTGTCTTCGTAGGGTGCCGCGGTCATGGCGACCTCGGTGGCGAACCTGGCGGCCTGCAGGTCGCCGGAGGTGAGCGCGGCCATGGTGACCAGGTGCGCGACGTCGACGATGCCGCAGAGGATGTGCTGGTCGATCCGGACGCCGTCGGCGAGCCACGCCCAACCACCGTCGCGTTGACCGGCGAAAGGCTCACCCTCGACGAGAGTGAGCGCCCGCTGGAGGTCGGCCAGACCGTCGGCTCCTCGCGCCTGCCCTCGCACGCGTAGCCGCCGGAACAGGTCGAGGTCCATCAGGACGCCGACGAGCTGGTAGACGCCCGTGCCCCGCATCTTCGCGGCGGGCGACTCGTGGGCGTCCGGGAGGTAGCGCCGTCCGGCGGGATCGGCACCGAGCCAGGCTCGCAGGATCGTCAGGTGTTTGCGGACGTCGGAGGGTGATCCACCGAAGGCGGTCATGAGCTGATCGGTGGTGACCCCGAGAGGGTTCAGCGCCAGGAACGTGAGCACCTCAGCGTAGAAGGCGCGACGCTTCGAGGCGGCTCCCGGATTGCCGCCGGGGCCCACTCGCGCATGGATCGGGCCGAGCAGGCTCAGGCGGGGCCGGTCGCAGTCGGGGTCGAACCAGGCCGCAACGTCGGCGTCCAGAGTGAGATCGGACGCCTCGACGCGCTCTCGCACGTGCGCGGGGACGAGCGGGGACAGCTGTCGCAGATCCTCGGGCGTGGCGGCGGCTCCGTCGAGGACTTCGCGATCAGGCTGCTCCAAGACGGTCGTGACCGGCTCCTCCAGCGCCGAAGGGTCGGTGTCGCGGGGTAGTACGAGGTCCTCCCGCAAGGCGCCCGCCGCGTCGCACTGTCCGCGCCAGCCCTCGTCGCCGTCGACGGGAACCGGGCTGTCATCGAGCTGGTCGGCCTGGCTGAGTAGCAGGGCGCAGCCGGCGGCTTCCTCCGGGGTCAGACCGACTGCGACGAGGTCGAGGCCGAGGCTCGGCAACTGGACTCGACCCTCGCCCGTCAGACGGACGCCGACGCCGCGGATCGGTTCGTGGTCGCCGACGAGCATCACGGCGGTGCCGGCGCCGTTCGGGTGCTCGGAGATGAAGCTCACCAGCTCGTCGAGCGCTCGGGTGCGGATCTCCGCGTCGATCAGCACGAGGTGGCTGCCCCAGAGCTCGTCGCCGACGTCGCTGGGACGTCCGGTGGTCACGTCCACCTGGTTGGACGCGCAGCGTTCGGCGATCGCGTTGGCGTGGCGCATCGCGGGGACCGCTGGGTCGGTGCGCCCTCCGCGGTTCGCCGCGGTTGCCTGTCGTGCGCCCGCGGCGTCCGGCACCTCATCCGGCACGAGGTCGTCGACGCGGTGGTGCCGGATGCGGGACGGGTCGAGGTCGGCGAGTTCCGAGGCGACACCGATGCAGTCGAGCTGGACGTCGCTCGACCAGGGGTTCACGACGATCTCGGCGGCCAGGTAGCGGGCGAAGTCGCCGGAGTACGCGAGGTCGCCGACGAGGCTGACCGTGCCGAACTGCTCGAGGTTGACCAACCAGGTGGCCTGGTCGCCGTCCTGACCGACGGTCACCAACTGCGGGTAGGGCGCTCGACTGTGCACCTCCACGGGGTCGACGTCGTCGGAGAGGCTCCACTGGCGGCCGTCCGTCGGGGCGTCCGAGGGACGCCAGGGCTCGGGCAGATCGACCGGCTGGGAGAGGTGGACAACGAGCCGGCCGGGAAGCAGTTGCACTGCTTCCAGCTGCGGTACCGGACGCCCCTGCTCGGCCATGGTGTCGGCCAGGCGCCGCAAGGCTTGGTCGATGAAGTCGAGCCGCGGCGCCGTTCCCGACCCGGAGGTGATCAGGGTCTTCTCGACGGGTACGAGTTCCGGCGCTGGCAAGGCAAGCGTGCGTCCGGGACGCCGGGCCCGTAGTTGGGCTCGCCGACGACGACGCAGCAGGGTCAGGAGGCCTCCGGCCAGGAGGGCGCCTCCGCCGGTGAGACCGACGAGCAGCCAGGGCGCCTGAACCAGCTGACCGTCACTGGGCGGAGCCTGATGCGCCGGCACCTCGGGTGTCGCGTCCGCGCTCGCGACCGACGTGGGAGCAGGCGCTGAGGTCGCCGGCGCGGAGACTGTCGCCTGAGGAACCGTGCTAGCGGACGCCGCGGGTGCGGGCGAGGCGGCAGGCGCGCTCGCCCCTGAGGGATCGGTGGTCGCGTCCGGCGCCGTGTTCTGCGATGTAGACGTGGGAGAGACCGCGGCCGGTGCGGATGGAAGGGTGAGCGACCAGCCGGGGAGGATCAGGTCGGGGTCGTTCAGTCGTCTGCCATCCTCCTGGACGGTGTGGCGGGACGCCTCGTAGACCCCCGGCCAACGGGTCTCGTCGCCCAGGCGGGTGCGGGCGATCGCGGCCAGCGTGTCACCCGGCTGCACGGTGTAGCTGACCGTCTCGGCGTCCTCGGGCAGGGTGAGGACCCAACCCGGGATGAGAAAGTCGTCGTGCCCGTCGAGAAGGTCCGCATTGAGCCGGGCGATGTCGCGATAACGCTGCCCGGACCCGAGGAACTGCTGAGCGATGGACCACAGCGAGTCGCCGGGCCTCACTGTGTGCGTCGTCACCGCGTGAGGCGCTGCGGACGCCGTGGCGTGGCTTGCTGCGGGGACGCCCGAGTCGGGCATCGTCGCGGAGACGCCCTCGGCGTCCACATGTAACGGTGCAGCCGTGGCGAGCGGGGCGGCGTTGGCCAGGCTGGTGACCGTGACGGCTGGGAGAGCCACGAACAGCAACATCGCGGCGGTGACGAGCCGGCGGGCGGGACGTTGCGACCAGCGCAGTCCGGGGAGATGCGGGGCTTTCATACCGCGCAGCGCGGCGATGATCTCGGCTACCACCGAAGTCGCGAGCAGCAGCCAGGTAATCCACGCCGCGACCTTCAGGACCAGCAGCGCGATCCGTCCGTCGTCGGGTGTGGTGAGGACCTGCCACCAGGGGCCGCTGACGGTGGGCAAGGATCCCCAGCCCAGTCGCAGAAGCAGGGCGGGCAGCCCGACCAGGAGGCCGAGGATCGCGATGCAGGCCGCGAAGCCGACCAGACGCTGGCGGAGGGCACTCACCGTTGGACTCCGTTCACGACGCGCGACAGCGACACGTCGGTGTCGCCGTTCACCGACCTGGGTCCGATGCCGATCGTGCCCAGGAAGCGAGGCTGGTAGGTGGTCGCGACGTGAACGTGCAGGCTCTGCGGACCGGTGACAGTCACGGTGCCCTGGACCCCGGTCGAGGTGAGGTACGCCGCGGCCGCCGTCCGAGCTGCTGCGATGTCGATCGCCGGCGAGCGCCCCTGCATGGCTTGGTCCGACTGCACTTGGTTGGCCGCGGCCCGCCCGGCCTGTTGGGCGACGTCGACGGCGCGCTGCTGGGCGTTGACCTGCCCGGTGAGGTCCACGGTGATGCCGATGACCAGCCCCAGGACGAGGACGAGGAGAGCGATCCAGACGCTGGCCGCCGCGCCGCGCTCGTTGGTCCTCATGTTCTGCCTCGGTAGTTGTCCAGCGGGCTCGACATGGTGGCGGTGACGACGCGAGACCCGGGCAGGCCCGGCACGGCGAGGTCTGCCAACTCCAAGGTGCAGGTCACGGTCGCGGTGACCTCGGCGGGGGTGCCGACCGGCCGGGCGAAGCCGGAGGTGTCGACGGTGATCCGCGTGGACAGGCAGCGCAGGCCCTGGTTGGCCAGGGTGGCCCCCGCGGCGGCCGTCCCTGCACTGCTCGCCTGGGCGGCCGTCCGGGAGATGGACGCCGAGCGTGCCGCGTCCGACGCCGCCTGTTGCACGCTGCCCTGCGCCAGCGCGATCCGCCCGCCGGCGACGGCCACCATCACGATCGTCATCATCAGAGGGGCGGCGATGGCGACCTCGACGGCCGCCGAGCCGCGTTCGTCGTGTCGCCTGTTCATGTCAGCCTCTCGACGGGCATCGTGGCGGTCTGCGACAGTTCCAGGTCGAACGGCAGGGGCACCACGCGGACCGCGACCCCACTGACCGTGACGCTGGTCGACGTGGCGGATCGATGACCGATGACACTGATCTCGGTCAGGGCGTCGCCGGCCACCTGATCGGCGAAGCCCTGGGCGCTGTTGAGCCCGGCCTGGAGGTTGGAGTAGCGGCCTGCCGACGTACGCGCGCCGACTTCAGCCGCGGCCAGGGCGATCGACCGTGCGTAGAACCACATGCCGGCCTGCACTGCCAGGAGGACGATCACGAATACGAGGGGGATCAACACCGCCATCTCGACCGCGCCGGCCCCGCGCTGGTCGTGCCGTCGGCGTGCCTTGGTCGTGGTCATGGCGAGCCCGATCACGAGTTCGCGATGATCTCGATCTTGCGGTTGATGAACGCGGTGACGGCGGCGGCGAGCAGCGCGACGATCGCGATCGCGAGGACGACCAGCAGCGCGTTCTGGACCGCTTCGGACAGGCCGCGCTCGTCGCGCTTGGTGCGGTCGAGTTCGCGGTTCAGCCATCTCGTGAGGTCGGCGCGCAGGAACTGAGCCTGGATGTAGAGGTTCAACATGGTGTCTCCTTCGGTGGGGGTTGGAGGTCGTTCCGAAGTCAGCTGGTCAGGAGGGTCATCAGAGGGGGGCCGAGCACGATGAAGACGAACACGCCCACGAGGAGGGTCGCGGGGATCGTCAGACGCTCGTTCACGGCGTTGGCACGGGCCTGCTCGTCGGTCAGGAGGGCGACACGGAGCGCGCGATTGTGCTCCCGAAGAGTCTGGTAGACCGGCATGGACTGCTGCTCAGCGAGCGCCATGATGTTGGCCAAATCGTCGAGCTCGTGGAGGCCGAGGTCAGTGGCCATGGAGTGAAACGCTTCCCAGGGGCGTCGGCCGTCCACGCCGGACTCGGTCAGCGCGGTCGCGAGCCGGGCGAACACCCAGTTGTCCGTCGCGACGCCAGCGGCGTTCTCCAGGGCTTGGCGAGCCTCGGACCCGGCGCGCCGCTGGAGAGCCACGAGGTCGATGAAGCCGGTGAGGGCGTAGTTGAACTGGAGCCGAGCCGCCTTGGCCTGGGCACGGACAGAGACGTTGGGCAGCAAGAAGAGGACGACCATCGCGACCAGGGAACTGGCCACGGGGATGGCGAACGGTAGGCGGAACCCCAGGAGTCCCAGCAGGCTCGCGATCAGGGGTGGAGACACCAGTCCGATCGCGGCCAGCAGCAGCTTCTCGCCATAGAAGTTCGAGGGGACGCGCCGGAGCAGGGCCAGGTCCTGCGTCGGGGTCATCCAGATCCGGGCGGGTAGGACGCGCTCGGACCAACGCCCGAGGCGGTCTTGCACGTCACCGGTCGGTGTCGCCGTGGTCGGCACGGAGCGCACGTCGGGCGCCGCGAGCCGATCCAGGGCAGCACCGAGGGCGGGGACGCCCGGCACAACCCACCAGACGATCCCGACCAGACCGCCGGCCACGAGAAGCCCGGTCAAGGCGGCCAACTGCACGCCGGTCATCGAGCACCTCGGGCGTCCGATAAGAATCGCGGCAGCGGCACGACGGCGGCCATCTTCTTCATGACGATGAGAAGTGCCACATAGAGGGCCAGGAAGCCGGCCAGGGCGAGTTGCCCCAGCGGCGAGTGGTAGGGCTCCAGGTACTGGCCCGAGACTGCCAGGACGGTCAGGCAGCCGACGGTGATCAGGGTCAGCAGCCGGGCGGTCTGGCGCGGCTTGGCTCGATCGGCCTCCAGCTGGCGGCGGGACGCCACCTCGGCCGAGACCGATTCGGCCAGCCCGGACAGGATGGCCGCGAGACCGTCCGCTCGCGTGCGCGACGCCAGGATCAAGGTGGCTGCGACCAGGTCTCCGGTCACGTCGTCGAAGTCGGCGGCGAACTGGCGCAGGGCCTCTTCGGTGTCCCACTTCCCGCGGAGCCGGCGGATGAGCGTCGCCACCTCGTCGTGAACGGAAGCGGGTGTCGTGCGCAACGTGTCGACCAGAGCGCGTTCGAGGCTGGCGCCCACCCGGATCACTCCGGCGAGGTTGCGCGTCCACTCGGCGAGACCTTCGAGGCGTTCGATGAGGCAGGCCTCGCCCGGGTTGCCCAGCAACCACGGCAACCCGATCACCGCGGCGGGGAAGAACGGGACGGCGATCATCCAGCCGGTGAGCAGACCGACGACGAGACCCGCGACCGTGGCGATCCCGGCCAGCAGCAGGGTCCGGTGAGGAAGCCGCGCCAGCCGGGGCCGGCCAACGGCGTCCAGGTTCTTGGGCATGACCGGGGCCCTGCGGAGACCCGCGATGAGCAACAGCACGCCGCCGGTGAGCAGCGCGCCGGTGAGCGCAGCGATCAGTGTCATGCCGCGCCTCCGTTGCTGCGCGCCTCGGCCAGGAACTCCGACGAGGCGAAGCCGTGGCCGGCCAGGTCGTGCAGGTGATCGGGCAGGATGTGCGCCACGGCCGTCCGGTGGGCGTCCCGGCGGAAGACCGTCGTGGTGGCGTAGCCGCGGGCACCCTCTCCGGGCGAGACGGACAGGATCTCGTCCACCACGCGCCGCTTACGCGACTGCCCCTCGCTGGTTCGCGTGTACTCCGTGCGCAGATGCACGACCAGGTGGATGCAGCGGGCCAGCTTCATCACTGCCGACTCGCGGGTGAACTCGCCAGACTGAACCGCGCAGCTGATCAGCTTCTCCATCGTCTGCGTCGCTGACTCGGCGTGCGTGGTCGACATGGACCCGCTGCCCGACTCCATCGCCATGATCATCTGGGCGACCTCCGGGCCGCGGACCTCACCCGTGATCTGCCGGGACAGGATCATCCGGAAGGAGTCCCGCATGGCCTGCTGCAGCGTGTACTGATTCACCGGACGCCCCGTCGCCCCCAGTTCCCCCGAGCCCGGCCGCTCCTCCCACGAGAACACGACCGGATGCTGATCGGGGAACCTCTCCAACCCAAGCTCGCGCTCGGTCTCGAACACGCCGATGACCTCGTCGGGGTCGATCTCGGCGCACAGGGCGCGCAACAGCGTCGTCTTGCCGTCGCCCTGGCTGCCCGACACCACGATCGACTTGCGGGCTCGCACGGCGGCCGCCAGGAAGGACGCCATCATCGGCGTCAGCGTGCCGAAGCCCACGAGGTCGTCCAGGCTGACCCGGACCAGACGGTGGCGCCGGATCACCACGCTCGGCCGCTGGGTCACCGACATGACCGCGGCCAGTCGGGCGCCCTCCAGGTTGAGGTGGAGCGCCGGGTTGGCTTCGCTGAACACCCGCGGCGGGTCGGCGCGGGACGCCAGGTCCTGGAGCAGCAGGACCAGCTCGTGGTCGGATGCGGCGACCGGCGGTCCCGGCACCTTGCGCCCGTCGACCAGGTTGAGGAAGACGCGGTCGTGGCCGACCACCATGATGTCCTCGACGTCCTCGCGATCCACCAGCGGCTGGAGCCGGCCAAGGCCGAACATCAGGTCGAAGACGGCCTTCGCCATGGCCCGCTGCTCCTCGGCGGTCCAGGCCTGGCCCTCCAGGGAGAACCGGGCCTCGGTCGTCTCCCGGACGACGCCGAGGATCACGTCGCGTCCCAACTGGCGGCGGGTCTCTTCGTCCGTGGAGTCGCCTTCCAGGCGCTCGGTCAGCCGCTTGGACGCCAGCGCCCGCAGCGTCGCCGCTTGCTCCCAGTCGATGGCGTCCGACGGGGAGTGCCTTCGCTGGCCGGAGGACTGATTCCCTCGTTCGCTCGTGACGACGCGCAGGGCCGCCGCTCGGGGCAAAGTGAACTCCGACCGGACGCGTCCCCCTCGCGCCGGTGCGCTGTGTTCGTCGCCGCCGAGCTGTGCGAAGAGGGGAACGGCCGCCAGGTCCAGGCGTTCGGGGGGCGGCAAGTGGTTCTGGTTTGTCATGAGGCGCCTCCAACCCCGGACGGTGCTTCGGTCCGGCTCGGTGCCGGGGTGGCGACGGGCAGCGCTCGAAGCGTCTCGCCCAGGGCTCGCACCGACCTGGCCAGGGGCGACTTGTCGAACGCGCGTTGGGGTTCGCCGTGCGACCAGCGCCGGGCCGCCTGCGGGTCCCACGGCAGCGTGCCGATCACCGGGACGCCGAGGTCGCGTTCCACGTCGGACGCCGAGTAGGGGCGTCCGGGTGCCACCAGCACGAGCCGCACGTCGGCCGAGCCCCGCCGCAGAACGGGCAGCCAGGCCCGCACCGAGGCCAGCTCGGGGAGGCCCGAGCCGGACAGCAGGACGAGGAGATCGGCGTCCGCGATCAGCGGGTCCGGCGAGCCGACGAGGCCCAGTCGCCCCGCGTCGACGAGCACGTCGACGCCGTCGGACGCCTCCAGCTCGCGCAGCACTGCCAGGAGCTCGCCCCAGACGCCACTCATCGTGGAGGCCTGCAGCGGAGAGCGGATGCCGGGCAGGAAGGAGGCGTTGGTGTCGGCGGCCGGAAACAGGCGGGCCGGCACCTCGTGGGCCAGCTGCTGCTGGCGGTGCGCCAGGGCGAGTTCCGACAGGCCGGGCCGGGCCAGCCCGCGGAAGTAGCCGGCGAGGATCTGCGAACCGCCCGAGGGGTCCGCCTCGACCGCGATCACCGGGCGGGGCCAGGTCAGCGCCAGACCGACGACCGTGGTCGTCGTCCCGCGTGAGCCGGACGCCGCTGCGAACGTGATGAGCGCCATGGGTTCACCGCTCCCGAGAGTCCAGGACCAGGGCGACCTTGCCGGCCGCCGCCTGCGCAGCCAGACCTGGGGCGTCCTGCGCGGGAACCAGGACGTCGACCAGGGACGATTGCCCGTCGCTGGTGCGGCTGACCGCGACGATGGTCGCGCTGATCGTGGCCGGGGTCGCCGGTGCCTGTTCGCCGGTGCTGGACGCCGGGATGACCCTCACCTGATCGCCGTTCAGCAGAGGGGTCGTCGGCAGCAGGCCGTTCCCGAGCGACAGCCCGACGATCGTCATCCCCTTGGGCGGCACCACCTGGTCGGCCACAGCGTCGGCGGTGACGAGCCCTCCGGCCGAGATGTCGAGGGTGGCCCGCCGGCCGACGAGCGCGCTCGCCTGGCTGGCGGGAATCGCGTGGACCGCCGGGTCGACACCGATCCGGACGGCCACCAAGTCGGCGGCGGTGATCGTGGACCCTCGCGAGACCGTCGTTCGCGCGGCCATCACCTCGACCGTCGAGGTCGCCGAAAGCCAGAGCCACGCACCGGCCAGCGCGCCAGCGAGCAGCGCGGCAGCCGAGCCGATCAGGAAGGCCGGGCGGCGTCGCACCTTCGCCGGCGAGGACGGCGCGGCCGGGCCTGGACCGACGTGCGCAGCCTGCGTCAGAGCTGCTGTGCCGGCTGATGGGCGGGCACGGCTCATCGGATCCTCCTGGTCACGGTCCTCATAAGGCTTGAGGACGAGTGTTCGTGGACATCCGCGGCTCTAAGATCCTGCCGAGGCATGCGCCGCTCGGCGCGAGGGTGGGTCATCGCCTTGAAGCCTTCCTATGGGGTGACAAGCAGTTGCAGTCGGCCCGAGGGGGCTCCCTGGCCGCTGCTCGTACGCGCACTATAGCGCGCGCTGCACGCTATAGTGCGCATCTGGGACGAAGTTCTGGACGCGGGCGGCTGTGCGAGGCTGACGAACGATGTCTCTCTCCATGGCGGTCACCCGCGCGTTCCTCTGGCTGGACACCCGAGGCAGTCGTCGTGCGCTCTCCAGGCCGGACGCCTCACGGCACCTGGACCCGTCGCGCCAGCCGGCCCCGGTGCCCCGCGGCATCCGCGAACGGCACGAGGTCACCGAGTCGGACGTCGCTGGCATGCATGTGACCCAGCTGCAACCACGCGCGTCCTCCCCCACCGCCGAGGTCGTCTACCTGCACGGCGGCGGTTACGTCAGCCCGATCGGGACTCACCACTGGTGGCTCCTGGATCAGCTGGTCCGCCACACCGGGGCGCGGATCACGGTGCCCCATTATCCCTTGGCGCCAGAACACACTTTCGACGAGGCCCTGCCGGTCTTGAGCGAGGTGTACTCCACGGCGTCCGCTGAAACCGGAGACCGGCGCTTGGTCCTCGCGGGTGATTCGGCCGGCGCCGGCCTCGCCATCGCCTTGGCCGTCCGGGCGCGCGAGGAGGGGTGGCCCCGCGCAGACAGCCTCCTCCTCTACGCGCCGTGGGTCGACGTCACACTGAGCGATCCCGAGACGGAGAAACTCGAAGCGAAGGACCCGGTCCTGCGTTGTATCGGGGCCCGCGACGACGGCCGCGCCTGGGCCGGCACGCGAGCGGTCACAGACCCGCTCATCAGCCCGATGAACGACCACCTCACCGATCTGCCTGCCATGACGATCATTCAGGGCGGCTGCGACATCTTTCTGCCCGACAGCAAGACGTTTGCGCTCAAGGCCCAGGCTGCGGGCACGCCGGCCGACCTACTAATCGAACCGGGCGGCTTCCACGTCTACCCCGTCGCCTACTGGACGCCCGAAGCCCAGCGCGCGTACCGCGTTTCCTCGGCGGCGATTCTGGGCTCGGCAGGCTCCTGAGAGCGTTCACTCGGCCGCATCGGCCGAGAGTCCGGCGAAGCAAGGGATCGCCCCTCGGGGGGAATGAGGGGCGACCCGACCGGACACGCTACACCGCGGAGTCGGCGGCGTCGGCCAGCTCGATGCGCATCCGCTCGGCCACTAGCGGCGCGTCCACGACGCGTGTCCAGCGCGGCAACCGCACGATCAGTTCGGGTCGTTGCCGGCACACGGTGAGCCACGAGGGTTGCAGCGCGCGGATTTGCTGGCGCGCAGCGACCTGCGCCAACGCCCACTCCAGCGTCGGGACGGCCAGCATGCCCAGCGCCGTCGTGGCGGCCACGACGGGCATGACGGCACCGCCGGCGACGCCGAAGAACGACGGTGCGTCGGCTCCGATGAACAGGATCCGCTCCAGCGCGAGCAACGCGATCCCGATCAGACCGAGCGCACCAGTCAGCCCCAGGAACACCGCGCTGACGCGTCCCGGCGGATCGGTCGCCATCACACGGAACGCCCGGATGCTCGCGATCATGAGTTCGGCCAGAAGCACCGAGACCCACGCGTAGCTGATGACGATGAGCAGCGTCGTCCAGCCGTCAGCGGCGGCGTCCAACGTCTGCAGTTCAGCGCCGTGCAGGGGCGCCAGCAGCCACAGCACCACGCACGCGCTCATCATGAAGACCGTGGTCACGACGACCCACCGCCGCGAGCGAGTCGCGTTCCCCGGCCCTAAGCGCGCGTAGAGGAAGCGGACGATGAACGGCTGCGACGCGATCCAGCACGCCCCCAGCGCCAGCCTTACCAGCAGCGTGGAAAGGTTCGGCACGCCGACGAGCTGGTTGATCGCATGGCC
>DAIRTI010000060.1:0-17388 GCA_036803965.1 Propioniciclava sp.
CGCCAGGCTGTGCGGATCGGTCTCGAGGATCAGGCGGTTGTGCTCCATGTCCCGGATGCGCCGCAGGTGAGCGAGAATCGGCCGCTTCGAGATGGCCCGGAGGTCGACGTCGGTACGGATCATCGAGTCGAGGAAGTGTCGGAGCAGGACCACGCCGACGCCCAGGCCCAGACCGGCGAGCAGGCCAACCAGGATGTTGCGCGGGATGTCGGGGCTGGCCGGCAGCACGGGTGCCGACGCGGGCACCACCGGCGTCACCACGACGCCGGCTGTGCCGATGCTCGGCGTGAACTGGCCGCCCAGCTGGGCGAGCACCGGCCCGGCGATGTTCGCCGCATCGGCCGCCGACTGCGCGTGATCGGACTCGGCGTAGATGTCGACGAAGCCCCCTCGTGTGGAGACGCCGCCGTGCAGGCTGAGCGATGTGCCCGCAGGCAGTTGCAGCTGCTGGCGGACGGGGCCGAGGACGACCGGCGTCCCGAGCAGCTCGGTGAAGGTGCCGAGATCGGAGTCGGTGAGGGCGTAGCCCTGCACCTGCGAGGTGAAGAACACGCGGGCGTGGGCCTGGTAGATAGGGCGGGTCAGCGCGGTGACGGCGGCGGTCGCGGCCAGCACGAGCACCAGGCAGGCGAGCAGGATCCTCCAGCGCGCGCGCAGTATGCCGAGGACGTCGCGAAGCTGCACGGCAGCACCCCCCAGGTCGTTGTCGGACGCGGCCCATACTGTCACAGCACCCTGGGTGAGTCTCCGGTGCCCGGTGTCGTCCGGTTAGCATGAGCTGACGACGATCGCTGAGGGGGTGACCGTGCGCGTCCTGCGCGTCTCCCACAGCGCGGTGGTCGACGCGTGGCGCGAGCGCGAGCGCCGCCTGGCCCCCCGCGGCATCGAGGTCACCACGCTGTCGGCCCAGCGCTGGAACGAGGGCGGCACCGACGTGCCCCTGCGGCCGCGTCCGGGCGAGCGGGTCCGCGGCCTCCGCACGCTCGGGACGCACCCCGCCCTGTTCGTCTACGACCCGCGTCCGCTGTGGTCGGCG
Source organism: Propioniciclava sp. (assembly GCA_036803965.1). Taxonomy (GTDB): domain Bacteria; phylum Actinomycetota; class Actinomycetes; order Propionibacteriales; family Propionibacteriaceae; genus Propioniciclava. The sequence goes on from DAIRTI010000060.1 coordinate 1,037, forward strand.
TTCGGAGAGAGCTGGGACGCCCTCGAACTCCACGAGGAACCGTTCGCCCTGGCCACGGCCGAGATCCTGGCGCTGAGGGCACTCCGCAGGCAGCGCGCGCCGTACTCGCTGTACTCGGCGCAGAACATCCCCAAGCGCTACCCGCCGCCCTTCCGCTGGCTCGAACGCCTGGCCCTGAGGCAGGCGTCCGGGCTCAGTGTCTGCAACCGCGCCGCCGGCGAGATCTGCGTCGAGAAGGGCTTTCCGGGCGTCCCGCGGGTCATCCCGCTCGGCCTGGACCGCTCGGCATTCAGGCCCGGGACGCCGCGGGTCGCGTCCGGCTGCCCGGTGGTCGGGTATGCCGGGCGGCTCGCGTCCCACAAGGGCGTCGAGGTCCTCCTGGACGCCGTCGCGGCGGCCCCCGAGCTCACCCTCAAGCTGGCCGGCGCCGGCCCGGACGAGGCCCAGCTGCGCGCGCGGGCGTCCGAACTCGGGATCGGCGACCGCGTGACGTTCGTCGGCCCGCTGAGCCAGGACGAACTGCCGGACTTCTACCGCACGCTGGACGTCCTCGCCGTGCCCTCGCTGCCGACGCCTGGCTGGCTGGAGCAGTTCGGCAGGGTGGCGGTCGAGGCGATGGCGTGCGGCGTGCCTGTGGTCGCCAGCGACAGCGGCGCCCTGCCCGACGTCGTCGGGGGCGCCGGATTGCTCGTGCCGCCCGGCGATCCGGACGCTCTCCGTGCGGCCCTGCGGCAGGCTACCGAACCGGAGGAAGCCGCGCGGCTGCGCGCCGCGGGGATCGAGCGGGCGGCGTCCTGCGACTGGGAGCGCGTGGCCGACGACTACGAGGCGCTCTACCGCTCGATGCTGAAGTCGCCGGCGGGGGCCTCCGAGCGGCCGGTTGAGGTGATCGTCGTCGCCTACGGCGCGCCGGAGCTGGTGCGGCGAGCGCTGGCGCCGGTGGCGTCCCTGCCGGTGACGGTGGTCGACAACTCCTCGCTGCCCGAGATCGCCGCGCTCTGCGCCGAACTGGGCTGCCGCTACCTGGATCCGGGGCGCAACGGCGGCTTCGCGGCCGGGGTGAACGCGGGGCTGCGGGAGCGACTCGTCCCCGGCGGGGACGTGCTGCTCCTCAACCCGGACGCCGTCGTCACCGTCGCCGACGTGCGGGCGCTGCAGCGGGCGCTGCTCGCCGAGCCGGACCTCGGCAGTGTCGGACCGGCGCAGACGGACGCCGACGGCGTCCCCGCCCGGGTCGCGTGGCCGTTCCCATCGCCTCTGGGTACTTGGCTCGAGGCGGTCGGGCTGGGGCGGCTGCGGAGGCGTCCGGACTTCGTCATCGGCTCGGTGTTGTTGCTGCGCGCCGAGGCGCTGGAGCAGGTGGGCGGGCTGGACGAGCGGTTCTTCCTCTACGCCGAGGAGACCGACTGGGCGCGGCGGGCGTCCCTGCTGGGGTGGCGGCACCGGGCCGTCGAGTCGGTGACCGCCGTGCACCTGGGTGCGGCGACGAGCAGCGACGGCGAGCGGCGCGAGGCGCACTTCCACGCGTCGCAGGAGCGGTACGTCCGCAAGCACTTCGGGGCGCTGGGCTGGCAGGTCGCGCGCGCCGGCCAGGTCGCGGGGGCGGCCGTCCGGTCGCTGGTGCTGCCCGGAGAGCGGGGCCGTACCGCCCGGAGGCGGGCGGTACGGTACGTGCGGGGGCCCGTCCGTGACGAGGTCCGCTTCCGGACGGGGGAGACGTGAGGCCGAATGTGGCACGTGGCGCGGCGCTCGCGCTGGGTGCCGTGGTGCTGGTCGCGCTCGCCCTCGGGGTCGGATATGTCGCGCCGAACCGGCCGGCCATCGCTCTCGCCGTCGCCGGCGCGGTGCTGCTCCTCGGCGTCACCGCCGCGGAACCGGCCGCGATCGCGGTCATCGCGATGCCGTTCCTCTTGGTGGTGCACCGCCTCGACCTGGGTTTCGTGGACCTCTCGTACTCGGACGCCGCCCTCGGGGTAGCCGCCGCGGCCGCCCTTATCTTCGTTCCCCGGCCGTTCATCGCGGCCCTGCGGAACCTGCTCTGGCTGAACGCCCTGTACCAGTTCGCCACGCTGTTCACGGTTCTGCTTCATCCCTACCGCGCCAACGTCGTGGAGTGGTTCCACGCCTGGGTCCTGGTCTCGGGGGCGCTGCTGGTCGGCTGGACCGCCGGGCGTCGTGGCCACGCGCGGCTCGCTCTGAACCTGTTGCTAGGTGCCTCCCTGTTCCTGGCGGGGGTCGCGATCGTGCAGGGCGTGCTGCAGTGGGCAGGCGGCGATCTCGGGCCGTTGTATGTCAGCTGGCCCTACGGCATGCACAAGAACTTCGTCGGGACGGTTCTGGGCTTCGCTGCGATCTGCGCATACGCGCGGCCCAAGTGGCTCGGGTGGAGCACGCGATGGGCGTTCGTCGCCTTCACCCTGTACTCGCTGGGGCTGTTGTTCACTCAGTCGCGGCAGGCCATCCTCGCGCTCGGCGTCGTTCTGCTGATCGTGGCGTTCCGGGAGGGGCTGCCGCGCCGCAGGTGGACGGTCACGCTGCTCGCGGTGGTGCCGGCGCTCGTGCTCGTCGCCACCCTCGTGCGCGACCAGCTCGAGTCCGGAAACCAGTTCAACTCCGTCTTCCAGCGGGCGACCTGGTTCGCGGACACGCTGGCCGTCTGGGCGCAGTCTCCCTGGATCGGCCAGGGCCTCCGGTTCTGGACGACGGAGTCGACGGGCCTCTTCTTCCAGCCCCCGAACGCCGAACTGGAGGTGCTGGCGTCCGCCGGGCTGATCGGGCTGGCGGCCTTCCTGGTGCTGATGCTGGGCGCTCTGCGGATCCTGTGGAGGCTGCCCCACCAGTACGGCACGGTGGCCGTGGCCGTCCTGGCATCGCGCCTGGTCCAGACGCAGGTGGACCTGTTCTGGTCGGCCGTGCAGGTGTCGGTGCCGTTCACGATCGTGGGCCTGGCCCTGGGCGCGCTCTCCCACGACGAGGCGGAGGTCTCCCCGTGGACCGACACCGGGTCACGCCGGCTACCGGCCGAGGACGCGCTCGCATGAGGGTGGTGCAGGTCGTGCCGGCCATCGAGACGGGCAGCGGGGTCGAGGCGGTCGCCTACCACCTCGAGCAGGAGTGGCGGAGGCTGGGCGTCGCGACAGAGCGGTTCACGCTCGCGGAGGCGCATGGGGCCTGGATCCCGCGGCCCCGGGGCGGCGTCGCAGCGAAGCTCGCGCTCGCCGGCCGGGTCGTCTGGTTCTCGTGCGTCGGCACGGCGATCGCCCGGCGCCGCCTGGCTCGCCGGGGAGGCGACACGATCGTCATCTGCCACAACGACGCCGTCGTCGGCGACGTCTACGTCAACCACGGCAACCTCGTCGAGGCGATGCGCCGGCGGGGCCACTTCGCCCTGCGGATGGCCCGCAACCCCCTGCACCTGTTCACCTGGACGCGCGACAGCCTGCGCTATCGCAGCCGCGCCCACCGCGTCGTCGTGAACCTCACCCAGCAGGAGGACGCCGACCTCCGCAACACCTACCCGCGCCTGGCTCCACGCACGGTGGTCATCGGCAACGGAGTCGACATCGAACGGTTCCGGCCGGACGCCGCCTCACGCCTGACCACTCGCGCCGGTCTCGGGCTGGAGGACCAGCCGCTCGTGCTCTTCGTCGGGCACGAGTACGGCCGCAAAGGCCTGCCGATCGTTCTGGACGCCGTCGCGCTGGCGCCGGAACTGCACCTGGTCGTGGTCGGCGGGACGCCGGACATGGTGGCCGCCGGCGCGCGCGAGGCCGGACGCCGCGACCTCGCCGATCGCGTCCACTACGTCGGGCGGACGCCGGACCCGCGGCCGTACTTCCACGCCGCCGACGTGTTCGCCTTCCCGAGCGCGTACGAGTCGTACGGCCTGGTCGTGCTGGAGGCGCTGGCGTCCGGGCTGCCGGTCGTGGCGACGCCGACCGGCTGCGTGCCCGACCTGCTAGACGACGGCGTGAACGGCTGCGTCGTCGAGGCGGACGCCCGCGCCGTCCGCGCCGGCCTGCGGGCCGTGCTCGAGGGCGATCGTGAGGCGCTGGCGTCAGCGGCCCGCGCCACCGCCGAGACGCGGTCGTGGCCGATCGTGGCGCGCGAGTACCTCGACCTGTTCGACGAGCTGCTGCGGGAGCCGCATGCCTGACCCGTTGCGGATCGTGCACGCCGTCCGGTCGGACGGCTTCGCCGGCGTCGAGCGGCACGTCGCCGTGCTGGCGCGCGAGCAGCACGCCCGCGGCCATCATGTCGCGGTGATCGGGGGAGATCCGGCGCAACTGCGCGCGGCGATCGCGGACGCCGGCGTGCTCACGGCGCCCGCGGCCACCGTGCTCGCCGTCGCGCGGCAGCTGGGCCGCTTCCGGGACAGCGATGTCCTCCACGTCCACATGACCGCGGCCGAGACCGCGGGCGTCCTCGCCGCCGGGGCGTGGCGAGTGCCCATGGTCGCCACCCGGCACTTCGCGGCCCTGCGGGGGGAGAGCGTCCTCGGGCGCCTGGCCGCGCCGCTGATCCGGCGCCGCCTCGTCGCCCAGATCGCGATCAGCCGCTACGTCGCGGCCCACATCGACGGCCCCAGCGTCGTCGCGCTCACCGGCGTCGAGAGCGTGGACGCCGTCCCGCCGATCGCCTCACGCGAGCGGACCGTGCTGCTCGCCCAGCGGCTGGAGCCCGAGAAGGGGGCCTCCACCGCCCTGCGGGGGTTCGCCCGGTCGGGGTTGGCGTCCGAGGGTTGGCGGCTGCTGATCGCCGGCGACGGAGTGCTGCGGCGTCCGCTGCAGGACGAGGCGTGCGAGCTGGGGCTGGGGATGTCCGTGGAGTTCCTCGGCCAGCGCCGCGACGTTCCGTCCCTGATGCTGACGGCCGGCCTGCTGATCGCCCCGTGCCCCGCCGAGGGGCTGGGGCTCACCGCGCTGGAGGCGATGGCGTCCGGGCTGCCGGTCGTGGCGGCGGGCGGCGGCGGCCACCTCGAGACCGTCGGCCTCGCGGAGGACGCAGCCCTGTTCGAGCCCGGGAACGCGGACTCGCTCGCCTCCCAGCTGCGCCGGGCGGCGTCCGACGAGGGGTGGCGGGCCGCCTACGCGACGGAGCTCCGGTCGATCCAGCGGGAGCGGTTCACCGTCGAGGCCCACGCGGACGCCGTCGAGGCCGTCTACAGGAGCGTTCTGTGACCGACCTCGTGGTGCTGTCACTGGAGGCCTGGGACGAGGTCTGGCGCCGCAACCAGCACCTTGTCGCGGGGCTGTTGCGGGCCGATCCCGCCCTGCGGGTGCTGTTCGTGGAGCCGGCGGTGGACCCGCTGCACGATCTCGTGACCCGGCACGCGCCGAGGCGCGGGCACGGCGTCCGGGCTGTGCGGTTGAGCGGGGCCGAGGGACGGCTGTGGTCGTTCCGTCCGAACAAGCTGCTGCCGCGCAAGGTCGACCCGGACGCCGACCGCCGGCTGGCGTCCGCGACCGTGCGGGCCGCCCGGCGACTCGGCTTCGCTGATCCGCTGCTGTGGATCAACGACCCCTCGGGCGCCGAGGTGCTGCGGCAGACCGGGTGGCCGGCGCTCTACGACATCACCGACGACTGGCTCGAGGCCGAGCGGACGCCCGCGGAGCACGCGCGGCTCGTGCGCGACGAGGGCTTTTTGATGGAACGCTGCGCCGAGGTCGTCGTGTGCAGCTCGTCGCTGGCCGAGACCAAGGGACGCCGCCGACGCGTCACGCTCGTCCCGAACGCGGTCGACGTCGGGTTCTACCGGCGGCCGCAGCCCCGGCCGGCCGACCTGCCGGACGGCCCGGTCGCGGTGTACGTCGGCACGGTCCACACCGACCGCATCGACCTGGACCTGTGCGTCGCCACCGCACGGGCGCTCGGGGACGCCGGTGCGCTCGTGTTGGTCGGGCCGCACCCCTTGTCGGGCGGCGATGTGGAGCGGCTTCGGGCGGCGGGCGTCCTGCTGCTCGGCGCCAGGCCGGCGTCCGAGGTGCCCGGCTATCTGCAGCATGCCGACGTGCTCGTGGTGCCGCACGTCGTGACGCCGTTCACGATGAGCCTCGACCCGATCAAGCGCTACGAGTACGCCGCGGTCGGACGCCCCGTCGTCAGCACCCCCGTCACGGGTTTCGTGGACGCCACCGACCCGCGCGTGACGGTGGCGTCCGGGGACGCCTTCGCGGCGTCCGTGCGCGCCGCGATCCCGAGCCCCACGCGCTTCCCCGACGGTGCGGACGCCCCGGTGCCAGGCTGGTCCGATCGCGTCGAAGAAATGGCGGGCGCGCTGGGCCGGGTGCGAGCGGCAGGGCCGGCCCCGGCTGGGTCGAGGCCATTACGCCTCGTGATCGATGTGCTGAGCGCGCCCGCAGAGTCCGGCGGGATGAGGCGTTATGCGGACGAACTGATCCACGCCTGGCTGGAGACCGAGGAGGGTCGGCGGGACGAGTTGATCGTGCACGGTGAGCCGTGGATCCTCGACGCCTTCGCCGATCTGGAGCGGGTGCGGACCATCCCGGTCCGGGACCCGAGCCGGCTCAAGCGACTGACCTACCAGTGGTTCGAGACCGCACGGCTCTGGCGTGTCAACCATGCGGACGCGGTCTTGTCCCTGGGGCCGGTCGTCACCGGCCTCGTCCCTCGCAGGGCGCGCTACTGCGTCGTGCATGACTGGCGGCACATCCGCCGGCCGGAGGAGTTCGGACGCGCCACGCGCTGGTATCGCACGATCTGGCTGCACTCCGTGGCGACGGCTCGCGCCGTTGTCGCCATCTCGGACAAGACCCACCAGGAGACGATCGCGCAGGTGCCCAGCGCGCGCGTCTTCACCGTGCCGAACGGCACCGATCACGCGCGACGCTGGCGCGCGACGGCCGAGCCGCGAGTCGACCGCACGATCCTGACCTACGGCCACCATCCCAACAAGCGGCCCGGACTGGTGCTGGAGGCCTTCGCGCTCCTGGCGCCGGACGTTCGAGCCTCCGCACGCCTGGTCGTGCTCGGCGCCCGGGGGCGCGCCGCGCAGGGACTGCGCCAGGCCGCCGAGCGGCTCGGGGTGAGCGATCGCGTCGATCTGCCCGGCTTCGTCGACGAGGCCGAGTATCAGCGCCTGGTCGCCGGGGCGGACGTCCTCGTCCTGGCCTCGACCGACGAGGGTTTCGGTCTTCCGGTGGCGGAGGCGAACTACTTCGGGACGCCCGTGGTCACCACCGACGACAGCGGTCTGGGGGCGATCCACGGCGAGCGGGTCCTGAGTGCCTCCCCGACGTCCGCAGCCCTCGGATCGCGCATCGCCGACGCCCTCGACGAACCCCGATGCGTCCAGCGGGGTTCGTCGTGGTGGGACACCGCCCGAGGCGTCCGGGCGCTCGTCGCCGCGGATCACCGCTGAGGAGGGCACTGTGCCGCTTCATCTGGCCCACATCCCCATCCCGCTCTCCAGCGCGGGGAGTTCGATCGTCACGGTGATCAGACAGCTCACCTCCCAGCACGCCGGCCGCGGCGGCAGGACCACCGTCGTGAGTGCAGTCGACCGGGACCTGCGGGTCCCGCTGGCCCACAACCTCCTGATCGACTTCTCCGAGTCCTGCGCCCGCGGCTGGTTCTCGCGTGCCGAGACTCTGCAGGACTTCGCGATCGGTGCGCTCGGCCTCACCCGCCCCCACTGGGGCCGCATCCAGGGTCCCGCGATCCGGGCGCTGGCACCGGAGAAGCCCGACATCGTCCTCATCCACGAGGGCCATTACGCGCTCTCAAGCGTCCCGGACTGGAGGCGCTCCGCCCCGCGGCTGCCGCGGGTTCTCTACGTTCACAACCCGGTCTCGCGCAGCTATGGACGCCTCGAACTTCGCCGTCTGCTGGGCCAGCTCGACGGCATCGTGTTCGTCAGCGAGGACGCCCGACGGACTTTGCGGGAACGAGCCGGCGGCAGACTGCCGCCGAGCGCGGTGGTTCACAACGGCGTCGACTTCGACACCTTCCACCCGGCCGAACGCTCGCCGGCGGCCCCCGACCGGCTCAGGATCACGTTCGCCGGACAGGTGTCCGACTACAAGGGTCCCCACTTGATGCTCCGGGCGATCGCCGCGGCCGGCTTGCGGAGCGCCGACATCCGTGTGGTCGGCAGCAGCGCCCATCGCGCCGGGCTCCCGCTCAGCGACTACGAGGACGCCCTGCGGGCGCTCGCCGAGGAGCTGCGGTTGAGCGTGCGGTTCATCCCCTTCTGCCCTCAGCGCGAACTGGCCGGCCACCTTCGCGACTCGGACGTCGTCTGCGTGCCATCCGTCTGGCAGGAGCCCTTCGGCATGGCCGTTCTCGAGGCCATGGCCTGTGGCGCGGCTGTTGTCGCCTCCGACCGCGGCGGCCTGCGTGAGGCCTGCGGAGGGGCCGCACTTCTGGTCGACCCCGAGGACCAGGACCAGTTCGCGGCCGCGTTGTACCGGCTGACCGATCCTGCGATCCTCGCTCTCTGGCAGCGTCGCGCACTTGAGAGGGCCCGGGCGATGACGTGGGGGGAGACCTACGTCACCCTCATGACCGCCCTCGATCGCTTTTTGCGGCAGCGGGGGCCATCGTGACACGCGGGAAGAGCCGCTTGCCCAGTTCGTGACTCGGTAACTCGACCGCCCTGAAGAGTCCCTCAGCGAGCGCGCAGATCAGAAGCAAGGCGAGCGCACCTCCGAGGAGGAGCTGGACGACCCAACCTCCGGGAAAGGCGGCCACCAGCGGTGCGAGCAGCAGGACGACCGGTTGGTGCAGCAGGTAGAAGCTGAAGGTGCGCAGGCCGAAGGCCTCCAACGTGTCGCGCAGGGCCGAGGACGCCCAATCGCCGGTCACGACGCCCACGCACGCGACCCCGGCGACGGCCCACAGGGCGGCGTCGACCCATTGGGGGACCTCCAGGGTGGTGCCGGCCGTCGCGACGACGAGGCAGAGGAGCGACGCCAGGACTCCCCGGCGTCCGGTTGGGAGTCGTCTCTCGACGAGCCAGTCGGCGGCGGCCACCCCAGCCGCGAATTGGACGAACCGTGCAGGAAGCGCGTGGCCGTTCCCCGGCAGCGAGGAGAACGGGTAGGGCAACGCCAGCACGAGCGGCGTGAGCCACCAGAGCAGGGCCACGCCCATGGCGAGCAGGAGGAGTGCCCGCTTCCCCCATCGTCGCCACACCAGGATGGCCAGGGGGAAGGCCAGATACAGCTGGATCTCCAGCGAGACGCTCCACAGCGAACCGTTGATCGAGCCAAGGGTGTCCGAAGCGATGGTCTGAGCGCCGGGCACATGCACGAGGACGTCGAGGGCGTCAGCCTGCGCGCCCACGACCAGCGACCAGGTTGCTGCGTTGGCTGCGAGTGTTGCGGCGATGGCGAGGGCCACCCAGTAGGCGGGGAGGATCCGCAGTGCTCGGCGGCCGAAGAACTGGCGTGCATCGAGGGTGCGTCGACGGTCAGCCAGTGGAAGCGCGAGGCAGACGCCGGAAAGGACGACGAAGACATCCACCCCATGGGCGCCGATCTGCGTGAGCTGCAGGCCCTTGCCCGGTAGCCGTAGGAATCCCCAGTAGGCGCCGAGGTGACACACCAGCACCGCCAACGCGGACAGGCCACGCAGAGCGTCGAGACCGACGAGGCGTCCGGCCTGGTGAGTCATCCCCGAGTCCTTCCTTGCTCGCGGTCGGGTGCGGTCATTGTTCCGGACGTGCTCCTATCCCCGCACTCACGGACGTCACGATTCTCAATCCTTTGCTCGGGTGACGGCGCGCAGGGCTAGGCGCCCCGGGCGTGCCAGAGCCGCCGGCAGGCCACGGACGATCGCGTCGGCGTCCGCCCGCGTGAGTCCCGAGCCGGTGAGGCGGACCAGCCCGACGAGCAGCGCCGCACCCAGGAGACCCGCCGCGACCGCCGCCACCACCGAGTTCAGGCCTGCCTGCGCGCTCAGGCTGGAGCCCAGGAGCCACGCGGCGATGCAGGACGCGATGCCCAGTGCGAGCGGAGACGCGTTCCTCAGCAGGACGGCCCAGCCCAGTTCGAGCCCCCTGAGCTCGCCGCGCAGCAGCAACACGAGCCGGATCAGCGCCGCGGTCAGGTTGGCGACGACCGCTCCCCAAATGCCCAGCACCGGGATCAGCGCGAGCATCAGGAGAACGTCGACGCCGAGGGCGATGAGGTTGGTCCACAGCAGCGGCCAGCCGCTCAGGCGCGCCTGGACGAACGCCTGCACCGGCCCGGCGAGCACGAGCACCGCGTTGCCCACGGCCAGCGCCACGAAGACCGGTGCGGACGGGCGGAAGGCCTCGCCGTAGATCAGCGGGACGAGCACGGCGAACAGAGGTACCGCCGCCGCGAGCATCAGCGCGACCACCGTCGCGGACGCCCGGACCGTGCGTTCGAACGCGGGCGCGACGGCGTCCGGCTCGACCTCACGGAGCCCGGCGACCGCAGGCACGAGCGGGCCGATCAGCGCCTGGGCCGGCGCGAAAATGTGCCCAGCGAGACCGAAGGCGAGGGCGAAGAGCCCCGCGGCGGCCTGCTGGTTCATGCCCTCCAGCGCCAGCACCTCGGTCCGCGAGACCACCAGGTTGCCGACGACCCCGGCGAGCCCCGCGGGGATCGCGAAGCCCCAGAACCCGGTCGGGAAGTGCCGTGGCCAGTTCGGCCGCAGCACCGAGCGCCGATAGTCGGGGGCGATCCAGAACAGGGCCGTCGCCACCGCCACGCCGCCGAGGGCGAGCCGAGCCGCCCAGACGGCGTCCGATGTGCCGATCCAGAACGCCGCGGCCAGCACGGCGATCTGCGTGAGGACGTTGACGATCATCGCGTTCTGCGCCGCGGCGGCCGTCTTGTTCTCGATGCCGAGGCACGTCGGGGCGCCGCTGAGGGCCGCCGGGGCGACCACGCCGAAGACGATCGCGATCGCCAGCAGCAGCGGGCTCGTCTGGGTGATCGCCAGCACCACTAGGGTCAGGATCGGGACGTCGATCAGCAGTCTGAATCCCTGGGCCTTCGACAGCAGCGACTTCACCTCGTCCCGACGCCCGGCAGCGTGGGCCTTCGCCCCGAACTGCAGCAGGCCGACCCCGACGCCCAGGCTGATCAGGCCGCCGACGACGTCCATGATCGTCGAGAGGTAAGCGAGCCGGCCGTAGTCGACGACGCCGAGCAGGCGGGTGACGGCGATGTTGACCAGAAAGGCGAGCGGTACCGACACCAGCGTGTGGATCATCGTCCAGGACGCCCCGGCGACGGCCAGCGACTGCAGCTTGGACCGGTTCAGGGGACCGGCGCCGGTCTGATCCTCCGGCGGGACGCCGGCGGTCCCGTCACGCTCGGACACGGGCCGCCCGCTCCGGCTGAGGACGCGTCGCCAGGTGTTGGGTTCCCACCCGGACGCCCCGGGCGGCTAGGTGGCCCACGAGCGTGCCGCTCGCCTGCGCCGCGGCGCGAGAGACTCCGTTGGCGAAGCCGCGCGCCTTGCGGTAGAGGCTGCGCTCGGGGTCGCGGAGGGCGGCGAAGGCGTATTTCAACTCCCCGCCCACGGCCCGGGTGGCCGTCCGGCGATACCTGCGCGTCTCGGGCGCGTTGCTGCCGAGGGCGTGGTGGAGCAGCACGACGTGGTTCCGGGCGCCGTAGAAGGTGTAGCGCAGGTCGAAGCGACGTCCCCTGGCGTACGCCCCGCCGACGTGGAAGACGACGGCGTCGGGCGCGTACACGACCTTCCAGCCGGCCCGGCGCAGGCGCAGGCCGGTGTCGGCGTCCTCGCGCAGGCTGGTGCCGGGCCAGTGATCGTGGATGCCCCCGATAGCGTCCAGTGCGGCCCTGCGGTAGGACATGTTGCAGCCGATCAGGTGGTCGACCTCGACGTCGCCCTCGGTGATCGCCGCGAAGAAGCCGGTGAGCGAGCCGTCCGGAAGCAGCAGCCCCACCCGATCGACCCCCTCGGTCTCCTCGCCGGGGTTCCCGTTACGAGCCCGGCCGCCGACAGCGCCGACGAGCGGGTCGGCGTAAGGCCTCAGCAGCCGCTCCAGCCAGGGCGGCTCGGCGTACGCGTCATCGTCGATGAAGGCGACCACGTCGGCGGTGGACGCCGCCACCCCGAGTGCCCGTGAGGTCGCCATGTGCCCAAGGCCGAGTTCGTTGCGCAGGTAGGCGACGGCTTCGAAGGCGCGCACGACGTCGGCGGTTCGGCGGTCGGTGGAGGAGTCGACCACGAGCACCTCAGCCGGTGCGACGGACTGAGCCGCGAGGTGCTCCAGGCAGGTGCGCACGTGGTCGGGACGGTTGTAGGTCACCACGACGACGGCCGCGGTGGGCTGCGCTGTCGTCACGGGCGGTCTCGGCTTTCGGGCTGGCGATGGCCCTCATCGTAGGAGATGGCTCCCTCCTCGCTGTCGGCCAGGCAGCGAGCGTCGAGTACCGCCATGAGTTCGTCGCTGGCGCCCGGCGCCACCTTGCGGCAGAACGGGCTTCCGGCGTCCTCGATGTCGGGTAGGTCACGGAGGTCGAGAATCCCCGGGTCGCTGCCGTCGCGCGGCCCGCAGACGTAGGTGAGCGGAGGTCCGTCCTGCGCTGGACGCCAGGCCGCCAGCATGGTCTGCAGGTAGCCCTCGTCGGGGATGACGCTGCGCTCGTACGTGCGGCGAAGGTGCCGATCCTGTCCGTCGCGCTGCAGGACGTGGTCGAGGGCCGCCCGGTCCAGGGCCAGCCACTGCGAGCCCTTCATCATGCGGGTGGCGCCGTCGAACGGCGGGCGGAACCAGCGGCGTCCGACGTGCAGACCGCGGCCACGCGGCAGCGTCCGGACACTGATCGCCGGCTCCAGGTAGTGACCGGCCTTGAACAGCCCCTCCCTGAGCAGGCGCACCGGCATGAGTGCCGAGGTACCGAGCGTTCGACCCCAGGGCAGTCGGCGCCACGAGTACGCGTAGCGCGTGAACTCGTCGTCGCCCGCGCCGTAGGGACGTCCCCACCGGGGCCGGTAGACCAGTGGATCGGCGCGCCCCTGCCAGCCTCCCCGGGCGAGGAACCCCGCTTCCCACTGAGACAACGATCTTGTGGGGTAGTCCTGCCCTGAGACGATCGCCACCATGGCCGGATCGAATCGGCGGCGAGCCTCCCGTAGCCCGAGCAGCGTGGCCTCGACGATCTCCCAGCTGCCCCAGTCGGTGTCCAGGTCGTGCGCCAGCACGTGCACCCGGTCGGCGGCAGGCCTGGGCGACTCGGACGCCCGCGCGTCGTGGACGACGAGCACCGCGGACGCCTTCGACGAGTCCCTGATCGCTTGGGCCAGGCGTTCGACCTGACGCGGAAGCGTGTGGCTCAAGATCATGTAGGCGCAGCCAGCCGAGCGCCGGGACGCCGGCACCGGCCCTCGCGTCCACCGGTTCGCCACTGGACGGTCAGTCACGACGCCAGCACACCCTGCCTGTGTCGACGGGCTGGCAGTCGTAGCGCTCGGACAGAAGGCGCTCGACGTCCTTCAAGTAGCCGTTCCAGGCGTCCTCTCCCGGCTCCGGCACCGCCTTGGCATCGACCACGATCACCTCGGCGCTCGGCAGGCAGGCCACCCCCGCCGCGAAGGTCTCGGGCGGATCGAACGGGTACTGGTGGAACCGCGGGCAGGCGAGGTGCCAGGCGCGGAGACCGAAGAAGGTGCCCGCGTCGTTGGTGCCCACGCGGGCGATGCGGCCGGACGAGCCGCCCGCGAGAACGGCCTCCGCCCCGGGCGTCGGCGACGCGAGAAGGCCCAGCGTCACCGGGACCTGCTCGGCTGCGCCGAGGTACAAGCGGGGGCCGGCTCCGCCGGAGACGGCCCAGGCCCCTCCGACGAACACGATCGCGCTCAGCACCGCACCGAGCCGGCGCAGATTGCCCGGTCGCGCTGATGCCACCACCAGCGCGAGCGTCCCGGGCAGGTAGAGCAGCTGCGCGTGATGCTGCCATAGCGCAGTGAGCATGAGGACGCCGATGGCCGCGACCAGCGATGCCGCCGTCGCCCACCACAGGGCGACGGCATCCCGCTCCCCGGGCTCCCGCTCGCGGGTCGGTACGGGACGCCGCAGCGCCTGAGCGCCCACCATCAGTGCTGCGGCAACGCCGATCAGGCACGCGAGGACGTTCGTCGACCACACGCGCTCCAGATGGGCGAGCCAGCTCGGTGAGCTCGATTGCAGCCAGTCCGCGCCCGCATAGCGCGCGTTGGACAGCAGCACGTCGGCGTACGCCACGAGTTCCCCGCGCACCGCGAGGACGGCCAGCCAGCCGGATGCCGAGAGCGCCGCCCCTGCGATTCCCAGCAGCAAGCCTCTGGGCTCTCGCCGCAGCAGGAAGAACACCAGCGCGGCGACCCCGACCACGGGGACCGCGATCAACTTGAGACCGGCGACGAGTCCGAGCAGGACGCCTGCTCCCAGGTAGCGCCTGCGAACCGTCGCCGCCAGCACGGCCAGCCCGACCGCCGTGCCCGGGAGATGGGTGTGACCTGAGAAGTAGAAGGATCCGGTGAGGACGGCCGGCGTCGCCAGACATACCAGCGCCCACCGGACCACGGGGGCCGCACCGAGCGCCCGTGCCAGGACGCCGACGGCCACCATCGCAACGGCCAGCCAGGCCGCTTCCAAGGCCAGATCCGCGAACGGCCCGAAGAGACGACCCACCGCGTTGGCGTAGTAGAAGAGGGGGTCCTTGTTGTCCCACACGTCGACGTACAGCCGATCGCCGGCCACGAGCCGCTCGGCAACGGAGATGAACGTCCCCCGATCGGACACCAGCGGACTCGGCACGGTCCTCGGCCACAACGCTACCCAGAATGACGCCGTGGCAAGGACCAGGAGGGGGCGCCGCACCTTGAAACTCACCACGGGGGCCGACCCGTGCGAGCAGGATGCAGCCGCTGCCGAACCTGACCCACGCGCCAGGCCACCGGCTCGGGCACGGCGGCGAGCGCCCGGTCTCTCCAGCGGGGAAGCAGCGGTAGGCCGTCGGCGTAGAGGGAGAAAGCCGCCCCGATGCGGCCTCGTCTGGCCTGGCTCCAGACGAACTGCCGCACCTCGGCGCGGTAGAACCGCCCGTACGAGGCCAGCGATCGTGGGGCCCGCTCGCCGAGCGTGGCCCAGGCGTGCCGCTTGGCGAGCAGGATCTGACGGGGACCCTCGGCGTCCGATCGGCTGGTGTCCTGGCCGGGGTGGACGCGGTACCCGAGAAGGCGCTGCGGAATGAGCTGCCATTCGGTCGAGGCGGCCACGTTGCAGAAGAGCAGAAAGTCGTCGCCGGGCTGCTGCCCTGCCGGGACGGGATCGAGCGCCTGGGCGAGTTCCCGCGCGATCACGCTCGTGCCGATCACACCCCTGTTGAACTCGAGCATGAGGCCCAGGCTGTCCCCGGCGATGTCGAGATAGCTCAGGTCGTTCAGCGGGACGGCGTCCGGCAACGCCCCGAGCAGATCATCGAGCGTGCCCGCCCGGAGTTCCACCGTCTGGCCGTTGAGGCCGTCGATCGGGCTGTCGGGGGCGGTGAACATCCAGTACCCGGCCCGGACGGCCAGGCAGTCCGGGTGCTCGTGCAGGTAACGCGCGGTCACCGCCTGCTTCTCGGGCAGCCACAGGTCGTCGTCGTCGACGAACGCGATCCAGCGGCTGGTCGCCGCGTCGACACCCTTCTGCCGGGCCGCGGCGACGCCCTGGTGCGGCTGCGCGATCACCTCGACCTCGGGGTGCCGAGCCCGGATCTCGCGCGCGGCCGGCGGGTTGCCGTCGACCACCACCAGGATGCGTACCGGCGCGAGCGTCTGGCCGGCCACGCTGCGGATCGTCTCCGCAAGCAACTCCGGGTTGCGGCCGTGCGTCGGAATCACGACGTCGCAGTCGAACCCTGCGCCGGTCTCCATCGGTCTCCCCCTCGTGCAGGAGCGTCCGCCAGCCCGGAGCGCGGACACCGTGGGCTCCAGCATCCCAGCCCGGATGGTGGCCGTCCGCCGGTATCAGCTGGACGCCGCCCGCGCGGCCCGCAGCCCGTGGCCATGCCAGGATGGGGGAACCACCGAGACGGATGCGGAATCCCGATGCCCTCGCTGACCATCGCCACCAGCGCCACCGCCGCGCCCATGGGTGCTGAGGTCTACCAGGAGGAGATCGCGGCCCGCGCCGGAACAGCCCTGGACGCCGTCGGCGGCGGCTGGCAGGTGCGTCGGATCATCGTGCGGTCCCTGCGGTCGCCACTGCCCGGGAACCGCCGGCTCCCGATGGGGTTCGTCGCCTCGGCCGGACCGGCGGCCCGCCAACAGCTGGGCCGGCTGTTCTATCCGCGAGCGTCCGTCGTGCACCGAATGAACCTCGAACTCTTCGAACATCGTTTGGATCGAAGCGCTGCTTG